>JBHWPB010000088.1:0-12981 GCA_043424675.1 Carnobacteriaceae bacterium | reverse complement strand
ACAGTATTGTGAAGCAAGGAACCGGCATTGGCACGAGAAAGTATAACCCTGACCCCAAACTTGTGGTTTCTAGAATTCGTGAAAGAAGAGAAAATCATGATTAAATTAGCTAAAAAAACATTGATAGAAAATAATTATGCTTTAGTCGTTGTTCAACACAATAAAATAGTTTATATGAGTGAAGAAAAAGGCATTAAACCTCTGATGAGTTTGATGGAGGAAAATCTTCATCTCTTGAAAGACAGTGCCTTAGCTGATCAAGTCACAGGAAAAGCAGCAGCATTACTCTCGACTTACGGAGAGGTTTCAGAAATTTATTCTCATTTACTCTCCGAGTCAGCAAAAAATGTATTGGAAGAAGCAAATATTCCGGTCACTTATGGAAGATTAACCAAAATTATCAAAAATCAAGATAAAACCGATTTATGCCCCATGGAAAAGATCGCCTCACAAACTGACGACCCACTCGAATTAATAGAATTGATTAAACGCTATGTTTCTGAAAAAGAGAGAATCAGATGAATAGTAAAACAAGAGAGCTCGTTCTAGGAGATTTCCTTGTAGCTGTCGGCCTTCTGTTGCCGATGATTTTTCACGCCCTTAGTATGGAGGACCCGTCTTCCTTCTGATGCATATCCCGATACTCATTTCTGGGTTAACGATTTCTCTGCTTCTTGCATTAAGCGTCGGGGCGATCACTCCCTTTTTAAGTGGTATTTTAATCGGGATACTGCCTCTTTTTCCAATGATGCCGATTATGATATTTGAATTAGCGACCTATGGCTTGGTTGTTTCCCTTTGTAGGATAAAACTCAATTTAAATATGTATTGTTTCACCGATCATTGAAATGATAAGCGGGAGGGTAGTTGTAGGATTAGTCGTCTCTGTGTTAGCTCTCGGATTTAATTTAGATCTAAATCCGATCACTTGGATCACAGGATCAATCGTTACAGGTGTTCCATTAACCAATTGATTTTTGTCCTCGCCATTGTGGCAGTCATTCGACAACAAAATAGAGTGACGGCATGAAGAGGAAATAGCTATTTATAAGTTAAAAATAACTAGCGTGTCGTCAATGACATACTAGTTATTTTTTAAATATTTATGGCCTCAAGTTCTGACCGCCGTCGACGTCGAAGTTTCTGCCTGTTAATTGTTTACCTTCAGGGCTTGCGAGGAACAAACAAGTCCCGCCAACATGAATCTCAGGATCAGCTAAGCGGCGCAGTGCCGCAGAGGATACGATATTTTGATAATCTTCAGGATTATCTTCTGCCCATTCTAAGAAGGCTGGCGTTTCCACGGCTGGACAGATCGTGTTGCTGTTGATCCCGTCTCGGCTCCACTCTGAAGCAGCGACACGTGTCAAGCCGCGAATCGCTTCTTTATTAGCGGCATAAGGGGCGAAGCCTTCCATCCCTGTGATCCCTGCTCCCGATCCCATATTGATGATGGAACCTTTACTTTCCTTGAGCAGAGGGAAACTGTATTTCATATAATAGAATGTCGCGTATAAGCCTGTCTGAATCGCTTCATCAAAAGTCTCTGTGGTGTGTTCTTGAAGTTTTGGCCCATGAGTTTCTGCCTGAGCGTTATTCACCAATACGTCCAGTTGTCCGAATTTCTCATAAATCCATGCAATGACCTCCTGGACCTTTTTCTCGATCGTTCCATCTGCTGTATAGTAGTGGATATCTGCATCCAGTTCTTCACGCAACTCATCGGCAGCATTCTGCAAGGTCGATTCTGTCCGCCCTGTGATGATCACTGTCGCTCCCGTTTTCACAAAAGCTCTGGTGATCCCTAAGCCTAGACCTCTGCCTCCGCCGGTTACAATAACGACTTTTCCCGTATAATCGTATGTAGTTGTCATATATCTTCCTCCTATTTTTTCTAGTATAGAGGAAATAAGTGACATAGAATAGTGAAATATTTAAGTTTTTGTAGCGAGGTAAAACTGAGCTGAAAAAAGAGCTGTCTTTTTATATATTAAAAATTGACATTTTGTATATACAAGTATACACTTACGATGCATAAAATATCAAGGAGGCTAAGTTATGCTTACAAAAAAATTAAATTTAACTCAATGGGGTAATTCATATGGTATAAGAATTGGTAAGGATATATTAAAAGAATTAGACATTGAAGATGAAAATATTCAATTTAATGTTGAAGTGTCAAACAACCAAATTGTTTTAACACCTAAAAGAAAATACCCCCAGACAATTGAGGAAGCCTTTTCAGATTATAATGGGGAACCTCTAGGTACAGAAGATAAATATGATTGGGGAGACCCAGTAGGCCGAGAATTATTATGAGTGGCGCTGAAAAAAAGTCCTATAAAGACCTAAAGCAAGGCGATATAGTCTTTGTTGACTTTAATCCTACTAAAGGGCATGAACAAAGAGGGTACAGACCATGCATGATTCTAACTCAGCCAAACAAATTTTTAAACTATATGTTTGGTGTAGCGCCAATTAGCTCGTTGCGTAAAAAATTTCCTTTCCATGTCGATTTACCTTCAGATATGGAAACCCACGGACAAGTTCTATTAGAACACCACCGTATGATTGATATTGAATCACGAGGCTTTCAATTTGTAGAGGAAGCGCCAAAAAATTTGGTAGAAGAGTGTACACATCTCATAAAAATTTTATATGAAGTAGGGGCGTCTGGTTGGAAATATGACCGTCGATGAATTGCTCCGATCTGATCTGTTGAGTGAGATTGGCTTGCGGCAACCTCTCTATCTAACGGCTTTGGAACATGCCGGGTATTCCTTAGACAATATTTCCAACATTGAAGCCTACCAAAAGACGGATATTCCAAATGAAGGGCTGCTCGCTGTTGAAGAGTATTATGGAGTGTCACGGGCTGCTACTGAAAAAGATAGAGGAGAGACGGTTTTGGAAGTGAGTGAAGCAAGCTTTGCTTACCCCAGACAGACCACATCACCTTTAACGGATATCACTTTTTCTGTTTCAAATGGAACAAAGCGATTAATACTTGATGATAAATTATTGAATCATTTCTCCAGTTAACATAAACTTAATAAACAAGTTAGAGGAGGAATGTGATGGAGAGTTATGCAAATCGCACGAAAGAAGAACTACTGAAAGAGATCAAGTCGCTGAAGCGGCTGAACAGGGAATTATTGAACACCTTTCATGATACTGAAAATATGGAATTCGGATGGGATGGAAATTTGGGCCAATGGTTTTGGGACTTCAGCCTTAATGAAGTAACTTATAATCCCTTGAAAGCGACCGCTCTTGGTTATACAAAAAACGAACTGCCGGAGCAAGTATCTTATGAATTTTTTACTGAAAAAATACATCCCGAAGACTATGAATTCGTCATGCAGGAAATGCAAGACCACCTCGACGGCGAAATCCCAGTTTGGGAAGTGAAGTACCGCATCAAAGCCCTAGACGGATCCTGGAAAATCTATCAGGATCGTGGAAAAGTCACCGAACGGACAGAAGATGGAAAACCCTTATTCTTAAAGGGAATCGTATTCGATATCACCGAAGAAGAACAAGAAAAACAACGTCTGAAGGTTGCGAATAATGAGCTGAAGACAAGAATGGAAAGAGATACCTTAACTCCTCTCTATGGGCGCCAGGCGACACTTCTCGAACTGACAAAATTAAAGGACAGAGAAAAACCCCAGTCGGTTATTTTACTGCGAATAGATAATTATGCGCAATACGAAGAAGAAGTGGGCGTCGTCTTAAGTGAGAGTCTTTTGAAAACGACGGCCAAAATTATCCAAGATAACGTTAGCGAAGAGCATTTTGCAGGGCGCTTCCGTGAAACGGTCTTTATGATAATATTGGATGGAGAAGATGAAGAAGAAGCCTACCGTGTAGCAGAAGCGATACGTAAACAAGTATTGAGTACTGTTTTTGAAATATCTGGAATTATAACCATCAGTGCAGGAGTAACAGACTACAATTTTGATGAAACAATCGGGCAGCTCATTTCAATAGTCAACCAAAAGTTACTCGAAGCACAAAGGCAGGGCGGCAATAAAGTAATCAATTGAGTCGATATCTGAAGATATGCAAAGGTAGCATATCTTCTTTTTTTATTGAAAGAATGGAAACGAGGGAAAAAATCAAGCTAGCCTCGCTTTTTGAAGGTGTCAAATGTTATAAAATAAATAGTCCAGCTTCAATAAAAAACTCGTTTTCTCTATACTGAACTAAGAGAAAAGGAGGAGAACAAGTGAGCAGAATTGCTTTTTTTAATGTGCCCGCTGTCGGTCATACCAATCCCACGCTGAAAGTTGTAGAGGAATTAATCGAAAGAGGACATGAAATTTTATATTTTTCCTTTGATATGGTTCAGGAAGCGATAGAAGAAACAGGAGCAACCTTCGTTTCCAGTGATGAGTATATGACCGTAGAAACTTCAGAGGTAGAGGACATGTTGGTGGAAGACTTGGCAGGACTTGCGGAGATGGCGATCGATACGACCCTGAATTTTAAGGAGAAGGCTTATAGAGAGCTGGAAGTCTTTCAACCAGATTGTATCGTTTATGATTCTCTCTGGATCTGGGGGCAGCTTTATGCCAAAAATTTAGAAATTCCCTATGTCTGCTCGACAACTACGCTAGCTTTTAACAGAGAGTGTGTTAAAGAAATGAGCCCATCTTTTAACGAATTGTCTCAAGTTGTAACGGGACTCCCTTCCATCAGCCGCAAGATGAAAAATTTGGAGGAAGAAGGCTTTGAAGTGAACAGTATCAGAGATTTTATCGACTTAATTCTAAATGATAATGATACGCCGACGGTTGTCTATACTTCTAGAGAATTTCAGCCTGTATCCGACAGCTTTTCAGATAAGTTTCATTTTGTAGGACCAGTTTTTGATCTTCCTGAACAAGAACCTAAAGAGTCTTCGCTTCCTTTAGTTTATATTGCACTAGGGTCGATGTTGAATGATAAAGAAGAGTTTTATAGACAATGTATCGCTGGTTTAGAAGAATTGGACGTAGAAGTGGTGATGGCGGTGGGATCGGACACGCATATAGCAAGTCTCGGACAGATCCCAGAAGGTATACAGGTAGCTGAAAGGGTCGATCAGCTGGCTCTTTTAGAACAAGCGCATGTATTTCTAACGCATGCTGGTATGAA
This sequence comes from Carnobacteriaceae bacterium, assembly GCA_043424675.1. GTDB lineage: Bacteria > Bacillota > Bacilli > Lactobacillales > Carnobacteriaceae_A > JBHWPB01. The sequence continues at coordinate 7,839 of JBHWPB010000088.1, read as the reverse complement.
TAGTATCAGTGAAAGTTTATATTTTGGGGTGCCTTCTGTCTTGGCTCCTATCCACAGTGAAGAAGAGATGATTGCTGAACGGGTCCAAGAAGTAGGTGCAGGTGCACCACTCAAAGTAAAAGATGCTGAAGGGATACAAGAAGCAGTTAGTGGGATTTTGAATAATCCGCTCTATATAGAAAATGCTGAAAAAATAGGACGGACTTTCAAAGAGGCCGGTGGATCTGAAGCGGCAGCAGATGTTATAGGACAGGTTATTTCTAACCAGTCACAATGATCTAAAGAAAGACGCATCAAAACAAGATTAAAGTTACTTGTTCTGATGCGTCTCTTTCTATTCTTCATATTCTGGCGGGGTGTTATCGTTGGTCACTTCAACTTTGTGATAAGACTTTAAATGATCATCATCCACACCATGATAGAATTTTGGTACGCGATAGCGGAACATCTGTGTATTCCAGCGCGGATGAATATCCATCTTTTCTTCTAGGACTTCATATGTTAAGAAAATTTCTGGGAAATTTACACCTGCTCCCAAGCTCATCACCTGGCTCCCAGCAAAGCGCGGGTTGATATCTGTCAGCTTATAACCTTCTTCTGTTTCAAAGAACTGCAGGTTCACAAAGCCTTTGGTGATAAACTTCTCTGAGATGTCTTTAGCAGCTTGGATAAGTTCCTCGTTGTAGAGGACTTTTCCTTCCAACACGATGCCGTTAGATATCCCTGTGCGTTCTCTGGGAACAGCAACTACCAGACTTCCTTCATGCATATAAACGTCGACGCTATATTCTTTAGAATTTAAATAGGGCATGACGAAGCGTTCCTTACCATCAAATGAAGCCATATCATAATAATCTTCTACATTTAAATATTTTATCTTGTTCTGGCTGACAGCTTTTAAGAAATGTTTGCGATCCGTTAAAATGGAAGAGCCGATGGCGCCATAAGCTTCGGCTGCTTTCACTACCACATACGTTTTGTCATGGAACCTCTCATCCATAATTTGACGAAGGTCACGATTTTCAGTAAAGCTGTAATATTCTGGTACATACTGCTCTAAATCATGAGTTTCTAAGTAGTTGTAAGTCGCCACTTTATTCTGGAGTACTTCAAAATAATCGCTGGTTGGAAGAGCGACGGCTGCTTTTATTTCAGAGCGAAAGCTATGGTAAATTTCAATTTCTTGCGGAAGTGCGGGGAAAATCGCAGCGATATCTTCTTCAGAAACGATATCCAAGATCGCTTCTTTGTATTCAGACAACTGCGTGTAGCGGGGGATGACATAGGTTTTATCGCAGAGGTGATGCCCGGAAGTCAGTGTCCGCCGATCTGCTCCAATAATCCGGACATTGTCCAGCTCCTGTAATCCCATCATGATTCCTTGGGCGATAGGTCCCCCGATTCCTGTAACTAACACATTTAATTTCTTCACTTTCACTCTCCACCTTACTGTTGGTATCCACTGATCTCAATAGCTCTTTCTGTCTTCAAGTTTATATTATAGAAATACGTCTTACTTTTTTAGAAACCGGGGCCTCTAAAGAAGAGTGCTCTGAGTCAACTAGACCACGGTTTCATGTTGAAAAGTTTCTCATTTTTACAATTACAGTTTATTATACCTGATTTCTTTTGCAATGACCAAAATACTTTGGGTTTCATGAGCATGAAAATACCCCAGAAGCTAGACTTTTTCTCTAACGTCTGGGGGAGGGTCAGCTTGATGTGGGGATGTTTTTTATATCTATACCCCCAAAAGCTAAATTCTATCCTTATTTATCTTTCTTGTCATCATGAGCTTTCTTTCCGTTATTATTTTCTATCCCAAAAGCGTGTCTGTGTCACGGCTTCTAGGAAATCACTGCTGAATTCAGCATTATCTTTCGCAAAGACCACGCCGGTAGGGTTCTCTCCTTTTGGAACAGTCATATAATTCTCAGCAGTGGATGCCATACCGATCGGTTTAAAGAATTTATAGGCGGCAGTGTAGAATTCTGTCAGGTATTGATTGAACTTCTCCTGATCCTGAGCTTTTCCTCCGACAATATAAAACGCATCATAGAGTACAGGATCTTTCATTTTAAATGTTTCCTGGACTTCTAATTCCGTGCCGTCATCTCCTGTCAGCGTTCCTAAGTTCGCACTGACAATGTGTACGAATGCCTCTTGTTCTTCCAAAATATTCAATACATTCTTGACTTCTTCTCCGTTAAAGCCGTTGCCGATTAAAACACCTACTTTTTTGGTGGCAGGCGAATGAGGAGTGTTAGCCGTACTGATAGTAGGAGATGTTCTTGACTCCTCTACTTGAGTGTTTGTCGGACGATCTACTCCCAATCGATCAGCCAGGGTATTGGCCATCTCTTCGTCCACATTGGCCCACATCTCGACATTCTGCTCTCTGACCGCCTTGCTCTCAACATATTGCAAGTGGAAAGTAAATGTATCGACTAAATCTTTTTTCTCAAAATCAGCTAAACTGTTCCAGAATAGGCGCGCTTGCGAGAAGAAGTCCAGGAAGGATTCACTTGGAGCTTCTCGCGTGAGATAACCCTCTACTTTTTCTGGGTAATGCATATAGGCGCCTTCTTCTTGAGGAACTTCTTTCGGTGAATTGTCTGCGAGAGAATTTTCATGATACTGGACATAATCGTCATCAACCAGATAACGTGAATAGCTATCTTTGAAGTTGGTGTTGACGTCAGAGATTGGTCTATTGACAGGAATTTCGTTGATATTTCCAGTTCCCAAGCGGTGATAATCTGTATCTCGATAAGCAAAGGCTCTTCCTTGTAACACAGGGTCGTTAGTGAAACCAATCCCTGGAATAAGCGTGGACGGATCAAAAGAAGACTGCTCATGTTCCGCGAAGAAATCATCAACCAAGCGATTTAGTGTCATCTTTCCGATAATTTCTACAGGAATCTCTTCTTCAGGCCATAACTTTGTAGAGTCGAGCACATCAAAATCATAAGCAAACTCATCTTCTTCAGGGATGAGCTGGACACCAAGGTCATATTCCGGATAAGCTCCTTTTTCAATGGCTTCGATGATATCGCGGCGATGGAAATCGGGGTCAACTCCACCAATAATATTAGCTTCTTCTAGTAACAAGGAGTGCACGCCCAACTTAGGTTTCCATACAAAACGGACAAAGGTGGATTTCCCTTCTTTATTGATAAAGCGGAAAGTATTTATTGGATAACCTTCCATCATACGCCAGCTTCGCGGACGTCCTCTCAGAGACATCAACCACATCACCATGTGAGCAGATTCCTGGTTATTAGCCACATAATCCCAGAAACGATCGTGGGCGGTTGTCGCTTGCGGAATATGTGTTCTGTGACTCGGTTTGGCGGCATGGGTGACATCCATGAATTTAATGGCATCTGAGATGATAAAGACTGGAAATTGTAAGGCCAGCATATCGTAATTTCCTTCTTGGGTATAAAACTTTGTCGCGAAACCACGGATGTCTACTGCTGTATCTTTTGACCCCTTGTTTCCGATAAAATTAGAAAAACGATTGAAGACAGGAGTGACTGTACCAGGCTCTTGTAAAAAGTCAGCTGTCGTATATTCTGACATTGACCTTGTCAGTTCAAAGTCACCATAAACGCCAAAACCTCTTGCATGTACCACTTTTTCAGGGATACGCTCACGGTTAAAACGCGATTGTTTTCTGTAGAAATGAGTATCTTGAGAAACTAAAGGCCCACGTTTCCCAGCGCGCAGGCTCCAACGATCATTGGAAATTTTAAAGCCCGTGTCACTTGTCATTTCTTTATCGGGACCTGTGTTTGACTGGCGGTACTGATCCATTTGTTTCTGTTTGTCATCGCCTGTAGGCCTATGTTGATCTTTTTTCTTGCTCATTTTTTATAAACATCCTTTCTGTTTTTAACGAGTTGAACGACTTCCTCCTCTAAATCGATTCATACAAATGTTTAACAGATTTACTATCAGTCAGAGTTTAATCGCTCTCAACCCTCCCTTCCTTAAATAGAAAACTATCGTCGAGTCGCAGTTTACTTAAAAATCTCATCTACTCTTATCCTAACTTTAATTAAATGAAAAAACAGCTAAAACGCCTTTGTAGCATTTACTAAAACAACAGCGGCCTTCAGTTTTTATCACTATTTCAAATGATACGGTTTGTTAGCTAAAATTTCTTTCGTATACTATGATGAAAGTAACGACACATCAAAAACATTTCGCGAATGTCAGCGTTTTTTAAGGCTATTTTTACCAAAAAAGGAGAGGTATACTTGACAGAAACAGTGGGCTTTATTGGAATTGGTCAGATGGGATTACCGATGGCGAAAAATCTAAAAGAAGCCGGGTACACGATTGCTTCATTTGGACGCAGTCAAGGAACGAAAGATAGAATTAAAGAAGCAGGCTTTGAACTGAAAGAATCTAACACGGAAGTGGCGCAAGCAGCGGATGAGTTTATCTTTACTATCGTTAATACTGAAGAACAAATGCGAGATGTTCTCTTTGGAGAGACTGGCATTGCCCAATCGGGGCGGGAGGACTTGACCGTTATTCTCTCGAGCACGCTCGGGCCTTCACCAGTCCAAGAGATTGCTCAAGAAGCAGAAAAGTATGACATTGAGATTATCGATGCTCCAGTCAGCGGAGGCGAATGGGGAGCACAAGAAGGAAGTTTAACTTTTATGGCTTCTGGAGCGAAAGAACGTTTACAAAAGATGAGACCTTATTTCGAGGCGATGGGAGAGAATATCTTTGAACTGGGCGATGCCCCGGGTATGGGGCAGGCCGCTAAAGTAACGAATAATTTGATTCTCTTTGCCAACCTGACGGCTTTAGTCGAAGGTTTGAATTTGGGCGAACAGTACGGTATCCACGCCGACCAGATGCGTGAATTCATTAAAGTCAGCACGGGCAACAGTTATGTCAATGAGAATTTTGAAAATATTTTGAGTTGGGGAAATGACGAGACGATGGGAACAGCGAAAAAAGATTTAATGGCAGCTATCACAGCAGCCTTAGACATACAGGAGGAAGTTCCCCTTACTGGCTTAACCTTAAACCGTCTCGAAGAAGTAAAAGTTTTTCTTCAAAACCATCAATAAAGATTCCTGTCACCTAGTTGCTTGAAAAAATATTCCTATACTATTTCTGAAAGGATGATTGACAAATGAACGTTTTGCTTATTGGCGCAAATGGCCAAATCGGACGGATTTTGACAGATAAAATGCAGGGAGATGATACCTTTAACTTGAGATCAGGCTACCGTAAAGACGACCAGATCAAAGAAGCTCAGGCGCGCGGAATTGAGACAGTAAAAGTTGATTTAGAAAAGGATATCAAACACCTCGGCGAAGCGATGGATGGGATAGATACCGTCATTTTTGCTGCAGGTTCTGGTGGAGCGACAGGTGCAGATAAGACCATGATGGTGGACTTGGACGGGGCTGTCAAAGCGATGGAAGCCGCTAAACGGACAGGCGTCAAGCGCTTTGTCATGATCAGTGCGATCAATGCGAACCGACGCGAGGTCTGGTCCTATAGTATGAATAAATCTCAAACAGCGAGCTACTATCACGCCGCGAAGTATTATGCGGATGCGTGGTTGTTAGAGAGCGGGCTTACCTACACGATTATTCGTCCAACGAGTTTAACGAATGAAAAAGGCACAGGAAAAGTGGAAGTTTCAGAGTACTTGGAGACAGAGGACCGATCTTTAAAGATACCACGTGAAGATGTTGTTTCTGTCGTTATTGAAAGCTTAAAAAATGATCATACTCTCAATACAGAATTCGATGTCACCTCAGGAGAAGTTCCAATTGCAGAAGCCTTGAGTGAACTTTAATTCATCAAGTTTTCTGAGGAAAGCTGAACAAAAGATTTCTGACTGATGCTCAAAAGAGAAACGACTCTCTCCAGCAATGGATGAGTGGTTTCTTTTTTTATCTTTTAACGGTGAAATCTTTCTTTTTTAAATTGTAATCACCCCCTCTACTCTCTATAATATAGTGTGAAAACCTGATTATAAGATTTTAAAAATAGTGCTTTGGAAAGGAATACTCCTATGGATATGTACGTCAATATTACCTTAAAATTGTTGTTGGGATCGGCTCTTGTCTTTCTTATCCTCCGTATGATAGGGAAGAAAACAGCTGCCGAGCTGACTCCTTTTGATCTGATCTATTTCTTGGTGCTGGGGGGTATTCTAGAAGGTCCTCTCTATGATCCTGACGTCACAATTTGGAACGTTTTTTACGGTTTGCTGCTTTGGGGAGGCTGGGTCTTTTTGATCAACTATACGATTAAAAAGACTTTCTTTGTCTCCAAAATTCTGCAAGGCGAGCCCGCTGTCCTCATCAGCGAGGGGAAAATCAATCGCAAAGTTTTGGAAGAAAATCAGATCGATCTGGAACAGTTGCGCGCTATGCTCCGCCAAAATAACTGTTTCGCTCTGCGCGATGCTAATTACGCTATCTTGGAAATAGATGGGAAAATCAACGTCATTCGCAAAGATCGGGAGGATGTTCCTTCGATTCTCCTGGTAGATGAGGGACGAATCGAAGAGGAAACCTTGAAGAGTATGGACCGGGATAAGGAATGGCTGTTTCAAAATCTTAGACAAAAAGGGTTCAATAAAATAGAAGACGTCTTCTATTGTGAATGGATTCCGGGTGAAGGTATCTATGTCGCCCCTTACGAAATGAAAAGCTCAATGGAGATGAAGCTGGATGGTTGAAACTACGGCTGTTTATAATCTTGAAAGCACTGGCAACGAGAATGTGCCCAACAGCAGAAAGCTGCTTTAAATAATCAAAAAAAGAGGCTTGGAGACAAGCCTCTTTTTTGATGATCCTCTATTTTACTAATTTCAAGAACTCTTCGGGAACTTCAGATTCGAAGGTTAATTTTTCTCTGGTAATCGGGTGAATCAGTTCTAACTTAGAAGCATGAAGCCCCAAACGCTTAATCGGATTAGACTTATTGCCGTACTTACTGTCACCGACGACAGGATGTCCCAGATCCTTCATGTGGACACGAATCTGATTGCGACGTCCAGTAACCAACTCGACTTCCATAAGGGAATAGTCGCCGTTAGATTTCACTTTGCGATATTTGGTTTCAGCGAACTTGCCTCCATTATCTGTCTGCGAAGAGATCATCTGCATGTTAGCTAATTCTTTAAGCCAGGAGGTATACGTCCCTGGTTCATGGGAAAAATCTCCTTCGACTACAGCTGTATAGCCGCGAGTTGTCACAAGTTCCGACCAGTTTTCTTGTAAGGCTTCTTGAATTCCTTTGTCTTTAGCGAAGAGCATCACTCCAGAAGTGTCACGATCCAGACGATGAACGGAATAGATCTGTTCAGTAGGGTCGATCTCTTTGAGATAACCCATGAGTTGAATGAGGGCAGAGTCTTCATCAGGTTTCGGATCGTCCGTCGGCACGGATAAAAGGCCGGCTTCTTTTTCTATAACAACGAGCTCATTATCTTCATAAATAATAGATATATTTTCTAAATAGTCAATTTGCTTAGACTCTCTTTGTGAAAGGACGTAGACGACTTGTCCTTTTTCTAGAGGGTGGTCGAATTGAGTGATCGATCGTCCGTCAATAATAAACTGGCCGTGTTGCAACATTTTCTTGACTCTTGTGCGTGAATAGTTGGCAAATTGGTCCTGCATATATTTCAATAGTTCTTCATTCTTGTCTACAATAAACTTTTTCATATAAACTCCTTCATTGTCATTCTCGTGTTCTTATTCTACCATGAGGAGGAAAATAACAACATTCTATATTATTTCTCAATATAATCTTTGACAAGGTGACCATAGTGATGCTGAACACTAA
>JBHWPB010000087.1:0-6381 GCA_043424675.1 Carnobacteriaceae bacterium | reverse complement strand
ATTCAGCTGCAGCCTCATTATCGAACCATTTTGCATAGATTTCATCATATGTACCATTTTCTTCAATTTCAGCAAGTGCCGCATTCAACTCAGCTTCTAGTTCTGTATCTTCTTTGCGCATGCCAACAGCAAAGAGTTCATCACCGAAATCATCTTCAAGTACTTTGTAGTTTTCTGGTCCTTTTTGTCCCATGATGTAACGTGCGAGCACCTCGTCGGCTATAATCGCATCGCTTCGGCCGCTGTCTAAGTCATTGAAGACATCGGTGAAAGTAGGGTAGAGAACTGGTTCGCCGCCTTCGAATTCTTCGTCAATGTTGCTTTCGTCTGCTTCAATGGCATCTAAAGTAGCTGAAGCTTGTTGGGTCGCAACGGTTTTACCAGCTAAATCTTCTTTCGTTTCAATGTCACTGTCGGCAGGAACTACGATGATCTGACTGTTTTCAAGATAAGGGTCTGAGAAATTGACCAGCTCTTCTCTCTCTTCCGTAATCGTGTACCCATTCCAGATGAGGTCGATCTTGCCTTCATTGAGCTCTGTCTCTTTCATAATCCAGTCGATCGGCTGGAAAGTAAATTGAACTCCCATAATTTCTCCAGCTGCTTGAGCCAGATCCACATCGAATCCTACAATATCGCCATTTTCATCACGATAGCTCATAGGCGCAAAAGTATCGTCGATTCCGACAATGAGCTCCTCTTGACCATTCGCTGTACCTTCTGTTTCTGGGGTTTCTTCACCATTACCACAAGCTGCTAAAAATGTAGCAGCAATTGCAACTAACATCAGCATCCACTTTTTCATTTTATATTCCTCCATTTTTAAGACTAGTGTTATGTACTCCTAAAAAAAATGGAAAGGTGTGCCGTAAATAAAAAAAGCCCTCTGACCTCTTTATCGAGATCAAAGGGCATAGATATCTACGCGGTTCCACCTTACTTCGCAATATACTCGCATATATTGCCTTGTCACGTTCAATTCTTTTAAACGTTAGCGCGATATCGGGCGCTCCCGAGTTCACTTACTTGGCGTTCGTATTCGGTGAACTTGCTCTGAGATGTGTGTTCGTCTTCTCGAAAGGCTTGTTTTCACCCACCACAAGCTCTCTGCTTCTTTACAAGAAAATTACTTTTTCTCTTCTTCGCATTTCATTTAGGTGAATCTATATTAGCATAAAATTTGAAGGTGTCAAGAGCGAAAGATTTCATGTCACTTTCTGATAGATGCTTTATGAACCGAACAAAAATACAGATCTATCAGACGAAAAATAAATATTATGTAAAGATATTAATGATTGATTAATAAAAGAAGACTTTTATGTTCTTTATTGATAAGAATTGAAAAATACAGAGAATGCCCTCCTTGAGAGACTTTATTTTGCCTATAATTGGGATGTTAATTGAGAATACATTTCAATTAAGATATTAAAGGAGCATGCAATGAGTGAAGAACTTGAGAGCGAGTCACTAAGTGAAGAGGAGCTGTTATTCCTATATAAACACCGCCATGTTAATCCGCTGGAAGTATTTTTTGAACGTTATATTTTTTTAATCCAAAAGACGATACGGTCTTATTTTGCGACAAGTTATGACAGAGACGATTTTCTTCAGGAGGCACGAATTGTTTTACATAAAGTACTAGATAATTTCGATTCTAAACATGGAGTTACCCTAGGGCAATATTTTCGAAAAGCTTTACAAAACAGATATAATACCATCATCAGGCGCGATAATGCCTTGAAGAGAAAAGGAGACAAAACCGCTACATCTTTTGATAAGATGCAGGAGACAGATTTTTTTGATCATAAATATTTTCAAACAGAGCACGGCACACATCCTATCGAAATGATTATTTTAGAAGAGAAGTTAACAGGATACTCGAGATCTTTTTCTAAAACAGAACGAAAAGTGTTTGAAGTTTATATGACAAGTCAAACTCTCGAAGAATGTTTAGAAAAGGCCGAGATGGATGAGAAAAGTTTCCGCAATGCTTTAGCGCGTTGTAAATACAAAATTAAAAAAAGAATTTCCTAGTCTCTAAGCTATCAATCTCAATTAACCTCAAAAGAAAGCGTCCCCGCTTTCTTTTTCGTGTTTCTTGGCAAATTTGATGATAGAATGAAGAAAAGGGGGTCATGAGAGTGAATATTTTATTTACTTTAGATGAAGGGTATGCAGCTCCCTTGAAGGTGCTGCTCCAGTCTCTGTGTGATGTTCATGAAGTAGGAAGCTTCGATTTTTACATTATCCATAAAGAACTGACAGGGAAAACGCTTCAAGAAATAGAAGAGCTTGTGAATGAGTACGGGAATAGATTGCATGTCTACGATGTCTCTGAAGATATCGCAAAGATCCAAGACACCGCAAAAACTACTCGACACTACACTTGGGAGATGTATCTCTGGCTCTTTGCTCCCTATTTGATAAAAAAGGTGGACCGTATCCTATACCTCGATCCTGATATTATCTGTATGAATGATATTTCTGAACTCTACACTACGGAACTAGAAGAAGGATGGTTTGCGGCAGCAAGTTATGATTTTAAGAATAACTTTATACAGGTCTTTAATAATCTACGACTTGGAAATTTAACAGCTACAAAATATTATAACACTGGTGTGGTATTGATGGACTTGGCTAAACTAAGAGAAGAAACTGATCAGCAAGTTGTTATCGATACCATAACAAAGAAAAAGAATAGATTAGTTTTACCTGATCAGGATATCTTTAATTATCTCTATGAGGATCGCACGAAACGGGTAGATTGGAAAATATATAATATGGACCCGAGAGTCTTTGAAGTCTTACACATCTTACTGCCAGATGAATATAACCATGGATGGGTCAGAGAAAATATCACCTTTATTCATTATTGCGCAGACTCCAAACCCTGGATAATGAGAGAAGAATATCCTTATATTCTAGGAGAGTACTGGTTTGATGCCGAAAAACGTTTGCTAGAGAAAAAAGATACAAAAAAAATCATATAAGAGAACCATCTCATATAGTTACTTTCACTATAGCGAGATGGTTTTTTAGACTTAAATAGTCATATACTCGCTTATCTAAATAGAATGAATGAGAATAGCTTGTTCGTCAGTTAGAGGGAATGAAGATGGGAAAATTTGGCGTATTGAATGTAAAGTTGATGAACATGCCAGCGAGGATGAGAAGGAAAAAGAAAGTTAACATAAGATAAACCAATTTTGGTTCAATGACGCGATAGACGTGAATGGCTATGAGCTGAGCGATGGGAACAGCTAAAAACAAAGACCCTATGTCAATAATCGAGGATTCAATCTCAAGACCGGAAGTCCAAGTGTAATACCAGCCGACGATAATCAGCATACTGAGGACAACTGAAACCATCATAGCTGTCAACCATTTTGTGAGATTCAGATGTTTGCTTTCTCGGTAAACGAGAAACCCAACGCCCCACTAAAGAAGGAGAGGCCAAAATACCAGTTTCAAATGCTCCCAGATACTTTCATTGATAGGTGTAAAAATACCTACTATCGCTGATTCTCCAGACCATTCATATGAAAAATGCAGGGGGAATGAAGCAATACAGATGACAAAGATTCCGACAATATGGTAAATTCGCACAAACCTTAAGTCTGCCTTTGAATAAGTGGTATTCATAAGCTCAGCCCCTTTAATCATATTTTACACGAGCTTGGACATCAATGTCGCATCTCTTGTTTCGATAAAATCTGAGAATTGATAGGCTGCTTATTCCAGAATCTGGTCGTGCGATGCGCCAAAAAGAAAACCTGAGTATCTCTGATTTCAGCTTGACCGCGAAAGACATGAATCGAATGAAAGTTCCATCTTCCAAAGAGGAGTGCATGACAGACCAATATCCAATGTACTACTACACTTTTTAATTTTATAATGCTGAAGTCGTTGTAAATGACAATGACGATGATACTGATGCAGACGTTGGTGCTGACACTGACTCTGAAACATCTGAAGAAGAAGCTGAAGAATCGCTTCCACAAACAGGTGCATCATCATCCATCCTTGGTCTTGGTGTAGCATCGATTCTCGCTGGTCTTGGCTTCACTACTTTCGACCGCAAAAAACGCAAATAATAAATACGGCTGGTAACTTTTGGAACAAAAACTTGTGGTCAGACGGGAAAAAGCAGAGGCTTAGAGGCCTCTGCTTTTTGGTTTAAATAGAAAATAATAATACTGTACGCTGTAGAGCTGATGTTTCTCTTCTATCTTTTCGTTCCTTGAAGATAGAGGATGGATGAATGAAATCCGAGCTCCAATAACTTTTAGATGTTATCATTAGCCTTCGACTCATCTTACTATTAGAATATCTTATTGTAGTAAGCACAAAAATCTTAGGAGGACAAATATGGAACAATATATTTTATCTGACGGGTTTAGTCTCCCAAAAGTAGGGTTCGGAACTTATCTCCTTCAGGGGAATAGTGGTGTACGTCGTATTGAAATGGCTCTTAATAATGGTTATCGTTTAATTGACTCTGCATATAACTATGAAAATGAGGGGGCAGTAGGACGAGCGATTAGAAACAGCAATGTCCCTCGTGACCAGATCACAGTAACTTCAAAATTACCGGGGCGCCATCATGAGTATGAAGCAGCAAGAAAAACTATCGAAGAATCGGTTTTAAGGCTGGGTTTAGATTACATAGATTTATATTTAATTCATTGGCCGAATCCCAATGAAGACAAATATATTGAAGCTTGGCATGCCTTAATAGATGCTCAAAAATCTGGACTAGTGCGTTCGATTGGTGTCTGCAATTTTCTGCCGGAACATATCGACCGTTTGGAAAAAGAAACAGGAGTGCTGCCTGTAGTTAATCAAGTAGAACTGCATCCTTATTTTAATCAAGAAAAACAAAGAGAATATGATGCATCAAAAGAGATTCTCACTCAAGCATGGAGTCCGCTTGGTCGCAACAATGATTCACGTAATGAAGAAACAATTCATGAGATTGCAGAAAAACATGAAAAGACGACTGCGCAAGTTATTTTACGCTGGGAATTACAACTGGGTGTGCTGCCTATTCCAAAGTCCAGCCATGCTGGCCGCCAAAAAGAAAACTTGGACATCTTTGATTTCAGTTTGACCGAGGAAGAAATGAACCAAATGAATGCTTTAACCTCGGATGAGGGTCGTATGGCTGATCAAGATCCGAGCTATTATCAAGAATTTTAGTTTTTTCATCAACTTAAGTAATAAAAATAGTAAAAAAATGAGGATCTTTTTCGAGGTATTTCGAAAGTAAGATCCTCATTTTTTAAGGGGCTATAATTAGTTAAGATATTTATCTAAATCAAACATAAACCACGGCTCTTCGGCTTGCGGCGGATGAGAAATGACTGTAACCGGCTCCTTTTTTGTCGGATGCTCGACTGTAAGCTTGTGTGACCACAGAGCAATCTGCTGACCAGGCACACTTTCTTTATTATACTTCTGGTCTCCAAAAATCGGTGTGCCGTTATGAGCTAACTGAACACGTATCTGGTGAGAACGTCCAGTGTCCAACTTGACACTCAGAAGGGTATAGCCTTCTTCTGTTGCAAGCTGTTTATACATGAGCTTGGCGAACTTGCTGTCTCTTACACCTTTATCTACCACATGAGATTTGTTTTCTTTGCGGTCTTTGTATAAGTAGTCAGTTAAAGTCGTTTCCGGGTGGACAGGCTGCGAAGTGGTCACGGCTAGATATTCACGGTCGAATTTCTTTTGACGGACTTGGTCTGAAAGACGCGAAGAAGCCTTGGAGGTTTTCGCAAAGACCATAGCGCCCCCGACTGGTCGATCTAACCGATGAACCATCGCTAAATAAACGTTGCCGGGTTTATTTTCATTGACTTTGATATATTCTTTACAGAGGGTCAAGAAGTCTTTGTCTCCTGAAGCATCTTCTTGGACAGGAATGTTGACAGGTTTTTCTACCATTAATAAATGATTATCTTCATATAATATATTTAAATCCATAATGATCCTTTCCTTTACATAGGTGCAACTTCCATTTTACCATAAAAAGAGAATATTGACATCAGCTGCCAAGAAAAGTTATACTATTAGAGTATGAATAGAAAGGGGCTGTTTAATGTGGCAACTAAGAAATTTTCAATGGCTTGTACAGAATGTGGACAACGTAATTACTCGATGCCCCAAGGTGAAAAGAAACGAACAGAACGCTTGGAGCTCAAAAAGTATTGTAAAACCTGTAAAAAACATACGCTGCACCGTGAAACAAAATAAATTAAGAGAGCATGGTATAAAGGAGGAAAACAATGAATTTCTTAAAAAGTGTGAGAGAAGAGATGGGTAAAGTAACATGGCCATCAGGAAGAGAGTTAGCATCCGATGTAAGAGATGTTCTACAAA
>JBHWPB010000086.1:0-2730 GCA_043424675.1 Carnobacteriaceae bacterium | reverse complement strand
TAGTGGAGAAATAGAATGAACATCGGTATCGTCAACAATGACACTGAAAATTCTCAGTTTTTGGCGAAAGAACTGAAGATCAAGCTAAAGGAAAATGATATAAAGATTGATCAATCCCAACCGGATATTGTTATCTCAATCGGCGGAGATGGAACCTTACTCTCTTCTTTTCATAGATACGCTCATCTTTTAGATCGTGTCCGCTTTATTGGGATTCATACAGGACACCTAGGGTTTTATACAGATTGGAGAGAGTATGAGCTTGACGGATTGATTGAAAGTCTTCTAAATGATAACGGGGAAAGCGTAAGTTATCCTCTTTTAGACATGAAACTTGAATTTCATGGTGACAGAGAGACTCTCAATTATATTGCATTGAATGAAGGTACTATTAAACGTGTTAATGAAACGCTTGTCTGTGATGTCTATATTAAAGATAATCATTTCGAGCGTTTCCGTGGGGATGGGCTCTGTATCTCAACTCCTACAGGATCAACAGGTTACAATAAATCCTTAGGAGGTGCTGTTATGCACCCTCGTCTAGAAGCTATGCAGATCGCAGAAATTGCTTCAATTAATAATAAAGTTTATCGCAGTTTGGATTCTCCGATGATCCTGCCTCCAGATGAATGGGTGGTGTTAAGGCCGACACGATCAGATGATATTATTATCTCAGTCGATCAACTCGATGTCAGAGGGCAAGATTTAGAAGCGATCCACTTTAGAATTGCGAAAGAACGTATCCACTTCGCAAGGTACCAGCACACCCACTTTTGGACACGAGTCAAAGATGCTTTTATTGGAACGAGCGAAGAAGACATGGAAATATGATAATTGTTACTGAAAGAGGGTTCTTGTTATGGCATTGAATGATTACGGGAGAAACAGACGACTGAAAAAAATAATTTCACATTTGAAAAATAAAGATTACAAAAAATTTGACGAGAAATTTCTGAATTTGCATTCACGTGAACAGCTTATTGTGTTTGAATCTTTAGACGCAAAAGAGCGTCAAGCGGTTTATTATCTCATGACGCCCCGTGAAATGGCTAATTTGTTTGACATTCTAGAAGTAGATTCTATTCATGTGGAACAGTATTTCTATGAGCTAGATATACCTTATGCAGCAGCGTTGTTAACAGAAATGCAGAAAGATAATGCGGCTGATGTATTAGGTGAGCTGGATTTGAAACGGCGAAGAGAATTACTCGAGACGATGAACGCTTCAGATGCAGAAGAGATAAGACAATTACTCTCTTATGAAGATGAGTCTGCTGGCTCTATTATGACCACTGAATTCATATCATTAAATGAAGAAAGTAATGTTGAAGAAACATTAAACAAATTAAAGCACCATGCACCAGACGCAGAGACGATTTATTATCTTTATGTGACTGATGTGAACAATCATCTCACTGGAGTGGTATCTCTTCGCGATTTAGTCGTCAGCGATGACGAAACGCTTATTAAAGATATTATGAATTCTGATGTCGTCTCTAGCTATGTAGACAATGATAGAGAAGAAGTGGCACATCTAATTCAAGATTATGACTTTTTAGCGGTGCCGGTTTTGGATGATAAGAACCATTTAGTAGGAATTATCACTGTGGATGATATCGTAGATGTTATTTCAGAAGAGGCGGCTGAAGACTACTCAGGCTTGGCTGCTGTTTCTGTTGATGATAGACATGACACGCCGTGGGACGCAGCGAAAGCAAGGCTTCCTTGGCTGATTATTCTATTGTTTTTAGGTCTAGGGACTTCGTCGCTTATCAGTGTGTATGAAGGATTGGTCGCTGAAGTGGCTGTTTTAGCTTCCTTTATATCTTTAGTAACAGGTACAGCTGGAAACGCTGGAACTCAGTCTCTAGCCGTGGCGATTAGAAGATTGACAAATAGAGAAAATCAAGATTTGCCTGGAATAAAATTATTTGCCAACGAACTTATTATTGGTTTATTGACAGGTTTATTTGTCGGGATTTTTTCTCTGGGAATCGTGGGCACTTGGAAAAGTAATATTTATCTTGGACTTATTGTCGGTATCGCAATGATCTTTGCTGTGGCAGTTTCTACACTAGCGGGAACTTACGTACCAAGGCTTATAGATAGGTTAGGTTTTGATCCCGCTGTCGCGAGCGGTCCTTTCATCACCACTTTCACTGATTTAACAAGTGTTTTTATTTATTTTAGCGTAGCACAATTATTTTTGCCTTATTTAATATAAATTGAGAAAGGAAAAATCAGCGAATGGCAAGAAAAAAAATGACTAAAAAACAAAAAAAGAAGCGCTGGTACAGCCTTATTACTCTTATTTTAATTGTTTTGAGTTTTGTTGTTGGTTACTTTTTGGGAAATGCAAAAGATTCGAACACAGGTTTAATGAATGCTGCACAAGATTTCTTTCAAGGAATAGAAGAAAGTTTTACAAGGCCTGCTTCTGACCAGCCTACAGGTCCACCTACGATCACGTCACCGGCTCAAATTCATCTTCTAGATGTCGGACAAGGACAGGCCATATTGCTTCAAGGACAGGATGGAACGAATATCTTAATTGATAGCGGTCCTTACAACGATGGCGAAAGAAAGATATTAAAATATTTAGATTCTTATATAGGTGCAGGAGGTTCAATCGATTTATTGATTTTAACCCACAATGATTCTGACCATATTGGTTTTGCTGATACGATACTCGAATATTATAATATAAAAGAAGTATGGATGAATGGACAG
>JBHWPB010000085.1:0-10298 GCA_043424675.1 Carnobacteriaceae bacterium | reverse complement strand
GGAGTAGGTCAACTAGCTAAGGAAACGATGTTGACTTAAAACATTGGGGAGGTAAGGACATGAATCGAAAACTTCTAGTTATTTTAATTTTTTCTCTCTTTTCTTTTTTAATAAATAGTGGAGAATCGGCACATGCAGTCGAAGAGAATATGATGAAAATTGATCCTGATATCAAGACACTGGTCATCTTTACATCAGAAAGTGGCGAGGTGGACGAACATCAACGCTTACTCGATCTTGCACTGGGACATTTTACAGAGAATATCACTTATAAAAGCAGTGAAGAAATCACACCAAACGATCTAGAAGGAAAAACGCACCTGGTTTATTATGGCCAAGCAGAAGCAACATTGCCTTTACAAGTTTCTCAAGTCGTCTCTTCCTTTGAAGGACCGACGATGGCAATGGGGCATAATATAGAACAACTTGGCGAAAGTTACTCCTTCCTAAAAGTGGACGGAGAAGCAGTAGTCACCCAGCTTGATTATGTCGGAGATGAAGCGAAGACTCGCGAGATAGAACCGAATCTTCTTGTCGAAACGACCTCAGACGAGAGTGCCACTCCTCTTGTCCAGGGGAGAGGCCAGGAGGGTCAATTTCCGCTGATTACGCATTCCGACAAAAATTATTACTATGCTTCTGATACCCTGCTTCCCCCTTATTCGGTCTATTTCTCACAAGCACTGAATACTTTCTTTGACAAAGAAACGATTGATGTCACTCCGGCTTATATTCGTCTAGAGGACGTGCACCCCTTAAGCGACCCAGAACACCTCATGGACGTTGCAGAAGAATTAGCAGCCAGAGACATCCCTTATCTGATTGCTGTGATTCCTGTTTACACAAACTCTGAAACAGGAAAAGATTACCACTTTGGAGATAGTCCTGAGGTCTTAGACGCTCTGCGTTATATGCAAGCGAACGGTGGTAGTGTGGTCCTCCATGGCTACACGCACCAATTTAGAGAGAGTGAAACGGGCGAAGGTTTTGAATTTTGGGACGTCGAACATCAGTCGCCTATTTACCACGGACCTGAAGAAGACTTCACACTCTTGTCACCAGAAGATTTCCAGAATCAAGAAGATTATGATGCTTATATGGAAGCAAACAAACAGGTGGAAAGAACCTACATCGAAGACCGCTTGACCAGAGGCGTCCAAGAATTAACTAATTATGGCATTTACCCTCTTGCTTTTGAAGCGCCTCACTATACCATGTCTCAACACGGCTACACTGTGGTTTCGGATATGTTTTCAACTTATGTCGGGCAAATACAGTTGAGTGACGAGAATTGGGAGATTATGAACTCCACTCCTTATGCGTCCAAACCGACTATGCTTAACGGGATGCGCCTGCTGCCAGAAACGATCGGGTATGTCCAGCCTGAAAGTGAGATTCCGGTAGAGGAGATGATGACGGAAGCAGACCTTTACCAGGTGACAGAAGGAGGGATGGTTGCTGGTTTCTACCACCCATATCTTGGTGTAGCAGGTTTACAAGAATTATTGAATGAAATGGAACAGATTGAAAACATTGAATGGATTGATCTCAAAGAGGGAGACAATACGGTCAGTGTCGATAATGTCACTATCAGAAGCCAAAACGGAGAGGTTCAAGTCGAGGTCGATCGTTTGGGATTAATGACAACCTCCCTAGACTTCCCTCTGTATCACTTCGGACAAATCATCATCAGAATGACTCGGCTGATTGCGATTATCAGCAGCGTCGCTGTCCTTGTCTTCGTCGGCTTTATCTTTTATCAACGGAGAAAGCATCACGCTTAAGAAAAGAATGTAGGAAGGATTGTGCTATTATGAATAACTATCTGTTCTATATTGCTTTGTTTTTCCTGTGGTTCACATTGTTTAACCGTGATATAGAGGATCAAGAAACCAAAAAATATGTTACAAATTAGAAATCGCCCACTGTCTTTGGCTCTCTTATTTTAGGGGCTTTAGAAATAGGAGGAGAGCAGCTATCTCAAGCTCTTTACGACCGAGGCGATGGCGGAATTTTAGTCAATCAAGAAGGAGAACGTTTCATCGATGAACTTGAGACACGAGACGTGGTTTCTGAAGCAATTTTAGAACAAACAGAGAGCATAGCTTACCTCACAGTGAGTCAAAATATCGCAGATATCAACCAGTCCCTCCAAGGTTATATTGATGATGGAGATGCTGTTGAAGGCGAAACTATTGAAGCTTTAGCCAATGAATTGGATATGGATGCTCGAACTTTAGAAACTACCATTCAATCTTATAACGAAGCTGTTGAAACTGGAAACGATGCTGACCAAGGACGAGAGTCTGAGCAATGCCTGGGAAGAAGGTCCTTACTATGCTATTCCAGTCACTCCAGCGATTCACCATACCATGGGTGGTTTAACCATCAATACCGCATCAGAAGTCCTCACAGTTGATGCAACACCTATCCTAGGTTTATATGCAGCGGGAGAAGTGACAGGCGGTATCCATGGTGGGAAACCGTATTGGCGGTAATGCAGTATTAGATATTGTGGTATTTGGTCGAGTAGCTGGACAAAATGCCGCAGAATATATATCTGCGTTGAATGAATAAATTACTTGTTGAAGCTTGCTATTTGAGGAGTTAAGTGGTATCTTTTTATTAACTAAATAATGAATAGTAATACAATAAAACGTCCTTTCGTAAGTCACTTAAAGAGTTGTGATTTGCAAGGGGCGTTTTATTTTTAGAAATCTTATAGATTATGAATTGAGGAGTGTAATAATGAGAGCAGCGACAGACATTGGAGGAACATTTACAGACTTAGTCTATGTAGATGATCAGGGTAATATTGGGATCAATAAATCTTCAACGACACCTCAAGCTTTTGAAGAAGGGGTACTCAATGTTTTAAATGAAAGTAAAATAGACCAAAGCTCGATCGAAATGTTTATTCATGGAACCACAGTGGTAATCAACACGCTAACAGAGCGTAAGGGAGCAAAAGTGGGTTTGATTACAACAAAAGGGTTTCGAGATGTTTTAGAAATTGCTCGTGGGAACCGTCCAGATTTATTCAATGTTCAGTACCAAAAGCCTGCTCCTTTCGTAGAGCGTTATTTGCGCCAAGAAGTCACCGAGCGTCTGAATTACAAAGGTGAGGTGGTCACTCCTCTTGATATGAATGAAGTGGATGCTATTGTTGACCGGTTCAAAGCAGAAAAGGTGGAAGCAATTGCCATATCATTCTTGCATTCCTATGAGAATTCTGACCACGAAGAAAAAGTGGCCGAAAGAATTCGTGAATTATGGCCTCAAGTCAGCCTCTCACTTTCAAGTGAAATCACGAAAGAATTCCGTGAATATGAACGTACCAATACGGCGGTCTTGAACGCATATGTGAAACCGCTTGCGACTACTTACATTAATTCCTTAGATTCAAGTTTAGATCAGCAAGCAACTATTGAGCAAAAATACGCAATGAAATCGAACGGAGGTACATCTTCTTTCGAGCATGCGAAAGAAGAACCGATTCAATTGATCGAATCAGGTCCTGTCGCCGGAGTTTACGGTTCAGCTTACCTTGGGAATTTATTAGATGAAGAGAATATTATTGCTTTTGATATCGGAGGAACGACAGCCAAGTGTTCTTTGATTGAAGAAGGAGCAGTCCACGTTTCGACGGATTACCATATCGAACAAACAGAACGCTATGCAGGCTATCCTGTCAAGGTGCCTGTGGTAGATATCGTAGAGATTGGAAACGGCGGAGGGTCAATTGCTTGGCTGGATCAAGCGGGAGCTTTAAAAGTCGGACCCCAAAGTGCAGGAGCTTACCCAGGGCCCGTCGCTTATAACCAAGGAGGAAAACAACCTACAACGACCGATGCTCAATTACTTGCTGGTCGTTTAACAGCCGAAAATTTTGATTACGATGTAGACATGGAAGCTGTCGAGCAAGCGATTAAAGAACAGGTCGCTGAACCCTTTGGAACAAGTCCAGAAGAAGGCGCGATGGGAATTATTCAGATTGCTAACTCTAATATGATGAACGCATTGAAGTTAATTTCAACGCGGAAAGGCCATAACCCCGAAGACTTTTCTATGGTAGCTTTCGGTGGCGGAGGGTCGATGCATGCTCCGACTTTAGCTCGTGAGTTAGGGATGAAGAAGGTCATTATTCCACAAGCTTCGCCTGTATTTGCTGCATGGGGGATGTTGATGACAGATTTACGTAACGATTATATACAGACCTACTTACGTTTTTTCAACGCTATTGACTTCTCTGAAACCAATCAAGAGTGGGAGAGAATGGAACAAGTGGCACGAGATGCTTTCAGAGAGGATCAACTTTCAGAAGATCGCATTTCTTTCCAACGTTTTTTAGACATGCGTTATGCTGGACAAGAACATGCCGTAAAAGTTCCCGTTCCCAGTGGTGAGTGGGATGAAGGAATTCGTACAAAAGTGATTGAAAACTTCCACGCCCTCCATGAAAAGACCTATACTTTTCGTTTAGAAGAGACACCAACTGAGATAGTCGCCCTTCATCTAGTCGCTTTAGGTCATGTAGACAAGCCAGAACTTAGACCCATCGATGTTGCCACAACCTTAGAAGAAGCTTTCAAAGAAAAACGCCCTGTTTATTTTGCAAACCAAGGTTGGGTGGACACTAATGTTTATGAGCGGGAACAGCTGCCAATAAATGAGGTCATTCAAGGTCCCACATTAATCGAAGAAAAAGCAGCGGTGACTGTGGTCGAAGAAGGTCAAAACGTTCACCGAGACGAGTACGGAAACCTAATCGTTATAACAGAGGAGGAAGTCTAATGCCCAACCAAAATAAATTATCACCTTTTACTTTAGAAATCATCAAAGATTCTTTCATTGCTATCGGGGAAGAGATGTTTACAACCGTGGCGCGTACTTCTATGTCTCCTGTTATCTATGAGACTTTAGACTATGCGACAGGATTGACAGATGCAGAAGGAGATTTATTAACGCAAGGGAATGGCATTACTGGTTTCGTAGGCATGCTGTCTTCTATGGTGAAAGAAGTCCTTCGGAAATTTGAGGGGCGTATTCATCCTGGAGATATTTTTATCATTAACGATCCCTATCAAGGGGGAGGATCGCATTTATCAGATGTCGGGCTCGTGCTCCCTGTTTACTTTGAAGGGGAAATTATTGCTTTTTCAGCTAACAAGGCACACTGGACTGAAGTGGGTGGGAAAGATCCGGGCTCATTTACTAATGATTCCACAGATATTTTTCAAGAAGGACTTCAGTTCTCATGTATCAAATTATTTGCTCAAGGAGAAATTAATGAGGGAATTTTAGATATGATTGCCTCTAACGTTCGTACACCGGAGCAATCTTTAGGAGACATGTGGGCCCAAATAGCTGGCTTGCGAATTGGAGAAAAACGTTTTGTAGAATTATGTGAACGCTATTCGAAAGACGCTGTTTTACAAGCGATTGAATACCAATTCAACCATGGAGAACAGATTGCTTTGCAAGCGCTCACTGAATTAACAAAGGGCGACTATTATGCCGAAGACTTTGTAGACACCGATGGCATCGGAAACGGACCTTTTCCTATTAAAGTAAAAGTAACAATCACTGATGAGCAATTTATCTGTGATTTCAGAGGCTCATCCCCTCAAGTCCCTGGCCCTGTCAACGCGTCTTATTCAGGCTTAGTAGCAGCTGTTCGATCGATTTTTATATCGATCACTAATCCTGGTCAAGATGTGAACGATGGAATTTTTAGACCTTTAGAAATTATAGTGGATCCCAAGTCCATTATGTCCGCAGAAAAACCTGCACCGGTTTCAAATTATTTTGAAACCTTCCTAGGCTCTTTAAATTTGATCTGGAAAGCATGCGCTCCGATTGCGCCTCATCGCTTGACTGCGGGACACTACAATTCCGTCTGTTCAGTCGTCATGGCTGGAAGGAATCCCGAGAATAATGCTCCCTTCTTGCTTGTAGAGCCTACTCAAGGAGGGTGGGGAGCGTCCGCCGATAAAGATGGGAACTCCGCTCAATTTTCCTTTGGGAATGGCGAAACTTTCAACGTTCCTGTAGAAGTAGCAGAAACACGTTATGGAATCTTAGTCGATGAATTTTCATTAAATACGGATGATGGAGGAGCGGGGGCTGGCGAATTCGTAGGAGGAAAGGGTATTGTTCGTTCTTACCAAGCTCTGACAGATGGACAGACGGTTACTGGAACTTTTGGACGGCACAAATTCAAACCATGGGGGACAGAAGAAGGACAGGATGGTTCCTCCAATAATTTTTATATTGACAAGGCAGATGGAACTACTGATGGTCCCTTTGGTATGTATGCTCGCTACCCATTGAATGTTGGAGATTCTGTCCGTTTCGTGACAGGAACGGGTGGAGGATACGGAGACCCTTTAATGCGTGATCCGGAAAAGGTGGCGAGAGATGTGAAAAATGAACTTTACACAGTAGAAGCAGCCAGAGAATTATTTGGAGTGGTTGTGGACCCAGACACTCTTGACTACCAAATAACGACTGCAAGGAAGGGGGAATCCAATGAAGAAATATAAAAGTCCGCAACCGATCAGTGAAACGACTTCCTTGTTAGAAACAACCCAACATTCCTCTGTTATCAATTTCGGAGTGACAAAAGTTGAGCCTGGAGAACGTTTGCCTGCTGAAGGCTATACCCATCACGAAGAACATGAATACTCTTTTATCCTTTCGGGCCAGCTGACCGGTGAATCCGGTGGAGAAGATTTTATAATTGGTACGGGGGAGCTTTCTTATATTCCAGCTGGAGAAGATCACTACTGTCAAAACAATGGTAAAGAGAACGTTGAAATATTTTTTGTAATGGTCCAAGAAGAATAACAAATATTACTGAAATAAAATAGAAAAAATACAGTCCGTGATATCCAATTATCACAGACTGTATTTTTATGTTTATAGTTCCCCGCCTGTGGGAAAAGACTAAAAACCCCCGCAAAATGATTTTTTACCAAGTTCTGCTAAGTCTACTATTTCTTTAGACATTTTCACTGAATTTCTACAGTCTGTGCCTTCAAATGACCTTTTTCTTCCAATTGCTTAGCCAGTTGCAACAATAGATATTCATTGCCACGCGCCGCCGCAAATTGTGACCCCAGCGGAAGTCCTTCAGCATTTTCATAAATCGGTAAGCTGATGGCCGGTTGACCTGACAAGTTCATCAGTTGACTGTAAGGCGTGCGTAAATAAATCGAATCGAGTGCTTCTCTAGCAACCTCAAACATATTTTCCTGTTTACCGATCATTCGCATCTTTTCCAATAGGTCGTTGGAGTAAACGAAGCTATCATTTTTGGCGGCTACTTCTGAGGCAGCTGGAGTTAACAGGAGATCATAGGTCCTATACAAAGTTTCCATGTATTCAAACAATTGATCGACAAATTCATTCATTTCAGAGTAGACAAAAGCTGGGATAGTGGGTCCAACTTTATAAGCGGTCCAGGCTAAAGGATCAATCGTCTCAAAATCGATAACTTGTCCTGACTTTTCGATCGCAGACAGCTGGCGTCCTGTTTCAACCAGCAAAGTGACATAGTAAAAGTCCATCAGGCGATCACCATCAACAGCTAAGTCTACTTCGATCACCTCATGCCCCAAAGCTTGTAACAGATCAATAGTTTGCTCGACAGCTTCCATTGCTTCGGGACCGTTTTCGAGGCCACGCGGATGTTGTTTCGTATAGGCGATTTTTAAGGGACGATCTAATGCTTTTAAGCTTTTTTCTTGAATTTCTGGAAGACGATGCAGGCTGGTCACTTGTTCTTGCTGTACCACCTGTAAGTATTCAAAGACGTCACGTACCGAGTGAGAGAAAACGAGATTCGTAGATAAGGCATTGAAACGGCGATAGACATGCGGGCCATCTGCGACACGACCTCGACTCGGCTTCAGTCCAATTAATCCTGTATCACTTGCGGGTACGCGGATGGAACCCCCTGCATCACTTCCTGTCGCAAGAGGGACCATACCTGATTTTACAGCGGCTGCTGCACCTCCACTTGAACCTCCCGGATTACGCGTTAAGTCCACGGGGTTTTTTACGAGCCCAAAATATTTAGAATCAGACACCGTTTTTAACCCAAACTCAGGAACGTTGCTGCGCCCAATCGGTATGAAACCAGCGTCCAATGCTTTTTGGACAGCCGCATCCGTCTGCAGCGCTTTGTTCTCTTTGAGGAGCACTGACCCTGAAGCAGCTATTGTTCCTTTCAGCTGTTGTCCAAGGTCTTTCAGAACTAAAGGGACTCCATAAAATACAGGCAATTTTTGGCGGTCGTCTTCTGACATAGCAGTGAGCTGAGCATCATAAGCTTCGGCTTGTTGACGAGCCTCGTCGTAGTACTTAAATGTGACAGCATTAAGGGTAGGATTTAAGGTCTCAATATTTTCAATCGTTCTTTCCACCAATTCACTGACAGTCATCTCACCATTTTTAATCTGTTCACTATAATAAACAGCATCTTTTTCAAAAAGCATCGTGAAGCCTCCTTAATAAATCTGGGTATTTATTTTGTTAATCAATGAAATCGTTGTTGAACGAAAGAATTATACCATACAACAATAGAGGTCTCTAACTCAATTACGAATCAGTAAATGAAGAAATAAGAAAGCTTGGCCAGGGAGTTGTTCTCAACAGAATAAAATAAAAATAAAAATCCTGAGATAACAAGTACCTCGGGATTTTGATATATATTAGTTTTTAGGATTGAAATTCTTCAAAATCTTCTAAAGGTGCATCGTCTTCAGACCAAGCAGGAAAATAAGCATTTTCAGATATTTCTGCAGCAGCTTCGGCTGTCTCTTCACTTTGATAGACTTCGATAACATCTTGGATCAGAGGGTCGTCCACGCGCTTCGACTGCACCGCCATGACTAACTTAAAGGCATTGTCAACAGATGCGGGGTCTTCCATGTAAATGGCTTCCTCCGGTTCCAGATCAGCATCGAGCGCCATACTGGTTGCCGTGATCGATAACTCCACGTCACCTAAGGCACGAGCGACTTGTGAGCCTTGCAGCGGGACAACTTCTAGATTTAAGGGGTTCGAGCTGATGTCTTCGATGGTTGGATTGACAGCTGCATCGTCTGCTAACTCTATTAACCCCGCGTTTTCCATCTGTACCAGTGCATTCCCGATATTGATCGGATCATTTACAACAGCGACTTGAGCGCCTTCGGGTACTTCTTCAAGAGAATCGATGCCATCCGCTGCCCAAATACCAATGGGTACCACAAACATATAAGCAGCAGGAACTAAATCAGAATCTGTTCCTTCGTTAAATTCAGCAATAGTGGTTGGATATTGGAAGAGGTTCGCATCGATCTCGCCATCCGCTACAGCCACATTCGGTTGAACGAAATCTGAAAATTGAACGACTTCCAAATCAATATTTTTTTCCTCTTTCAAACGTGGCGCAACCGACTCCCAAATTTCTGTGTTCAAATCCGACACAACGCCCACAGAGAAAGCACGCGGCTCTTCACTTGCTGCTTGATTAGAAGAACAGGCTGAGACAATAAGTAGTACAGAGAGTAACGACAGTAACTTAAATATTTTTTTCATAAAGCTTCACTCCTACTTTCTTAATGAATTATAAGCAGACAAGTAGTAATTTACTACAAAAAGAATCAAAAACAGAAAAAGAGAAGAAGTCACCATGGTTAAAATGTATAAATAAAGGAAAGCTGAAGTACAAAAATGTTTTTTAGAAAGAAAGTACTTTGAAAAGTATTAATGGTAATATTATCTTTCTAGTAAAATACTAAGGGATTCAAACAAATAGGGAGTGGATAAAATGACGAGTAATAATTCTATTCAAAAAATGTGGCAAGATTTTAAAGAAATACAGCCTGACGCACCTGAAACATACGAAGCGTGGGCTTTTGGCGATTCCAAAGAGATGGCAGGTGAACTGGCAGCGTTAGTTTTAGAAGGAACGAAAACTGCAACGGCTTCAAATTACAGTATGTACGAAGAGGATGAGGAGCTGCCTTATGTCGGTCTCTACAATATTATTTTGAATGGTGAAGGACAAGCAATCGCCGTGGCAGTCACCACCTCTGTAGAAATCGTCCCTTTTGACCAAGTAACGGAAGAACATGCTTATTTAGAAGGAGAGGGCGACCGCTCTCTGGAATATTGGCGTGAAGTCCATGAGGATTTTTTTGTGCGTGAGTTGGAGGAAGCTGGTCAAAGATTCCACGAAAACATACCTGTCGTGTGCGAACGATTTGAAGTAATTTATAGTTAATATGAGAAAGTCGCTGCGCGAA
>JBHWPB010000084.1:0-16477 GCA_043424675.1 Carnobacteriaceae bacterium | reverse complement strand
TGAGATAATTTATTAGCATCCGGTGCTTATATGGAAGGCTTTTCCATCGAAGTCAATGGAGAAGGTCTGTTGTTTAACATCTATGTACCTAACGTTCGCCTGGTGTAGAGATAAATTATGTAGATGGTTCAAGTGTTGGACCAGAAGGTCCGTCTCAAGAAGGGGAATAAAGCCATATAATTCAAGAAGCAACGAACAACCTGCTGAACCAGTACCTGTTGAGGGAGACGTATCCGCAGTAGATGCAAATGGGAACGGTACAGTTACAATTTCAGAAGCAGAAGCTGCAGGCTACTCAATGCCAATCTACAGTGATCATTGGTTATATCCTTATATGATTGATCGTGATAATGATGGGATAGTAGGAGAATAAGTTGGAATTTAATTTTCCCTTAATTGTAATTTTGTAAAATCTTTAAGAGATTATAATTATCATTAGACGTAGGAAAAATTAAAAATATATCTACAGCCCCAAGTTGATAACTGGAGGCTGTTTTTATATAAATATACTATAGAGTCAATGTGAATCGTAGGTTAAAATTTATCCATACGTTTTATATACGGTGACGATAAATTAATAAAGGAGAATTCTTATGTCTGAATTAAATAAATACACTAACTGGACTTTTTCTGCACCTTCTGAAGTGCCAGAAGATATAAATGAACGATTGGTTCCAGGAGAAGAGGCTGTAGCGGCCTTCAAAACGATCCGTGATATCGCAATTTTTACCAATAAGCGACTGATTGTGCGGGACGCTCAGGGTTTACGCGGCAAGAAAATTGAAATCTATTCATTACCATATCGCTCAATCACGATGTGGTCTACGGAGAATGCGGGTACATTCGATATAAATTCTGAAGTAGAATTATGGACAAGAGCGGGACATATTAAAATTGGACTAGGTCGAGACATAGACGTTAGAACATTTGACGATTTACTGGCGTCAGTACTCTTGTAAAAAAGATTGTGAACATTCATATACCTAATCACAAATCCCTTCCTCTGTTGAGGTGAATCTCAAAAATTATATTTTTTCCTCTAGCTTTTGAGTTTTACTATATTACTAAATTTTTAAGAGGTTTTTATTTTATTTAAGTACTGAACAAGCGTTTTACTTTTTTTAGGTGAAGGGGTTGTGCTACCTTGATTAATAAGATAATAAATAATCTCTAGGAGGAAAAGCGATGCGAGCAGTGACCTATAAAGACAAGAGAGAGATGGAAGTAACAACCGTACCTGACCCCACTATTGTAAATCCAAAGGATGCGATTATTAAAATAACAGCGACAGCCATTTGTGGTTCCGACTTACATATCTATCATCACGGCGACCTGATGATTGATCAAGAGGATTATGTCGTGGGCCACGAGCCGATGGGTGAAGTGGTGGAAGTTGGTCCAGATGTCAAAAAGTTGAAAGTTGGCGATCGGATTGTTGTTCCATTCAACGTCAGCTGTGGAGAATGTTATTATTGTCAAAATAATATGGAGAGCCAGTGTGACAACTCCAACAAAAATTCTCACACAGACTACGGCGGCCTGTTCGGGTTCGGCCATTTAAATGTGGATATCCATGGCGGTCAAGCAGAGTTCATGCGCGTGCCATACGCCGACGTCAATTCCTTAGTGATTCCAGACAGCAACATTCCAGACGAAAAAGTACTGTTTCTATCTGACGTGGTTCCAACGGCTTGGTGGAGTGTAGAGAATGCCGGCGTTAAAGAGGGAGATACCGTTATCGTCTTAGGTTCTGGCCCAGTGGGGTTGATGACACAACGCTTTACGAAGATGAAGGGTGCAGAACGCGTCATTGCCGTAGACAATGTCATCCACCGCTTGGAGCATTCCGCTCAAAAAATCGGTGTTGAAACGTTAAACTTCGACGAGGTGAAAATGCCTGGGCAGACCTTGAAAGACATGACAAATGGTGGCGCTGACATCGTTATTGACTGTGTTGGAATGGACGGAGAGCTGCGCACAGATGAAAAATTCACCAATTTAATTAGTCCACAGAGAGGGACGACCAGCCCGATTGAAACAGCGGGAATGGCTGTCAGAAAATTCGGTACGATTCAGTTAACAGGGGCTTACTTATCTCCAGCAAACAATTTCCTGTTGAATAACTTGTTTGCCCGTAATATCACTCTCAAGATGGGGCAGGCCCCAGTGGTTCACCTTATGCCAGAATTGTTTGAGATGATTCAAGAAAAAAATTTGATCCCACAGAAATTATCACGCACACGATGCCGCTAGAAGAAGCCGCCCGTGCCTATGAAATGTTTGACGAAAAAGAAGACGATAATATCAAATTTGTCTTGAAACCAGAATAATATTTCATAAGGGTGACTCAGAAGAAAAAGTGCAGAGAATTGAGGAAATTAAAGCTTATTCAATCAACTCAGCAAAAAACTAAATTCGAGTTTAGGTCATACTGCTTCACTTCGTCATCTCAGTTAAAAAATAAGATTGAGTTGGCATAATCATACTCTGGAACTCTAATTCAACAAATCATAATTAACAGCAACCCCTATTTTCAATAATGGATTTAGAGGTTGCTGTTTTTATTTTTGTTTCATATTTCGTCGTCTTTCTTTCCGCACCGCTAACTTGTATAACCGTTCTAATCGAGGTCGGTTATAACGTTGAATAATAATAAAAGGTACATTCGAAAGGAGAGCATACACGATGATGAGCCCACCTGCCCAAGGAGGATTGAAAAGAAAAAAGAGAGGAGCTGGCAGCATGGAGGCCCAATGGACATCTTCGCCGCGTTTCGTTTCGATAATAAATTTTTTGATCGTCTCTGGTTTGGTATTTTTGAGACTTTTTTTGCTGTAGGCCGCTTCCACAAAAGAAGAAGCTTCAGGAACTAAATCTTTCCATTCTTTGACACGAAAGACTTCTTGCCATATTCTTCCCTCATCTTCCCAACTGAATGGTCTATACCACTTCTTCTTTTTTGCATAATATTTATCTGGTACTTTCCGAAAAAAAGAAGAGACACCCATGTGAATACAGTACCAGGCGAGAGCGTTTATTATAATAAGCCAGATCAGGGGAAGATGGATTAACATTAAAAAAGCCTCCTAGGTATCTATTTTACGGCCTTTCCAAGACACTACGCCGATAAAGTTAGTCTTGATCAGAGACCAGATAAAAATCGCGACAAAAGCTAAAAATAAAATCGGATAAAAGAATAGGGCGAGGATATGAAAGTGACCCGCAAGTCGCGCCATTCTGTAAAATTGCAGAAAGAAAATAAGGTAGCCGATGAGTGAGACAATCAAGCCGACTTCACTTCCTGCGATAAGAAAGTAGAAGGGGAAAAGAAAAGCGAGGAAGGCGCCAGCGATCCAGAAAATCAAGCTTGTCATGATAAACGGATGAGTGACGGACGATCCTGTCGCAAAATTTTTCGACCAGCCTTCGATCAAGCCTTTCAATCCTTCCGAGTACATTCTGAAATGAACGACACCTTTCCCGCCATAGAGATGCAGAGGCAGGTCATTTTCAATAAAAACTCTACCTAAATCCATATTCTGCATGATAGACTTACGGTTTTTATTGTGACCGCCGATTTCAAAATAGGAGGCTCTGTCGCATAAGAGCGCTGGGCCGAATGCCCCACCAGGTTCTAAACGCTCTTGTAAGAAAGAAAAGTGATTCATCCCTGCGAGAACGATGATATTAAATACGGCCGACAGATTCTCATAGGCTTGTTGTATGACATGGTAAGGCTGAATAGATAAAGCCCCTTTGGCATCCAGAGACTGAAATTCTCTGATGAGTGTGTCTAAACTGTCTGTATCAGGCAGAAAGATATCGGCATCTAAAAAGAGCAGGTAGTCGCCTGTTGCGGCTTTTGCGCCATGAAAAGATCCGGCAGATTTCCCTACCCAGCTCTCTGCTTTGCCATCGAAGGACACGACTCTTGCTCCATATTCTAAGGCAGCTTCTACTGTTTTGTCTGTTGAATCATCATCCACTACGAGAATCTCATGTGGCACTATCTTTTGCTTCTGAAGAGATTGCAATAGAATCGGCAGATTATGCGCTTCATTTCGAGCCGGAATAATGACGGAGAGCGTTTTGCTTTTATCTCTCTGCAGAATCCTTCTGCCAGCAACAGGCACCTTCCAAAGAATAAAGAACCCTCCCAAGAGCGCCAAAATTAAGACGATTAAGTAAATAATTAACATCCAGATCCTCCTCTAGTAAATCCTTCTTCGAAGCCTTCTCAAAGCATCTAAAGCTTCCTCCGCATAAGGCGGAAACTGCTGGGGCAGGTCAACGAGAGTTTGCTTTTCGTAGACCGTACGGACATAAGTAAAAGTCTCAAAGCTGGCCCTTCCGTGATAGTTGCCCAGTCCGCTCTGCCCTTTGCCACCGAAAGGAACTTTGGGACTGGAAGCATGGACGAGGACTTCATTGACACTCAAGGTTCCGCTTTCCAAATGGTCCCTGACATATTTTACAGTATTCTGATCTTCAGAAAATAGATAAGTCACCAAAGGGACAGGCATCTTCTGATATCTCCCTGTCACCTCTTCCAGCTCTTGATAAGGGACGATAGGGAGAATAGGGCCGAAGATTTCTTCTCTGTCTAAGGAGCTGTCTTTTTCAATATTTGTCATCAAAGTAGGAGACATGTAGAGGGCTTCGTCATCTATGTCACCGCCATGATAGATATTGCCGTCCTTTAGAAAATCTTTCATCCCACTCAGATGTTTGCTATGAACGAGACGCGCGTAATCATCAGATTCTTGAGGATACTCTCCGTAGAAGCTTACAATTTGTTTGCCGGCTGCCTCTAAAAAATCATCATAGAGAGCTTCTTGTACATAGATCGTATCGGGTGCAATACAAGTCTGCCCAGCATTCAAGAATTTCCCCCAGATGATTTTTTGAAGAGCATTTTCGGTAAACCCTGTTTCATCGACAATACAAGGATTCTTGCCGCCCAGCTCTAAAACAACAGGCGTTAAATATTTAGCTGCTTTCTGATAGACATCCTGAGCAACTGTCGGACCACCTGTAAAGAAGACAAAATCCCACTGCAAGTCAGTTAAAGCTCGGGCAGTGTCATCATCCCCTTGAACCACATAAAAGACCTCGGCTGTAAAATATTGCGGAACTAATTCTGCAAGCAGACGACTGACAGCAGGAGCGGACTCTGAGGGCTTCAAGACGACGCCATTCCCAGCTGAGAGAGCTCCGATGACCGGTGCAAGCGAAAGCTGCAGAGGGTAGTTCCAAGGAGCGAGGACTAAAACACTGCCATAAGGTTCACGATATAGGGTCGTTTTTTCGATTCCGCTGAGTAAATAGCGACGGTGAACCTCTACTTTCATCCAAGCAGGTAAATGCTCCTTCATATAGTCGAGTTCATTTAACAAAACACCCATCTCTGTAGCATAAGCTTCCAGAACAGGCTTTCCCAAGTCTTTATGTAAGGCTTCCAGCCAAAGCTCTTCATTTGCATTTAAGAGTTTTTTGAACTGTTGCAGGAGCTCTAATCGCTTGCTCACTTCTTTCGCTTCAGCTCTCCGTGTATAGTGACGCTGTAACTTTTGAATATGTTCAATTTCCTTTTTGAATGTTGTGTCAGGCATGCTATTCCTCCTTTAAGACGGGTGTTTTTACCGCTCTTTTTTAAGAAACTTTTCCACAACCTGTTGACCGCTCAAGGTCGCCATCGGCATTCCGCCGCCTGGATTCACCGTGCCGCCGACAAAGTAGAGGTTATCATAGTATTTGCTTTCTTTCGGATGTTTGAATCCGCGGTTTTTCTTCCGATCAGACACTGTGCCGTAGATGGCTCCGCGATGAGAGTAGTAGGCTGCTTGAATGTCTTCAGGATACCAGATATCGCGCGTGACCACTCTTTTTCTCAGATCAGTCAAGCCCATCCGTTCTAGTTTTTTCAAAACCCGTTCTTCGAAAGCTTCGTAAGCTTCTCTTGTAAAAGGTTTATCGGGTATATAGGGAATATGAGGCAGTATTTTAATATTTTCGTGTCCGGGAATGGTTTGAGTGGGGTCCGTTTTATTGACATTGACCAAATAAATCGTCGGATCTTCGGGCAGTTCATGATCATGGAAGACAGTATCAAAATTCTCTTCCGAATCTTTGGAGAAGAAAAAGTTATGATGAGCGAGATGTGGATATTCGCCTTCGACACCGAGGTGAAGGACTAAACCAGAAGCAGCCGGCTCGAACTGTTCTTCTAAATCTTCCAACAAATAATCTTCTTCGTCTAGCAGCTTTTCATAGGCAGGAATGACTTCCATATTAGATACAAAATAGTCTGCCTCAATCTTCGTCCCATCTGCGAGTTCTGCGGCATAAATCACCTCATCTTTATGATGTAATTTCACCACTTCGCTGTCGGTGTGGAAGTGAACTCCTAGTTCTTCTCCTAAATTCACAATCGCTTTGGCGATACCATCCATCCCACCTGGGACATACCAGATGCCTGTATCGTGCTGCATATAACTCATCATATTGAGGATAGCGGGTGCATCATAGGGAGAAGACCCGACATATTTTGCAAAATAAGCCAAAACTTCTCTGAGATAAGGATTGTCAATCCTTTCTGCAATTCCTTCGTACATCGTATGTCTCAGATCAAATTTCGTCAGAGTATCGAAAATACCATGGTGTTTGATGATCTCCAAGGTGTTATCCAATCCTTCTTTGAAATAGCCTTCTTCCGTCACGTCATGCAAACTTTTGGCATAATAGAGAAAATCACGGTACTCTTCCATGTCTTCTATCTGAAGAGCGGGGTTTTCTTCCAGCATTTTTTCAAGATCGCTGTACAGGTCAACGACTGTCCCGTCTTCGAAGAAGGATCGCCATTGGATTTCTACTTCCACTGTTTCCAGGTAGTCTGCCATTTTTTTATGACTGCGGGCAAAGAGTTTTTCAAAGATAGGTTTCATTGTCAGAATCGACGGTCCTAGATCGAAACCAAACCCATCTTTCTCTAAACGGTTGAGCTTACCGCCGAGGTGATTATTTTTTTCGTAAAGTGAGACATTGAAGCCATTTTGAGCGAGTGTCACAGCTGCCGAAAGACCGCCTAACCCTCCGCCGATGACGACTGCTGATCTGGTTTGATTCATTTTTTTCTCCTTTTAGTAGAACTTATCACTTGATAAATAGTATAAGTTTATTCTATATTTAGCTGGCGACAAAGTAAAGTCATCCTCCTTCAGTTTTTTCAGCAGATGCGCATAAGTGAATATTAAAGTGGAGGGGAAGATGAAGATTGCAGTTTCAAAGTTTATTTGCTATCATACAGAAAAACTTATCAGTTGATAAGCTTAAAAGGAAAAGAGAGCTAGGGAGGATTTGGGGATGAAAAGAGTGAATGTAGTAGGTGCAGGGACAGCGGGGCTGGCAGCAGCAGTCCGTCTGCAAACTGAGGGGTACGATGTGCACCTCTATGAAAAAAATTCAAAGATTGGCGGAAAAATGTATCAGATTGAAGAAGAAGGTTACCGCTTTGATGTAGGGCCTACAATTGTGATGACTCCTGAGATCTATAATGAAGTCTTTGAGTACGCGGGCAGAGATCCAGAGGATTATATCCCAATGAAAAAGTTGAATCCGATGATGGGCGTGACTTACAGAGACGGCAAAGAGTTTAATTTGTCCAATGACTTAGTCGAGCTCATGGAAGTTTTAGAGAATGAGTCAGAAGAAGATGCCGCTGGCTTTATGCGATATATGTCTAATATTTATGATCGCTATCTTGTGGCGAAAAATAAAATTCTGAATAAATCCTATCGCAAACTTTCTGATTTCATAAATCCTCAGGGGTTGATCGATATTTATAACTTGAAAACTTTTGATAATGCCTATAACGAAATGGGTAAGTATATTAAAAATGATTACCTGAAGAAAATGTTCGCCTTTCAGACACTCTATATTGGAATCTCACCACACAGCGGGCCGTCTCTCTACAATATGATTCCGATGTTGGAGATGTTCTACGGGATCTGGCACATCAAAGGCGGAATGTATGCCATGGCACAGGGAATGGGGCGTCTTTTTGAAGAGCTCGGTGGAACGATCCATCTCAATTCAGAGGTTGATGAGATCTTAATCGAAAACAAAGAAGCGATCGGAATTCGCGTGGGAGATCAAGAAATTCTTGCTGACTATACCATGGTGAACGCAGACTTCCCTTATGCGGTGAAGCACTTGATTGCAGATGAAGAACAGCGCGGCAAGTATACAGATGAGAAAATCGATACGATGGATTACTCGTGTTCGTGTTTCATCCTTTATCTTGGTGTAGACAAAGCATATCCCACTGAAGCAGCGCACACTTTCCATATCACAGAAGATTTTGATCGCAATATTTCTGACATTTTCGATACAGGTGTGCCGCCGGAAGATCCTTCTATTTATGTCTTTAATCTCTCAGAAGTTGATTCATCACTCTCGCCTGAAGACCGCGAAGCTTTGTATGTACTCGTTCCAGTACCTGAGCTCTCTTTATATAATGAGTGGACAGAAGAAAACATCCAGTGGTACCGCGAATTGATTCTGGACAAACTAGCAGATATTGAACCGTTCCAAGATCTGAGAGACCATATTCGTTTTGAGAGAATTTCTACACCTCACACATTTAAAGAGAAATTCCATGCTTATAATGGCGCCACCTTCGGCTTACAACCGACGCTTTTCCAAAGTGCTTATTTCCGTCCTCACAACAAGTTTGATTATGCTGATAATCTCTATTTCTGCGGCAGCAGTATCCACCCTGGCGCAGGCGTGCCGACCGTCCTACAAAGTGCAAAACTTTCCGTGGAGGAGCTGTTGAAAGATGATGAACAAACAGAAACCGTCTCTTATATTTCAAAAGTATAAAGAAGATTTTGCTTACTGTGAGCAGATCATTAAAAAGCATTCCAAATCCTTTTATGCTGCTTTTTCAACCTTGCCTAAAGAAAAGGCCATGAGTGTCTATGCGGTCTATGCCTTCTGTCGTAAAGCAGATGATATTGTGGATGAAGAATCTGATGTGGATGCACTGATTCTATTGAGAAACGAGCTGGAATTCTTTGAAAAAGGAGAAGAAGCGGATCATCCTGTCTGGAGAGCCTTGCGAGTTGTTTTTGATACTTACCCGATGGATATCTTGCCCTTTTACGATATGATCACGGGGCAAAGCAAAGACTTATCCTTTACCCAGCCTGAGGCTCAAGAAGACCTTGAAGACTACAGCTACTATGTGGCGGGAACAGTGGGCTTGATGATACTGCCTCTCCTCACCGATATACCCGAAAAATATCAGCAGGAAGCTGTCGCATTGGGTACAGCGATGCAAATTACGAATATCTTGCGTGATATTGGTGAAGATTTAACCAATGACAGAATTTATCTTCCCAGAGCGGTTATGGAAAAATATAGCTATACGAGGGAGAGCCTGGCAGAACATATCATAAACTCTGACTTCATCAACTTATGGGAACATGAAGCGGAGATAGCCGAATCGTACTATGACCAATCGCTAGAATTGGTCTATAATGTCAATGAAGATGCAAGAAAACCACTCTTACTTTCACTTTTATTATATAAAGACATACTCAATGCTGTCCGCTTTAATGATTATGATTGTTTTACGCAGCGGAATTTTGTCAGCAAGAGAAGAAAGTTGGCCTTATTCACTCAGGCAGAGAAGATGTTAAAATAAGAGTTTTTCGTGGTCTTTAATAAAAAAATCGAAGGTGTTTATCTGATATGGACCAAAAATTGACGACCAAAGAACTGATCTTAAAAGTAGCGGGAGACTTATTTATGGATAAAGGCTTTCAGGCGACGTCGACCCGTGAAATCGCGCTGAAAGCAGGCATCACGCAGCCCAATCTCTACCACCATTTTAAGACAAAAGAAGCTATCTATATTGCCGTGCTGGAAGATTTATCTAGTGAAGTAAAAGAAGCGTTAGAAATGCTGGTAGCCAAGGAAGAAAGCAATCTCGTTACAAGTTTACAGAATATATTAGATTACTTGCGTGACAAACATCCGGTGAACTTCTCCATTATGAGCCATGATATGACCTATGAAGTCTCGGAAGAAAACCATCTGCATTTATACCGAATCTGGCAAGTCTCTTATCTGAAGCCATTGGTAAAGCTCTTCAGCCGATATGTCGAAGCAGGCAGCTTCTTTACTGCTGAAGAGCTCGCTCGATATTTTTATGCAGTCATGGCGCCTTTTATACAAAAAGAAAACAATTTTCAAAAAGAAATCTCGTCTGAAAAAATCGTCTATCTCTTCGTGTACGGAGTTTTAGATAGGAATGAATAGAGGTTAAAAAATGGAAGAGTTCTATCAGGAAGTCTTAAGAGCCCTGCAAGCAGAAGACAAACAGGAAGTGCTCCATCTGTGTATCAATGCTTTAGAAGAGAAAAAAATATCAGTCGCAGATTTGTACGAGAGGGTTTTATCTCCGGCACTGTCCCACGTCATTGAAGAGTATTCTGATGTAGATGATTTAATATGGCGCGAGCATGTCAGAAGTGGGATTATTCGGACCGTCATTGAATCGGCTTATCCTTATGTCATAGAAGAACGTAAAGATCCTAACGGGGAACAGGTTATTGTCATGTGCCCGGAATATGAAGATCATGAACTTGGAGCACGTATGGCAGCAGATTTTTATCGCTTAGAAGGATTTGATACGACTTTTGTTGGGGCGCGAACTCCTCTTACTACCGTTCTCAAAGCTTTAGAAATCGTCGAACCTCAATATCTTGTCATCAGTGTCACAAATTTCTTCAACTTTGTTTCAGTGAAAAGTACGGTGCAGACACTCAAAGAAGAATCGGATTACGACCTCACCATTATCTTAGGAGGTCGTGCCATTGCCGCAAATCCAGGTGCTGCAGATTTTGTAGGAGCAGACCTCACTTTGCAGGACTATGAAGCTATCCAACAATTAAGCGAAGGGGTCAACTAACATGAAACTAGCATTTGATATTGGGATGCGCTTTTTAAAAACGAGTAAAGGACAGACTATCTTGATCATTATTGGGATTATGATAGGAGTTGCTGTCCAAGTCTTTGTAGGGTCTTTAATCGAAGGCCTGCAAGTGTCTCTGGTAGACGGGACCATCGGGAATTCCTCGCATATCACCCTTGCATCAGAAGAAACTGGCCAACCTTTTGATCGAGAAAGTGTATCGGTAGAGGAATTGAAAGATGATGAACGACTGACCGCTGTTGCAGAATCTTTCAGCCAAAATGGTTTTATTCGAGAAGATGAAGAAAACACCTATGCGGTTTTCCTGCGTGGGTTTGAATTAGAAGATGCTGATGAGATTTATGATTTTGAAGGATCATTGGTAGAAGGTGCTATGCCAGAGTCAGAAAATGAAGTTTTAGTCGGCGTGGATTTTGTAGACGAGATCGGGTCAGAACCAGGAGATGCTTTAGAGTTCATCTCAACCTCCAATGAAGTCGATGAATTGGAAGTGGTGGGTGTGTTTGACTTAGGCGTTAGCAGCTTAAATGAATCGTGGGTCGTTTCGGACCTCGCAACAGCTCAAACACTTTTCGGCGAAGAAGGACAACTGTCTAATATAGAAATGCAAGTAGCTGACGTTTTTACGGCAGATGTTGTGGCTTCAGAAATAGAGAACCAAGTGGCAGATCATGACTTGACTGCGACAAATTGGAAAGAAGAAAATGAATCCTTACTTTCAGGTTTAACGGGGCAATCGATTTCTTCTTATATGATTCAAATCTTTGTCTTGATTGCTGTCTTGCTTGGAATTGCTTCTGTCTTAGCGATTTCAGGTGTCCAAAAGTCGAAACAGCTCGGCATCTTGAAAGCTATGGGAATCAAAGATAGTACAGCGGGGCTGATATTTTTATTCCAAGGTTTTATTCTAGGAACCATTGGCGCCCTCGTCGGTGCTGCACTCGGAATCGGTATTATGTATGCTTTCTCGACCTTTGTTCAAAACCCTGACGGTTCACCCTTAGTTCCTTTCTATGTTGATCCAGTCTTTGTCACAATTTCTGTAGTCATTGCGATTGTCGCCTCTACGATTGCAGCAGCGATTCCGGCAAAAAATTCAGCGAAACTAAATCCTATCGAGGTGATTCAAAATGGCTAATCTTCTTGAATTAAAAGATATAAATAAAATATTTGGTGAAGGCGAAGGAAAGACTCAAGTTCTATTTGATGTCAACTTGGATTTTGAAGAATCCAGTTTCAGTTCAATTATTGGACAATCTGGGAGCGGAAAATCAACTTTGATGAATATAGTGGGAACCTTAGACCAACCCACTGAAGGCAAAGTGATTATTGATGGAAAAGATACCTCAGATTTAGATAAAGATGAAATTGCGATTTTAAGGAATGAGACCATAGGTTTTATCTTTCAATTTCACCATCTCTTGCCTGAGTTTAGTGTGCTGGAAAATGTCTTAATGCCTTATCGAATCAAACATACTCAGGTTACAGCTGAAGCCTTGGAACGTGCAGAGTACCTTATTGAAAAAGTAGGGCTGAGTAAAGTGAAAGATAATCGTTCCACTGAGATCTCAGGGGGTCAGCAGCAACGGGCGGCTATCGCAAGAAGCCTCATCAATGAACCTAAATTGATCTTAGGTGATGAGCCGACGGGAAACTTGGATACAGAAACCAGTAAGACTATTTTCAATTTATTAAAGGAAATCAATGAGGAATTGGATACTACCTTTATCTTAATTACTCACGACCAGAAAGTAGCCCAGGAAGCGGACCGCATTATTGAAATCACAGACGGAAAAGTCAGTATGGATATCAACAACCTATAGAGTATGCAAAAAAATAGTCACTATAAAAAGGCTGTACTTTTCTTTGTTTAACTCAATCGCCCATGAGATTTCTCGGTACTTCAGTGCCGAGTAGTTCATGGAAAAAGTACAGCCTTCACTATTTTTAAGATTAAAAAATCCCACAGTTGTTCTGCATGTTAAGATTCTTCTGCAAGTGGATAAGGAACGTAGCGTTTTTCTCCCATCTCATACTCCCCGCGAGCATGGGTCAAGTCTTTCGTCTCTTGGATAAACTCGTCGATATCTTCTGTATCGACATAACAGGTGAAAAGGACATTTTCTTTATAGACGATATCATCTAAAGTGATCCAATCAGAGTTGCGGAGTTCATTTTCAAGCTGTCCGCTCATGTGATAATCGATAGTCAGTCGAATCTCTTGTTGAAGTCTTCTTTCCACCAATCCGAGCTCACGGATGGCTTTGTTGACAGCACCGCCGTAAGCTCTTTTGAGACCGTTGGCGCCGAGCTCTATCCCGCCCCATTTCCGGCTAGCGACGGCTGTAATATTAGTGACATCATGCATCTTTAAGGCTTCTAGCATGGGCAGGCCTGCGGTCCCAGAAGGCTCTCCGTTATCTCTTGCTTTTTGGTGTTCTCCGCTATCCCCGACGATATAAGCTGAAGGGTTAGTATAGCCTCGGCGTTTCTTTTTTGTTTCTTTGATAAAAGCGTCTGCTTCTTCTACAGTAAAGGTTGTTTTAATATCGCAGAAAAAGATTGATTTTCTTATTTCCGTTTCACTAGAGGTTCCCTCGTTTACACTGCGAAAATTTTCTAACATTGTCTTTCCTCCTTAACTCTATCAGTATAACAAAAAATAAGCCAAGGGACACAGAACCTGTCTCTCGAGGGCTTTTTGAAAAAAAAATTTCTTTTGGTATAATGAAAAGGGTTGTGAACGGGTTAGTAATATCTGAAAGGATTTATTAAGGAGGGGAGGGGTGAAATGGAAGCAATTATTGAAAACTTACATAATTTTTTATTCACAGCAGTGACTTTTGCTGCTATCGTTATAGAATTGTGGGGATTAATAGTCATTGTGGTAGGGTTTATTGCCGAGCTGCTGCGCACTTTTACAAATTATAGATTTAATTTCCATAAAGCTAATGAAGATAATAACTTCAACCACGCTTTATCTACAGGACTAGAGATTTTACTAGCAGCTGAGATATTAAAGACGATCACCATTGATAACTTTGAAAACCTTATCATTATAGGTGTTCTCGTTGTGCTACGTATTGTTATGACACTTCTATTGGTCTGGGAATCTGATCATAGAGAGCAACACCATCAGGAACAGAAAGAAGAATAATGTTTTTCTTAAAATGAGCCTTAATTTAGGTTGTGACATCTAACTTAAGGCTCATTTCTTTTAAATTATATGAGAAGAAAAAAGGACTCCAAATTCTTGGAGTCCTTTTCAGATTCAGTATGCTAACTGTTTATGTATAAGTTAATTGCTGCAAGTCCCATCACACCTAAACCGACCCATGTAATTGCATCGCTGTTAGACCACAGGGCGAAATAGAGGATGACAAAAGCAATTAAAATAAAGAGAACCGACAATAACTTGTTGCGTAATACTTTGTCCATTCTATACTAACCTCCTATATGCTTTTTAATAGATTCCGAAGCCCATTGCAATTAATATGTAACCGAGTATACCAACTAAGACATTGAAGATAAGATTGTATACACCAGTTACTCTTAAAATTTCTCCTTCTCGTCCGTCTAAGCCAGATACCCCTGTACCGAGAGCGGCGTTTGCAGGTGAGAATGAGTTAGATAGGGACGAAGCGGTTGTCTGCATGGCAAGAATAATATATGGAGACATATCTAAGATGTCTGCAACTTCGTACTGTAAGGCTGTGAAAAGGATATTAGATGATGTTCCGGAGCTTGTAACGAATCCACCGAGTAATCCGATGAATGGTGAAACAAGCGGGAAGAATCCTCCAGCAACTCCAGCAATTCCGTAAGCGATGTAAAGTGTTAAACCAGCTTCTGTCATTAATACAGCCATCATAGTCATTGGAATAATGGTTTGTGTTGATCCAATAGACTGAGAAACGGTTCTTTTTAAGGCAGTTTGTACTCCGCCTTCTGGTAAGAGACCGTTCATATTGTAGAAAATAGCAGCTAAAATACTAGACAATACAATTAATGTACCAGGCGTCGTAAAGATTGCAAGAGGTGAATATTCTTGAATTCCTTCATTGACTAACCCATGTCCAATAAATGTTTCTGGGAAAGTAAGACCAAACTGGAACTGTGATAAGAAATCGTTTAGTGGTGGGATTAAGTAAACAGCAAATACGACAATAATAAGAATAATATAAGCTGAGAAAGCTAAACCAAAGTTCCCTTTTTCCGTGTCTAGCTCATCTAGATCCGCTTGTTCTTCTGGTTTCAATCTATATTGTGGGAATTTTGGTAAAAGGAACGACCCAGCAATTAATCCGACTGCACCTGCGATGAATGTAGCAACGTAAGGCGATGCCATTATTCCAAGCATTAGAGATCCGCCCATTACAATAGACAAGAAGAGAGAGGCTACAAAACCTTCTTTAATAGCTGAAAAGCCTCCGTAATTATGTAAAATTGCAAAACCTGTGAGAACTCCACCAAATGCGATGAAAATCCCACCCCAGAAAGCCATTGGGCCAGGTTCAACTGGTGCTTGTTGCAAGAGTACCGCATAAGAAGAACCTAGTGAACCGAATGTAATTCCCCATGCGTGACCTAGCAAAGCAGTGATGACTGAAAGTTTACGATCGAAGCCTAATCCAATTAGTAAAGGCGCAGCAACGGCTACTGGTACACCAAATCCACAAACCCCTTGGATAAAGGTAGGGAATACCCAACCTAAGATCAATAACTGTAGAAGTTTGTTTCCATTTGTTAACTCCGTAAATGTATCGGCTATAACCTCAAAACTGCCGGTGACGTTAACTAAGTTATATAGAAACATGGAACTCCATATAATGAATAATACAAAGAATGTAGACCAGATACCTTTAAGCGTTCCAGACGCCAGAACATTAACATCAGCTTGAAATACAAAGACAGCAATGACTGCTGCGACTACCCAGGAAATAACTCCTGCTTTTGCTCCACTAAAACCAAGACCTAGCATTAAGGCTAAGATAATAATGATAGGCAGCAAAGCGAGAAGCCACGTTAATACACCGAGATCTGGTAAGCCGACGGCTGTTAAATCAATACCCATTTTTTTCTCCTCCAATTTTCATATTTTAGTAAAAATAGCACCTTGAAAGCTTTTTTTTTCTGTCTTAGGCAGGTTGCTAAGAATATAAAATGAAATCATGTGAACGAAAAACTCATAGCACCTATCAGTTCGTCCGTGATTTATTCACATATTTCTATTTTTACGTTGCTAGTGAACAGGTAAACTCTTTCCCTCCTTTTTAACTTTTC
This sequence comes from Carnobacteriaceae bacterium, assembly GCA_043424675.1. Classification (GTDB taxonomy): domain Bacteria; phylum Bacillota; class Bacilli; order Lactobacillales; family Carnobacteriaceae_A; genus JBHWPB01. The sequence continues at coordinate 192 of JBHWPB010000084.1, read as the reverse complement.
ACTCTAGTCAATAATACCACTTTTGGTATTGAAGTCAATGGATTTAGAGGGTGAGATATGATGATGCTAAGATTAAAAGCGGATACATAAGTGAGTAGAAAATCCGCAAAAATGATAGAAAGTATGAAAGTTATCTCTAAGCTAAAATTGAATTTTCACAAAAAATAAAAATTTACATAAAATTGATACAGG
>JBHWPB010000083.1:0-4710 GCA_043424675.1 Carnobacteriaceae bacterium | reverse complement strand
GTAGTCTTTCATACAAACCGAAACATTGGTGTCTTTTCCTCTGTAAGAAGGGCGCAGCTCCGCAACGGTCATACCATCCGTATATTGCCCCTTGGTTTCAATTGCTACTTTTAAGTTTTCTGTTTCTACCAAATCGGGATTCCTTACCACACCAATCGCCAGGGGATCATGGAGGAGACGGTGGCTGCCTTCTTTGAGCTTCTCACTTGAGCGGATTCCAAAGTCAATGATGATAGCAATAAATTTATTTAACTCCTCTTGCCCAGTATCTCTCAGCTTTTGAGACAAAATATTCATGTGCTCTCGCGTGAAGCCCACTTCATAAGTGACATCCAATCCTACCATCGTCAAAGGAAAACCTGCTTCAAAGACGCTTTTAGCTGCTTCGGGATCTCCGGATATATTGCCTTCTGTAAAAGGCTTGGCATTGCCATGGACATTGACAGCACCGCCCATCATTACCACATCTTTTACTTTTTCTACGATACCTGGATCTTTTGCCAGGGCCAGGGCGAGATTGGTCTGGCGGCCGACAAAAACTAAGGTGATTTCATTCGGATTGTTGTTGATGGTTTCAATAATAAACTCGACGGCATGCTGATCTTGTACTTTATGTTTAGGTTTCGGCAATTCAGCTTCACCGATACCGTTTTCTCCATGGATATGAGGGACGGGAGGAAAGAGAGGACGGACAAGAGGTTTTCCTGCGCCTTGATAAACGGGAATAGTCGTTTCAGCATCTACTAATTCCATCACTTTCAGGGTGTTCAATGTGGCTGTTTCCGCATAGACATTTCCAAAACCAGTGGTGATTCCTTCAATTTCAATATTGTCGGCTTTCATCGCATAGATAATCGCCAGCGCATCATCGATTCCTGTATCTACATCTAAAATAATTCGCTTCATTTTATTCTCCTTTTTATCTATTTATATATAAATTAGAAAGGACGAGCTTTAAGGGTGTCAGATTTTTTCATCGCAAAAACTGAAGAATAGTCTGAATAGTATTGTTTTCTACCATGATATAGATGCCCAGTGCGATAAAGACAATCGGAACAATAATCTGTTCATACTTTTCCACTGTTTCTGAAATCATCGGGATCGAAGAAAGAGCACGGCTCAACTCAACGAGAACTATAATTCCAATCGCAAAGACTACAAGGACAACTAGAATTTCTCCCCAAGTCAAAGCCGCAAAGTAAGGAATGTAGATTCCTAAATTGTCTCCTCCTGAAGCAATGGTCAAAAGAGTGACTGTCCAGAAAAGTTTTGAAGAGTCGCGGCTGTTGAGTTCTTCTATAATTTCTTCTTCATCCTCGTCTTCTTCACCTACAATAGCGAAACGAATTCCTAGAAAGAGGGGGATCAGACCCAGCAAACCGATGAGCCAATCTTCTGGAATAAAACTGACGACATATGCCGCAATTAAACTGACCAACACTAAAACACCTGTACCTAAATATTGGCCGGCATAAACGTGAGCCTTTTGAGAGGGATTAGATAATTGCGTGAAGATAATAAATAGAATAAAAAGATAATCGATGCTGGTAGAGATATAGACGCCTGTGGCAGAGAGTATGGTTTGTATCATGAGATGTTCCTTCCTTATATGTGATATATAAACTATTCTGATTAAGAATATCATATAAAAGCTCACTTTATATTTATTTCTCTATCTTAACCGAGATCAAGTCATTCACCTGAAACCTCTCTTATAATACAGTTGTTAAGAAAATAAAGAAGTGGAGGAATAGAGATGACAGAGGACAACAGATTCAAAGATGTGAATGATAAATTAGATTTTTTGCTTGAAGACCACGGGGTAGAATTCGACGATTCAGGAATGAATTTAGAATCTTTCGATACTTTCCATCAAAAAGCGGATGCTTTACTAGTCGCACACAATTGCACGATTCCAGAAGTGAAAAACGATATCGAAGGATTGCAACCAAAGTTAGACATGTTAATCGAAGGACATGGCGCAACATTCGATGATTCCAATCTTAATCCTGATAGTTGGGATACAGTTATGGAGAAACTTGAGGTTTTGATACACGAACACAGAAATTAATTGAATTAGATTTGGAAAGTTGACCAGGATCAATTCTAAATAAAAGGTTACGAGATAAACTATAGATACAGTAAAAGTAAAAGAAAAGGAGATTAAATCATGACAAAATTTAATGCAGTAAAAGATGAAAATTTTGAGAAATTAAACCAATTCACACCCGTTGTCGATCGTGTACACGGCGAAAATCACCCCGAGTTCCATGAAGTAAAAGACCTCTGGTTCCAAATCAATGACAAGACTGAAGAAGCAGGTTCAGGCAAACCAGAACTTGAGGCAGAGTTCTCGAGACTCCGCGAGATCACAAACGACTACAAAGTACCGGGCGATGTCTGCGAATCTTACGAAGCTGTTTACAACATGTTAGAAGAAGTAGACGAAGCATATCACGCTTAAGCTGGAAGAGAAGCCAGGAAGTAATGACACATTACTTTCTGGTTTTTCATTTCCAAGCTAAAAGAAATAACAAATCTTAAGCGAGGTCAAGTGAAAGAGAGAAAATAGCACGTATAGTGTCTATAGGTTAAGAGATCATTTATTGTTTTCACAAAGAACCCCCTGCATTTATTCTAATCATAAAAGAGCTGAAACTTAATTCAGGTCAATTCAAAACAAAAAGCTAACCCGTATAGTAGAGATACAATAAATGATCTCAAACGAAACCCAGAAAAAATTAAATAAAATAGGAGGAAATACAATGTCACTACAAAATAAAATATTAAGTAGTAAAAATCAAATCACCTTAATCTCAGGTATCTTAATCGTTCTTGCCTTTGTAGCAAGGCTCGGTTTTGGCAACGTAGAAATTTTCAATAGCGCATTAATTATCGCTTCAATCCTAGGGGTCGCACCGATTGCGATCCAAGCTTACCAAGCTTTAAAAGTGAAAGTAGTCAGTATCGATGTGCTGGTAACTATCGCAGTGATCGGAGCATTCTTGATCCAAAACTTTGAAGAATCAGCGATTGTTACGTTCTTATTCTTATTCGGTTCTTGGTTAGAAGCACGTACCCTCAATTCCACACGCTCAGCCATTAAAGAGTTAACGGAGATGGCGCCGGAAGTTGCTTTCAAACAGATGGAAAACGGAGAGTTTGAAGAAGTGGATGTCTGGGATGTCGATGAAGGAGATATTATTCAAGTCCGCACAGGAGGCAAGGTCCCGGTCGACGGCACCGTCATCTCTGGTGAAGGACACATTAACGAAGCAAGTATTACCGGAGAAGCAGATCCTGTCCGTAAAGAAAAAGGCAGAGAAGTGTATGCCGGAACGATTCTAGAGAACGGAACGATACTCTTAGAAGCTGACCGTGTCGGAGAAGATACCACATTCGGTAAAATTATCGAACTCGTTGAAGAAGCGCAGGATTCTAAATCAGAAGCAGAACGCTTCATCGACCGTTTCTCACAATGGTACACCCCCGCTGTTTTAGTCCTTGGGATTATAACTTGGATCATCACGCAGAACGTCGAGCTTGCAATTACGGTTCTTGTCCTCGGATGTCCCGGCGCTCTCGTTATCGGAGTACCCGTCTCTAACGTAGCTGGAATCGGGAACGGTGCCCGTAACGGAATCCTCTTAAAAGGTTCAGAAGTTATTCAAGATTTTGCGCATGTTGACACGATTCTTTTTGACAAAACGGGAACATTAACAGTTGGAAACCCAGAAGTGGCAGAATTCAAAACATATGGCGATGCAGACCTAGCATTAAGTTACTTAGCAAGTGTTGAAAACGAATCGGATCACCCTTTGGCTAAAGCAGTGCTTGGAGAACTCGGCGACATCGACATGTATGAGGTAGAAGAAACAGATGTAGTCAAAGGTGGCGGAATTGTCGCTCATGTCAATGGTTCGCGTGTTGCAGTGGGTAATGCCGCGTTGATGGACAAAGAAAACGTTAGACTGAGCGAAGAAGCACGTCACGATATCGAAGCTTATGAAAAACGTGGTAACTCACTGGTCCTCACAGCAGTTGATGGGGAACTCAAAGCAATCATGGGAATCCGTGACCAGGCGCGTCCCGGGGTCAAAGCGGACTTACAAGAACTCAAAGATTTGGGTGTTAAAAACTTAGTGGTTCTTTCGGGAGATAACCAGGGAACGGTCGACCTGATCGCAGACGAACTCGGCTTGACTGAAGCCTATGGGAACCTCTTGCCAGAAGACAAAGCCGCTTATTTAGAAAAATTACAGGAAGAAGGCCACACTGTCGCTTTCGTTGGAGATGGAGTAAACGACGCGCCTTCCCTCGCTAAAGCAGATATCGGAATCGCAATGGGTGGAGGAACAGACGTCGCGATCGAAACATCCGATGTGGTCTTGATGAATTCAGACATGAGCCGTCTGCCGCATGCTCTCGGACTTACTCAAGCAACTGCCAGCAACATGAAACAAAATATTATCATCGCAGTCGGAACAGTTCTCATCCTCTTAGCAGCACTCTTTTTCAGTGAGTGGATGAACATGTCGATCGGTATGCTGGTCCATGAAGGAAGTATCTTAGTGGTTATCTTGAACGCGATGCGACTCCTCCGTTTCAAACTGAGAGGTAATGAAGATTTTGTCGTCGACGTTTCAGAAAAATCAGTTGAAGCTTAAAACTTGATCCAGGTCATTTGGTAACCAAAAGAAACCCCACAGT
>JBHWPB010000082.1:0-11524 GCA_043424675.1 Carnobacteriaceae bacterium | reverse complement strand
ATTATCAGACTCATATTGAGAGAAGAGAGCCAAGAAATCTCTGAGTAAAATATTAGGATTGAATGTCTCTGGTGTCCCTTGTTCAAAGATAGACCCTGCCACTTTTTGAACGTCGCTGTCTGCTTGTTCAAAATTTCCTCTTAAGTTGAGGCCTATTCCAATAATAATGTTTGGAATACTGCCGCTTTCTAAGTCTGCCACGATTTCACTTAAAATACCGGCTACTTTTTTTCCCTTATAAAAGATATCGTTCACCCATTTGATACCCATATCATCTTCTAAATACTTCTCTAAGGCTTGTACGATAGCGATAACCGCAAGGATAGAATAGATGGGCATCTCTTCATAAGAAAGGTTTTTCGGTTTAAATCCGATAGAAAAGTAGAGGCCTTCTTCCAGCTCCGAATAGAACTTACGCCCGCGTCTTCCTCTTCCTTGCGTTTGCTCACGGCTTGCGATAAGCAAGGGACGGGAAGGGGAGTCGATAAAACAGCTGCGGATAGAATCGTTGGTGGACTCTACAGTTTCATAGGTTTCTATCTTCCAATCAGCGAAAGAAGAGGGGAGCAGTGCGCGAATAAGCTTAGCATCTAAATCCTTCGTTATATTCTTTAATTGGTACCCTTTCTGTGGATGTGTGTGAATTTCATACCCTTCCTCCTTAAGCTTATTGACCGCTTTCCAGACAGAGTTGCGCGAAACATCCAAACTTTCTGCCATAGAAGGTCCAGAGAGGGTGTTTTCTGGTGCATTCATTAACAGATGAAGGACGCTGTCAAGTATCGTCATTATCATTCCTCCTTTAATTGATGAGTTAAAGCTATCAGTATTTCTAAAAGTCGTCAACCTAAAAAATGAACAGTTGACGAGAAAAAAGACGGATTTGAATTAATCGTCAGCTAGATTTTTAAGAAAAATAGGGCACATTCTCATTTTACAAAAATATATTTGCAAACGCTTTCACACCTTGTTATTATGAAGGCATAAATTGTGAATGCTTTTTGGTGATGGTTTAAATTAAATTATGAAAAGGAGTCAACACATGCCTACAAAAGTTGGTATTAATGGTTGGGGAAGAATCGGTCGTTTAGTTTTTCGTTTATTAGAGGAGAACGAAAATTTTGAAGTCGTCGCGATCAATGGGACGAGAGCGAACGACATGTCTGCTTATTTATTGAAGTACGACACTATTCATGGGCCTTTCAATGGTGAAATAGAAGCGGATGAAGAAAACTTTATTGTAAATGAAAGAAACATTCCATTCACAAGAGAACGAAAACCAGAAGATATTCCTTGGAAAGAACACGGGGTTGAGTATGTTGTCGAAGCAACAGGTAAATTTACAGACAGTGAATCTTCGAAAGGACATCTGAAAGCAGGAGCAAGCAGAGTAGTCGTCACTGCGCCTGGATCGGAAGATATTCCAATGATTGTCTATGGTACGAATGAAGATGTTTTAACTGGTGATGAAGAGATTGTTTCCACAGGGTCATGTACGACGAATTGTCTCGCTCCTATGGCAGATGTCTTAAATAAAGAATTTGGGATTCAAAAGGGCTTAATTACTACTATTCATGCTTATACTTCTGACCAGAAGTTATTAGATGGTTCGCACAGTAAATTTACCCGTGCCCGTGCTGCCGCAAGTAACATTATTCCTACCAGCACAGGGGCAGCTAAATCTATCGGAAAAGTTATTCCTGAAATTGATGGAAAGCTCGACGGTGTTGCTCAGCGTGTTCCAGTAAATGACGGTTCCTTAACTGAACTCACAGTAATATTAGATAAAGAAACCAATGCCGAAGAGATCAATAGAGTGATGGAAGAAAACAAATCAGATTCTTTTGCTTATACTGAAGATCCGATTGTTTCTTCAGATATTGTGGGTCACAAAGCAGGCTCTATTTTTGATGCCACACAAACTATCGTTTTAAATACGGACGAGGGCCAGATTGTTCGTGCGTCCGCATGGTATGACAACGAAACAGGATTCTGTGCCCAGCTCGTACGCGTCATGGAGCATATGAGAAAACTGCAGTAAGTTAATTACATCTCTCATCTCATATGAAAAAGAAAGTGGGCAAAGAGGATATTTACTTCGTTCTAGTTGTTCAATAATTTAGAGAAACTGAGAGACTACTTACTTTAAAGGAGATACCTATGAAAGCTATTCAAGTGAAAGAATTCGGCGGGCCTGAAGTTTTGGAGTATGGAGAAGTGGAAGAGCAGCACCCTCAATCAAATGAGGTTAAAGTCAGCATTAAAGCAGCAGGGGTCAATCCCGCTGAGGCGTATGTCAGGACAGGAAATTATGCTTTTTACAAACCAGATCTTCCTTTTACGCCCGGTTTTGACGGAGCCGGTATCGTGGAAGAAGTTGGTGAGAACGTCACGCATTTAGATGTAGGAGACCGCGTTTATATTGCAGGGATATTGGCCGATAGAAACACAGGAACTTACGCTAAAAAAACAGTCGTAAGCGCTGATTGTGTCCATAAACTGCCGGATCACCTCACGTTTAAGGAAGGGGCTGCGCTTGGTGTACCAGCTTTTGCTGCCTTTCGTGCGCTTTTCCATATTGGAAAGCTTCAACCGGGAGAAACCGTTCTCATCCATGGAGCAAGCGGAGCGGTAGGCTTATTGGCAGTACAAATGGCTCAATTACAAGGAGCAGTCGTCATCGGAACTGCCGGAAAAGCCAACGAAAACGGAAAACGGTTGATATTAGAATCAGGAGCTGACCATGCCTTAAGCCATATTACAGAAGATAATTTTTCTGAAGTTATGGAAATTACGGATGGCAAAGGGCCAGATTTAATTGTTGAAATGCTGGCTGACCATAATCTGGCGATAGACCTAGAACTGATCGCTCATTTCGGACGCATCGTCATTATAGGAAACAGAGGCGAAATAGAAATCAACCCACGCTCCACGATGGCCAAAGAAAGTAGCATCACGGGCATGGCCGTATGGAATGCTTCAGAAAAAGAACACAAAGAAACCTTCGATGCGATATCTGCTTATTTAGAAAATGGTGTTTTAAAGCCTGAGATCGGTGATGAATATCCGCTGAGTGAAGCTCAAACAGCACAGGAAGCTATATTAAGCGACCACAGCAGCGGCAAGATGATCTTAACTATGGAAGAATAATTTTTATGTTTTAAGGTAAAATCTAATAAGGCAACACACAAAAAGCACTTCATTTCCTTCAGAAATCCTCTGATTGAAAATGAAGTGTTTTTTAATTGAAGATATAAGTATTATTCGTAGGGGACGACTTCAACCGTATTGTCAATATTTCCTTCTACAGCTGTAGAGTAGCGACAGACGGTATCTGCTAATTTCGCAATACGATTCGCTGTTTTTTCATCGAGGTCTTTGAAGGCAACTTGTACCGTTACAATCAAGTCACTGGTTTCTTCATCGACTTCAACGATTGTTTCGATGCGATGATCTGTTGTAATATCTCTCGGCTCTTTCACCTTATCTAACGCTGAATAGAAACAGGCGCTGTATGCCATCGCATACAATTCTTCCGGTGTATGTTCCTGCATATCTAAAGTTAAAGACCCATCTTTTAATCTGACCTCACCTTTTCGTCCTTCTTCTGTCATTGCGTGTCCAACTCGGTATGACATTGATATCCTCCTTAGGTAGATATTTATATATGTACATATATCTTACATGAAAATCTGTTGTTTCAACCATTTTTTGATTAAATAGACAGTCTGGTCTTTACATTCCCCTGCAATATAGTAATGAACCGCATCACCCATCATATAAATTGTCGCTTGCTCTCCATAATTAGCGGCTGTCTTTTGAGCAATTCCTGGAACAGTCATTTTATCATTTTCTCCTGTGCTGATTGAGGCAGGGCACTGTATCTTCTCGAAATCAACCCAATTGCTTTGGGTTCCAACAAATTGTGGAAAAGTTATTTCCGTGTAGACTTTTCCAGATTCTGGAACAGCATCTTGGAAAACCTCATCTTTCAGCTCTAACTTCTGCTCTGACATGGCTACATAGTATTTGGCGTCTTTATAAGGTGGCATCGATTTTCTCCAAAAACCCCAATATAAAGCTGGAAAATATCCGCTGTCGGGGCTGATTCCAATAAAATGAAGCCTTTGACGGTTGTTCTTTCTGCGACAGTCTGAGCAATCAAACAGCCGAGAGAATGGCCGAAGAGAAGAGGAGGGGTGTCGCATTCTTCTACCAAACTGATGATATCATCGATATAATCGCTTAGACTTACAACACCTACTTTTTCTGCTGCTTCTTCATAAGGAAGGTCATGATATCTTACAGAAGGGATGATGAGATGGAAGCCCATCTCGAAAAAGTCATCTTGCATATACTGCCAGGATTTTTCAGACCCCCAAGTGCCGTGAATCAGGATCATAGGTGTTTTCATTATTTGCCACTCCTTTCTGTCTCATCATGTAACATTTTAATAACATATAAATGAAATTTGTGATTCAGTTAAAGGAAAGGTTTGAGATATTATCTCTTTATTCCTGAAAATGTTACACTAATATTCGGTGTCTTTAGTTTTTATCAGTGAAAGGAGCTTTAATTTAGAGTGAGTGTTTTTAATGATTTAAAAAATTATAAAAAAGGACTAATTCTTGTCTTCTTCCTGACACTCGGCAACGCTGTGGGAGAATTACTCCTTCCTTATTTTCTATCTCTCATTGTCGATGAAGGGATTTCAGCCGGAAGAGTCGATATTGTCTTGCGAATAGGGTTGATTATGCTAGTTGTTGCAGTAGTGACAGGAATCGTTCGATCTTCTGCATCTTTTTTCTCAGCCAGGAATTCTATGGGATTCTCTCATGATCTGCGCAACAGAATTTTTAACAAGGTTAACCATCTTACTTTTGATGAAACAGAAGAATTTGGAATATCTTCTCTCATCACTCGGACAACGAATGATGTAGATGTGGTCGAACAATTCACGCTCATGGCACAACGACCTTTACTCCGAGCGCCGCTCAGTTTTTTGGGTGGTTTATTTATGGCTGTCAACGCGCATGGGCGTCTGTCCTTGGTTGTGTTAGGCTCCCTGCCATTTATATTTTTAATTATTTATCTGATTATTCAAAAAGTCTTTCCTTATTTTCCAAAACTACAAAAAGCTTTGGACCGCATCAATTTGCTGATGAGACAGAGGTTGACCGGCCTCAAAGTGACGCGGGCCTTCACACGTGATGTCTTGGAAGAAGAAGTTTTTGATGAGGCTAACGACGAGTATTACAAACATGCCCTTCATATTAATAACGTTCTGAGAACAAGTCAGCCACTCTTGACAGCAGTCGTCGGCATCACCATTGTTCTCTCTATTTTTGCAGGAGCGGGTTTTATCAGAGAAGGCAGTTTAGAGATCGGGACGCTGCTTGCTTTTGTCCAATATACGACCCAGATGTTAAATGGCTTGACGATGTTTGCTAATGTGTTGACCATTTTTCCGCAAACCTCTGCTTCTATCACGCGAGTAGAAGAGGTCTTAGATTATCCTTCTAGAAAAATGGGAGGAGACAAGGCTCTGTCGCAGCCTATCCACTCGATCGCAGCTAAGGATTTATCTTTTTCTTATCCCGAGGCCAATGCACCTGCTTTAGATGCTATCAATTTCAAAGTAGAAAAAGGAGAAGTATTGGGTGTCATAGGCGGAACGGGAGCAGGCAAGTCGACCTTACTCAAATTGCTGTTACAGTTCTATAATCCTACTTCCGGAGAGCTTTTGATCAATGGAGAGAGTATTGAAACACTCGATGCAGAGGATGTCCGCGATAACATTTCTTATGTTCCCCAACAGAACTTTTTCTTCACAGATACGGTCCGCGGGAATATGCACTACAGTAACCCTGAGGTAGAAGACGACCGGGTTTTAGAAAGTTTAGAGATTACCCAAGCTCGTCCTTTCTTGGATGAAGACGACCCACTGGATGATAAGGTGATCCGCGGGGGACAAAACTTTTCTGGAGGACAACGCCAACGCCTGGCTCTCAGTCGTGCTTTGGCAAGAGAAGTCAGTGTCTATATTTTTGATGACTCTTTCTCCGCTCTCGACTACATGACAGATTACGAGATCAGACAGAATTTATTCGATGTTTTAAACTCATCCATTACAATCATTGTCGCTCAGCGCCTCGCGACTATCCGCAACGCCGATAAAATCCTCGTCTTAGATGAAGGAAAAATGGCGGGATATGGTTCTCACGATGAGCTGATGGCAACCAATAAACTCTACCGAGAAATAGCGGAATCCCAAGCAGAAACAGATAGGGAGGAGGAGCACTATGCAGAGTAATAGAAAAACGGTGAGGAAGCTTTTAGAATATATCGGCCGCTATAAAAAGGTTTTCACGCTCTCTGTTATCTTCACTGTTATCGTTACCCTGATTCAAATTTCTATTCCAGTGATGCTGGGAACTATTTTGAACCATTTGCAAGTCACGTTAGATGAGGGAACAGCTTTTGACATGGATTATATCGTGCGTATGGCCCTGACTCTCATCATCATGTATATCGTTCTAGCCGGAGCCGATATTATGAAAGAACGCTCGCTTGTCTACCTTTCGCAAACTTTGACGCGTGATTTACGCGAGGAAGTATCTGAAAAAGTCAAGAAGATCCCGCTTGCCTATTTTGACGGACAGTCTACGGGAGACCTGATCTCGAGAACGACGAATGATATCGCTAAAATCGGAAATAACGTCCAGCTGAGTGTCAGTCAAATCTTCAACAGTCTCTTACTTGTAGCAGGGATTCTCATCATGATGTTTGTCATCTCTTGGCGGCTCGCCCTCGTCTTTTTACTGACTGTCCCCTTGAACTTCCTAGCTGTGCGCTTTATAACCAACTATACGAGATCTTACTTTACCAAAAAATCGAACCGATTAGGGAGAATGGTAGGCTACGTAGAAGAAAACTTTACGGGGACAGATCTGATCAAGGCCTTTAATTATATTGATGCTTCTAATGAAGAATTTGGCGAGATCAATTATAAGCTTTACGATGTCTCCTGGCGAGCCAGCTTTATGTCTGGGATATTGCTTCCGATCATGACCTTCATCGGGAATATCGCTTACGTGCTCCTTGCTATCGCCGGGTCGCTCTTAGTGATTGCAGGGAGTATTTTAATCGGTGATGTTTTAGCTTTTATTCAATATGCGCAAAACATTCGGCGTCCACTCGAAGTTATCGCCCAGATGGCGAACACACTGCAAGAGACGATTGCTTCTTCTGAACGAGTCTTTGAATTCTTGAGTGCCCCCGAAGAAACAGAAGATGACACGAACCTTATCACTCCGCCCATTGAAGAGATTACTTTTGATCAGGTCAGCTTCGCTTATGAGAAGGGGAAACCGGTCATTGAGAACTTAAATCTCCACGTCAACCGGAATGAAACCATCGCTATTGTCGGGCACACCGGTGCAGGCAAATCGACTTTGATCAATCTCCTCTTACGTTATTATGATGTGACAGATGGAGAGATAAGAATGAATAGCACCGATATCCGAACGGTGCCGAGAGATAATCTCCGGTCCTTCTTTGGCGTTGTGCTGCAAGATCCCTGGTTGATCCACGGGACGATCAAGGACAATATCAAGTACGGAAATGAAGAAGCCAGTGATGAAGAAATAAAAGAGGCTGCCAAGGAAGCACAGGCCCATCACTTTATCCAGGCTCTTCCAGACCAATATGAGACAGAGCTCAACGAAGAAGGGACCAATATCAGTCAAGGACAGAAACAGCTCCTCACGATCGCTCGAGCTTTCGTCAGTGACCCTGATATTCTGATTCTCGATGAAGCGACTTCTTCTGTAGATACCCGGACAGAACAGCTTATCCAAAAGGGGATGGCGAATCTCATGACCGGGCGTACCAACTTTGTGATTGCACACAGGCTCTCGACTATCGTTGATGCAGATATCATTCTCGTCATGGATGCTGGAGAAATCGTTGAAAAAGGAACGCATGAAGAACTCCTCGATCAACATGGCATTTACGCAGAGCTTTACGAAAGTCAATTTAAAGAGTGAAGTACTCTCGCATGACAGAAATAAGCGAGATAATATGAGCAAAAAACGATTAAAAACAGACTAAAAAGATGTACGAGCGAGCGGCTCGTACATCTTTTTAGATATTAGCTTACTTTTTTTCTATCACTGCAAAACAATTTTTTCAACATCTGCGAAGTTAAAAAATTATTCAGATTAAGATTCCGATATTTAACTAATCCTCATTGAGTGTTACCATTGTAAGGATGGAAAAAACAAGAGATATAAGAAGGTGGTAGAATTATGAGTATTGCGATAGTAACAGATACAGCGTGTAATGTAACGCCTGAGATGGCAGAAGAATATGGCATCTATTTACTTCCCTTAGAAATTATCTTCGGTGAAACGTCATACAGAGACGGATATGACATTTCCACTGAAGAATTTTACGATAAGCTGGAACGGACAGATGAGATTCCAACAACTTCTCAGCCTCAAGTAGCGGAGGCGGTCGCGCTCTATACAAAATTAGTAGAAGAGTATGACCAAGTTTTAAGCATTCATCTCGATTCAAGACTGTCAGGGACTTTTCAAACGCTCAGAGCCGTCGCAAATGATATCGACCAGAAAAAGATTACAGTTTTTGATACCAAATTGGTGACTATACCGGCTGCTTATTTGGTTTTAGAAGCAAAAAGAATGGCGGATCAAGGAGAACATTTAGAGGAAATTATTGAACGGTTAGAAGAGATGCGTGAACACACCCAAGCGATTGCTTACCTCAACGATTTAGAATATTTGTCCTCTGGCGGTAGAATCAAAGCCGTGGCTGGAAATATCATCAATTGGATTAAGATCAAACCGATTGTCCAGGTGAAGCACGATGAGCTGAAATTTTTAGGAACAGCCCGCTCCGAAAAAAGGGTCCTCTCCAAGTTCCAGAAAAAAGTGCAGGCTTACTTAGAGGAACTGGATTATCCTTTTCGGATGGATGTCGGATATGGAAACAACTTAGAACTGGCCAAATCTGTGAAAAAGACTTTTGAAGAAGAATATCCCAGTCATGACATGAAGCTTATCTCAATCGACAGCATCATCGGAACCCATGCCGGACCAGAAGTGATCGGAATTGCGATTACACCAGACTATAGTAGAATAGACGATGAGGAGAATAGTTTTGAAAGTCAGGGTTTTTGACTCTGTAGAGAGAGAAAGGCAGTCATTCCACGACGCCTTAAATACTCACAATCAAAATGACTCAGTTGATCCACTTTATTGCCATATTACGAAAGTTTGCTATAATAAAAATCATCAATCTATAGGAGGACGACCGTGGATCGGGACTTTTTAAAAGATGTCAAACGTGTTGTTGTTAAAATTGGAACAAATTCCATTATGAAAGACAATGGGGAAATAAATCTGAGACAGCTCGACCGGCTGGCTTATGTTTGCTCAGCCTTGATTCAAGATGGCTATGAAGTTTTACTCGTAACCTCGGGAGCTATTGGAGTAGGTGCGAGCTTGATGCAGCTCGATACTTATCCCACTGAAATCCCGCGTCAACAAGCGATCTCTTCTATTGGACAGAGCAAGCTGATGACACTCTATAGTCAATTTTTCAATAACTATAACCAGCATGTCGGACAGATTCTTTTCACAAGAGATGTGATAGATTTTCCTGTTTCTTATCAAAACATGCAGAACGCTCTCAATGCTTTGCTGGATAAAAAAATTATTCCGATCATCAACGAAAATGACGCTGTTTCTGTAGATGAGATGAATCATAAGACGATATTCGGGGATAATGACACGTTGTCGGCTATCGTCGCCCAGACCATTGAGGCAGATTTACTCATCATCTTGAGTGATGTCGAAGGACTTTACGACAAAAACCCGCAGTATCATGAAGAAGCAGAGCTGATCGACTGGGTTCCAGAAATAACAGATGATATTTTAGAAATGGGACAAGGCAAAGGTTCAGAGTTCGCTAAGGGTGGCATGGCAACAAAGTTGAGTGCTGCTAAAATCATGTTGGATAATCACTCTTATATGATTATCGCAAGCGCATCTGATCCTACGGTTATTTTTGATATCGTTGAAGGAAAAAAGGTCGGTACTTTATTCGGAAATAAAACAAAGGAGAATGAAGATGGTAGAACTCTCTAATGAAATGTTATCCCTTGGAAAAAAAGCAAAAGAAGCGGCACGTCTTCTAAGAAAAGCAAGCAGTGCGGACAAAGATAATGCTTTAGAACAGATGGCACGATCCCTGGATGAGCATACTGAAAATATTATTCAAGCCAATCAAAAGGACATCGATACTGCTCGTGAAAATGGTTTGGCTGAACCTTTGATTGAACGCTTAACCTTAGATGAAGGGCGCGTTCTCGGGATGGTCTCTGGTTTGCGTCAAGTCCTCGCATTGGATGATCCGCTGACAGTCACAGACGAAGAATGGGTGATTGAAAATGGCTTACGTATTGGACGACGTCCTGTTCCTCTGGGAGTTATTGGGATCATCTATGAATCTCGCCCGAATGTGACAGCCGATGCTTCTGCTTTAGCGTTGAAAGCGGGAAACGCGGTTATTCTGCGCGGAGGAAAAGAAGCTCTCAACAGTAACTTAGCCATCGAAGCGGCCCTCCAAGAAGGGTTAGCTGCATCAGAACTTCCTGTTGAAGCGATTCAAGTTATTCCAGATGCAGACCGTAAATATTCGAATGAACTCATGACGATGAATGATTATGTCGATACGCTCATTCCAAGGGGAGGACAGGGTCTGATTCAAGCTGTTCTAGCGAATGCGACGGTTCCAGTTATTGAAACAGGCGCCGGAAACAGTCATGTCTACATTGAAAAAACAGCGGACCTTGAAATGGCCAAAAACATTTTACACAACGCGAAAACCCACCGTCCTTCTGTCTGTAATGCCGCGGAGACAGTGATTGTGGACCTTGAATTTGCTGAAAAGCATCTGGAGGAATTGCTCCAGCCTTTAGTAGAGGACCAGGTGGCGCTTTACGGCGATGTAAAAGCGCAAGCTCTTGTTACAGGGATGGAAGAAGCAACAGATGAAACATATTATGAAGAATTCTTAAATCTCACGATGGCTGTCAAAGTAGTTGACAGCTATGAAGAAGCAGTCGACCACATCGAACACTACTCGACACACCACTCCGATGCGATTGTCACTTCTGATTATCAGACAGCGCAAGATTTTCTCAATGATGTCGACTCGGCAGCTGTCTATGTCAATGCTTCTACTCGTTTTACTGACGGCGAAGTCTTCGGATTCGGGGGAGAAATCGGTATTTCAACCCAAAAACTCCATGCGCGCGGCCCGATGGGATTAGAAGCTTTGACCAGCTATAAATATGTGATTCAGGGGGATGGACAAATTCGAGAATAAAAGTGTTTGACAAGAAAATGAGAACGTGCTAATATTCAATACAATATAAAAAAAGATGAGGGACTAGTACTTTACTTAGTTTTCAGAAAGCTAATGGCCGATGCACACG
>JBHWPB010000081.1:0-11860 GCA_043424675.1 Carnobacteriaceae bacterium | reverse complement strand
GTTGTAGATTAAGGAGGCTATCCATTATGGGATTAGGTGTGAATAAAAAGTTTGACAACTTACCTGGGAACTATATCCGTGAATTCGATGCCCAGATTAGTTCAGTGTCAGGTATTTTGAAATTTACGTTAGGTGAACCTGATTTTGATGTCCCGGATTTGATCAAAGAGGCTGCCGTTGAAGCGATTAATGATAATAAGAGTCATTATGCACCTTCAGGGGGGTTGCCACAGTTTAAAGAAGAAATTGTCGATTATCTCAACCGTCACTATGATTTGCAGTATGATGCAGACGAAAATATTTTAGTAACAGTAGGGGTGACAGAAGCTCTTTCGGTAGCGGCTAACGCCTTATTGAACCCAGGGGAGAAGGTGGTTATTCCAGAACCGTACTTTTCTTTGTATGACAATGTCGTGAAAACAGCACAGGGAGAAGTCGTCTCGGTCGACGTCTCTGAGAATGAGTTTATCTTATCTCCGGAGATGCTGGATGAAGTGTTGACCAAGGAAGACGATGTGAAATTCGTTTTACTAACTTATCCAAATAATCCGACAGGCACTTCTTACACAGCCGAAGAGTTAGAAGAGTTAGCTGCCGTTATTAAAAAGCACCAGGTTTACTGCGTGTCAGATGAAGTTTATGCAGATTTAACTTATGATGGATTTAAACATACGTCAATAGCTCAATTTATCCCTGAACAAACCATTGTCTTAAACGGAATGTCTAAGAGCTTTGCAATGACAGGGGTTCGTGTAGGTTATATGGCGATACCGGCTGATATTTACCAATCTTTCTTTGTGGTTCACCAAGCAACAGTGACAGCCGTGTCTACTCCTGCTCAGCTCGCTTCAGCAGCCGGTTTGAGAGAGGGCGATGACGAAGTTGAAAAAATGCGTAAAGCTTATGCAGAACGCCGCAATTATTTAATTCCTGAGCTGGAACACTTTGGTTTTCAAATCGCGGAACCTGTAGGCGCTTTTTATTTATTCTTGAAAATTCCAGAAAAATATAATCAAAACGATAGAGCATTTGCGTTAGAATTGGCTGAAGAAGCAGGGGTCGGCTTGATTCCTGGCTCAGCCTTTGGTGCTGGCGGAGAGGGTTATCTGCGCTGGAGTTATGCCGCGAGCTTAGAGGATCTCAAAGAAGGCTGTAAGCGTCTGCGAGAATACTTAAATTAACAAAATTGAATAAAACAAATTTTACACTAAGGGATTGATTATGAAACCTTAGTGTAAATTTATGACTAATCAGGAGGAAACTATGTCAAAAAAATATATTGCTTTAATTCCAATGCTTTTCTTATTAGCTGCTTGTTCACCGGAGGCCGAAGAAAATAATGAGATACCGACGGAAGAAACAAGTTCTGCCGAAGTAGAAACAAAAGAAAGTGTTCAAATCAGTGAGTGGCAAGTCGCCTATAGTGACGAGACTTGGAATGGATCTACGATCACAATAGAGGATGGAGGACTTCTTTTAGAGAGAAAGCTTCCAGACAACTCTCTTACAGTCTCTGCCACTTATAATCTAGAGGAAGATGAAGCTGGTTTTTTGAAGGCAGAAAATGTTTCAAAATATAAATTTTTCGTGCCTTATGGCGAAAACGGCGAACTTCTTTCAGAACAGGCAGCCCTTTTCCAAAATGAGTCTTTCGAGAGCGAAGAGAGGGAAGACGGAATACTTTTCAGTACAGAAAATGTTGATAGCTTGGAAGAGTCTGCGTATCTGGCTCCCGACGCTTTACATATTTATGAGAGGGAAGATGACAGAATTGAAATTGTTGCGATAGATGACGCCCCTGCCATCCTCTTAGGGGTCTCTCCTGAGGAAGAGCTCGAAGCAGATTATAGTCTAAGTGTTTCTTATGAGGCGCTCCACCAAGCTTTGAGTGAGATCTCGACGCCAGGTATAGCAAACGCTCGCGGCCATCTGGATGAAATTTTAGCACTTACTCCTGATTCACAAGTGGCGGCTTACCACAGTGATTTACTCAACAGGGCTGAACAGTATATTCAAGCCTTTAACAATGCTGATGGACCCAATATGCAGGCTGAAATAGAAGGCCTCAACACAGTTGCTTATTCTAATCTCTATGGAGTCTATGATACTTACTTCAGTTTCCAAGAGAATCTAGCTCCCTATATGGAAGCAGTTAACAGTGTTGACGATCAGCTTGAGCTCGCTTCTGGCTACCTTGATAATGGGCAGATAGAAGATGCAGAGAGAGTCCTGGTTAATCTAAGTGGTATAACCGAAATTGTACAGAGCTATTATCCTGCTAAAGCTGAAAACTTAGCTTCTGTTCAAACGAGACTTCTCGAAGCGCAAGAAGTACAAGAGCCGCAGGGAGCTGAAGCTCAGGGCCAAGCGACCTTTGAAGACTTTTTAGGCTACTGGGGGAACGTTGAATCTCCCTACGCTCCGATTTCTCCTGGCCAAGAAATGCTATATATATCCCACAACTACTATTCATCTTTTGTGATGAATAGTGATGTCGGCTTATCTGGACAAATTCAAGGCAGCTCGATTGATGGGAATACTCTTTATTTGGATGTCTTCAGCAAAGGATTTGAACCTGACATGATGTACCCAGAAGGCATGCCTGATATTCACCAGACTGTCGCTCTCACGCTTCATGAAGAAGCAGGCGATCAATTTATTGTCGTCGATGTAGACGGATTTATGATTCTTTACTACCCAGTCGATAGCAATGAGGCTATTAATTACCTTGGCGGAACGGGTATAGAAGAGAATTTGAATAAAATTTATCAATGATTCAGAAAGAGAACACCTCTACTTTGAGGTGTTTTTTAATTCTGAAAATGTCTCAAAGCATGAGAGGATTAATTATAATTTCGATTGGTATAATGATAGTAACATAAAACATTATTTGGAAAGTAGGAAGAGTATGAAAATTGGTTACGCAAGTAAAACAGTGGGTGTCCCGAATGTGACCATGCGCACTGCCAGGTTGAATTCTGTTACGGATGAGCGCTTGATCGAACTGATAAAAAATAATTTAACTTCATTAGATAGGATTCTGGATTACAATATCAAAAATGATATTAAAATGTTCCGTATCAGTTCCGATATTATTCCTTTCGGTTCTCATGAAGTAAATACACTGAAATGGTGGGAAATATTCGAAGAAGAACTCACTGTCATTGGGGAAAAAGCGCGCAAAAACGATATGCGACTTTCGATGCATCCCGGCCAATATACGGTTTTGAATTCGCTTGACGAGGATGTCGTACGACGAGCAAGAGAAGATTTACTCTATCACACACGTTTCCTAGATGCCCTAGGACTAGACAGCAGTCATAAAATAATCTTACATATTGGTGGGGTTTATGGAGACAAAGCAGCCGCTATGAAACGCTTCATTCGAAATTATCGAACTTTAGAAGACCCTATCCAGAAACGTCTCATTATTGAAAATGATGACCGTCAGTATACGATTTCAGAAGTTCTAGAAATTGCTTATCAGATTGATATACCCGTCGTCTTCGATAATCTCCACCACGAAAGTAATCTTGATTCTTCGAAAAGTGAAATGGAGTGGCTTTTAGCTGCAAGAGAGACCTGGAAAGTAGAGGACGGCTGGCAAAAGATACACTATTCTCAGCAAGATCCAGATAAACGAGTCGGTGCCCACACTCAGACCATCGACCTCGCCGTTTTCAATACTTTTTATAGAGAACTTCCAACTTATAAGCTCGATATTATGTTTGAAGTGAAAGACAAAAACCTTTCTGCCTTAAAAGGGATCCATTTAATAGCTGATCCCAAAATCAAATATTGAGAAAAAGAGTGGAGCCGTTATAAATATTTGGTCTTGGAACATGCCCCTAATATATATCAAGAGATCCGAAAATTATTGAAAGATAAAGAGGCTTATCCGGTGGTTGCGTTTTACGAATGGATTGACCGAGCCTTAGAAACGCCAATGACGAGTGGAAACGCAATAAACGCCGCTCAACATATCTGGGGATATGTAAGCGGCGCTGCAAGCGATAAAGTCACTGCTAATTTTGAAAAAAATATAGAAAAGGTCAGCGAAGGTGCTTCAACCAAACCGTTAAAGCGAATTCTTTGGCAGTTAATTTTCGAAACAGACCAAGATTACTTAAAAGACTCTCTCTATTTTATGGATCTCTTCTAACTCTGACATCTGTATAGGGTTCTCGTGGCAGAACACCGTAGCGGTTTCTATAAAATTGAATCCCAGACATACCAATAAGCACAACCAGTCCGACAATTGCTGTAATCTCTAATAAGCGGAAGTTGCCATCTTGTGCAGTCATTAAGTTCTGGTAAATGCCATAATAAGCCCAAGCTACGGGTAGAGGCAGCACTGCATTCCCAGTACGATAAGTGACGAACATGACAAGAAGCGCTGCAATAATTAAAATGATGAAAGCCCAAACACTATCTGCTATTCCAAAACCTTCCCAGCCAGCTTTGACAAGGGTGGTAGCAATATTAACAACAGTTGCAATCATCAACCATCCTGTGTAGAGTCCAAATGTCAAGGGGAGAAGGAAATGCTCTCCGTCATGAATATTTAAAAGACGCATACAGATTAAGGCTAATACGATGACGTAGATAAAAATAACGATAGAGGATAAGGCGACTTGAACAAATGAAAAGAGTACAATCCAAGCCATGTTCAAAAGACTAGAGATAATGAACAGAGGCGTAATACGATCAATTGCTACTTGATAATAGTCTTCATTTCTTTTCCAATACATCACAATGAGAGAGAGAGCAATCAGCCCATAAATAAGTCCCCAGATGCTGAAGGTTGTCCCGCTAGGTGTAATCAAGGTAGAGTATTGATCGGAAACCTCACTTTGAGTTGTTCCATTGATATAACCTGATCCGCCAAGAAAATTTACAATAAGAGTGGCTATAAAAAATAATGCATTTATACCTACTTTTTTTCCGTGTTCCATTTACCACAACTCCTTTTGTTGTTTTACTACATTTCAAGCATATCATGAACAAAAAGCAAGCCTCCACGAAAAGGCTTGCTTTTATAGTATAGAAAAAGTTATATCTTCCAATTTTCCTCTGCAATTGTTCGGGTCGTCTGGGGAAGGCCAAAGAGCTTGATAAAACCTTCGGCATCATTCTGCTCATAAATATCATCTTCATCAAAAGAGGCTAACTCTTCATTGTATAAACTGTAAGGACTCGTTACGCTGACATCGATGATATTTCCTTTGTAGAGTTCCATCTCTACAGTCCCTGTCACATTTTTCTGTGTATCGTCCACAAAGGCTTGAAGTGCTTTGCGTAGAGGAGAATACCAGAGACCATTGTAGAGAAGCTCGGCATATTTTATCGAAACCTGCTGCTTGTAGTGGAAAGTATCACGGTCGATTGTGATTTCTTCTAGCTTATTATGAGCGTGGTACAAGATTTCCCCACCTGGTGTTTCATATACTCCGCGCGATTTCATTCCGACCAGGCGGTTCTCCACGATATCTAATATACCGATTGCATTTTCTCCTCCTATTTTATTGAGGGTTTCCATAAGTTCAATAGCTTCCATTTTTTTACCATTGACTGCAACAGGGATCCCCTTTTCAAAGGAGACACTGATTTGAGCAGCTTTATCGGGAGCATTCTGAGGTGAGACGCTGTAAGTCAACAAGGAATCATAATCGGGTTTTTTTGTCGGGTCTTCTAAATCTAAACCTTCGTGAGAAATATGAAAGAGGTTGTCATCTTCTGAATAACCTTCTTCACGTGAGAAGGTGAGAGGAATCCCGCGTTCTTCGGCATAATCATACTCATCATCACGCGATTTTAAGTCCCACTCTCGCCAAGGCGCAATGATTTTGATATGCGGATCAAATTCACGGATTGCTAGTTCAAAACGCACTTGGTCGTTCCCTTTGCCAGTACAGCCGTGCGCAATAGCATCGCAACCTTCTTGATGAGCGATCTCGACCATACGTTTAGACATCAAAGGACGAGCGAATGCTGTTCCTAGAAGATAACGACCATCATATTTAGGTTCTGCTTTTAAGGCTTCAAACACATAATCTTCTAAAAATTCTTTTCTTAAATCTTCAACATAAAGTTTTGTTGCACCGCTTTTGAGTGCTTTTTCTTCTAAAGCATCAAAATCTTCTTCTTGGCCTACATTTGCAGTCATGGCAATAATTTCAGGGTTGTCATAATTTTCTAACAGCCAAGACACAATGACAGAAGTGTCCAAGCCGCCAGAATAAGCTACTAATATCTTATTTACTTTTTGTGTCCTCATGAACTTCATTCCCTTCGACGTCTGCTAATCGTTGTTTTAATGACTCAATCTTTTCTCGGACCCGGTCTGGGGCAGGACCGCCAGCGACATCTCTATTAAATGTACAATATTTCAAATCAATCACATCATAAATATCAGAATCGAAATCCGCGTTAAAAATTTGATATTCCTCTAAAGGCAGAGTTTCGAGTGTGTATTTGTTTTCTATACAGTGCTGAATGATGTTTCCTGTGATCTGGTAAGCTTCGCGGAAAGGCATTCCTTTAGCTGTGAGGTAGTCCGCACAATCGGTTGCATTGATAAAACCTTCTCCAGCAGCTTCATACATTTTTCCTTCATCAACTTCAGTAGCGTTTAACACATCGGGAAGGAGGGCCAGCATCTGTTTCAACGTATCGATCGAATCAAAGACTAATTCTTTTTCTTCCTGCATGTCTTTGTTATAAGCGAGCGGCAGTCCCTTCATGATAGTCAAGATGGACATCAAATTTCCATAAACGCGTCCTGTTTTCCCACGCATGAGTTCATGTATATCTGCATTTTTCTTTTGCGGCATGATAGAAGAACCCGTTGAAATAGCGTCGTCTAATTGAATGAATCGGAATTCCTGTGAACTCCAGATGATCGCTTCTTCTGCGTAACGGCTGAGATGCATCGCTAGAATAGAGAGTGAAGAGGCGAGTTCAATGCTGTAATCGCGATCTGCGATAGCATCCAGACTATTATGCGAATAATCTGTGAAATTCAATAAGTCGGTGGTGAGCTGACGGTCCAAGGGAAAAGTAGTTGTCGCTAAAGCACCTGCTCCTAAGGGATTGGTATTCAAGATTCTTTTTTTAACATCTCGCAGACGATCTAAATCGCGGTACAGCATCTCTGCATAAGCCATCAAGTAATGCCCGTAAGTAATCGGCTGTGCACGCTGCAGATGAGTGTAGCCGGGCATGATGACTTCAAGATGCTGACTCGCTTGATTCACGAAAGCTTGTATAGCTTCTACAAGTAATTCGGATAATTTTTTAATCTCATCTTGAATGTATATTTTTAAGGCGACAGCGACTTGATCATTACGGCTGCGTCCTGTGTGTATTTTTTTACCGATATCGCCTAAACGTTCGGTGAGCTCAGTTTCTATAAAACTGTGAATATCCTCTGCTGTCTTATCAATTTCTAACTCATCGTTTTTGTACTCTGCTTGCATTTCTTTCAATGCTGCAACTAGTTTTTCTGATTCATTTTGTGGGATGATTTCTTGCTCACCCAACATTTCGGCATGGGCTATCGAACCTCTCAGATCTGCATCCAATAAACGGCGGTCAATTAAAATTGATTGATTAAAGTTGTAAGCATCTTGTGAAACATCATCATGAAAATCGTTGGACCAAATTGCCACAGGCTACACTCCTTTATATCTAAACTGTTTATTAAAAGGATTATACATATTATGTGTTTTTTATGCAAATAATAACCAGTTAAATGAATAATAAATATAAAAAGCACCCATAAAAGGGTGCTTAAACTTCTTTGATATTTTAGATAGAATTAAACTTTAACGATCCAGTCTGCCTCAGGAGCGTCAATTTCTCCGTATTGAATCCCTATCAGAGTATCGTAGAGTTTTTGAGTGACGGGACCGACTTCTTCGTCATCATAGAAAGTATACTTTTTATCGTCTGTTTGAATAGCTGAAATGGGTGTGACGACAGCTGCTGTACCACACGAAGCTGCTTCATCAAACTCTGCAAGTTCCTCTAATGGCACAGTGCGGTGAGCAACTTCCATGTCTAAAACGTCCTCTGCAATTGTCATCAGAGAAGCGCGCGTAATTCCTGGAAGGATAGAAGGAGAGTCAGGCGTGATAAAAGTGTTTCCTTTAATTGCAAAAAAGTTAGAAGAACCAATTTCTTCAATAGATTTATGATCTCTCGGGTTCAAGTAAATCGCATCGCCATAGCCAGCTTCTTGTGCTTCTTTACTCGCTTTCAATGATCCACCATAGTTTCCGCCGACTTTTGCAAAACCTGTCCCATTAGGTGCAGCCCGATCGAGATCTGTTGTGATAAATTCAGTAGGAGCAAGGCCATTTTGGTAATAAGGACCCACCGGCATGACAAAAACAGTGAACAGATATTCTTCGGCTGGCTTTACTCCAATGTTGTCACCAACACCGATAAGGAGAGGACGAATGTATAAAGACGCACCTGTTCCATATGGCGGAACCCAATCAGCATTTGCTTCAACAGTTTTGCGAACGGCTTCCACGAATTCTTCTACCGGGTAAGGCTCCATTAACAACCTTTGGGCAGAATTTTTCATGCGTTTAGCATTCTCTTGTGGTCGGAAAAGGTTGATCTGCCCGTCTTCTTGACGGAATGCTTTCATTCCTTCAAAAGTGTTCTGCCCATAGTGAAGGGCAGTCGAACCTTCGCTTATGTGAAGTTTATTATCTGTAATTAATTCGCCTTCATCCCATTGTCCGTCTTTATAATGAGCGATAAAGCGATAATCGGTTTTAATATAATCAAAACCCAAGCTTTTCCAGTCCAATGATTCAGGGTGCATCTTATTCTCAGCCATATACATTCTCCTTCTTTTTCATAATTAATATACATGATAGCACAGTTATACAGAAAGTATAGTATGAATTTCCTGACTTATGAAAATATAGAAGCCCGTAATTTATAGTTTTAAAACTTGTTTGATATAATATATAAGATTAACGAGAGAAAGTTGGAAAGAAATGTCTGAATTTATAACTGCTGAACAAACAACAGAAGAGGTTGCTCAGAAAGTCGTAGGGGTTAAGCTCATATCTGAAACAGAAGAGGGGCGGACAAGCGGCTGGATCGTTGAAACAGAAGCCTATGTCGGACCGATTGACGAGGCAGCGCATGTGTACAACTGGCGCCGTACTCCGCGAGTAGAAGCCATGTATCAAGAAGCAGGTACGATCTACCTCTATCAGATGATGGGAAATATTTTATTAAATGTCATCACGAAAGAAGAAGGCGAACCACAGGGAGTTTTAGTGCGCGCCGTTGAACCGGATGAAGGGATAGGCCTCATGAAAGAACGGCGTCAAAAAGAAGGATACACCCTCACAGATGGTCCGGGGAAAATGTGTCAAGCGATGGGGATTACCATGGAGGAATATGGAACATTGATCACAGAACCGCCGCTCTATATCCAACCTGAACAGAAAAAAATCCCGCAGCATATCGAAGTGTCCCCCCGTATCGGTATTCCCAATAAAGGAAAGTGGACAGAAGCTCCGCTGCGCTATACTGTGCGAGGGAATCCTTTTGTTTCAAAGAGAAAAGGTAAAATAGACCGCGATAATTATGGCTGGTTAGATATTTAACCTCTCTATACAAAGTAAAAACAAGTGATTCTTTTTAGGAATCACTTGTTTTTTAGTGTTGCGTTTTACATACTATTTTGACGGTTGTAACGTGCAAGCCTTTGAGAATCTAGTCCTTCATCCTCTAGATATTTACGGAAGGGCACGAGATCTTCAGCTTCGTATGTTTCTTTATAGTCCTGGACACTGTCATCAGAGGTCAGCGCTAGATCAAGATCCAAAATCTCAACAGGGATAGGTCGGTCGTCTGTAATTTTTACGTCAATAACGACAACTTTTCCCTCTTTCTCATCTTGAAGGGCCTGTTCAAAGGTTTCTTGGAGTTGAGAGATTTCTGTAACGGTATAGCCCACCGCTCCTTGTGCTTCTGCGATTTTTGCAAAGTCGACATCTGGGAATTCCGTACCATAGGTCGTTTCATTTGTATCTTCATATTTGTTTTTGATGAACCCATACTCCTGGTTAGCAAAAACAACATTAATCATCGCAGTTTCATAAGTGACAGCGGTCCGGATATCTGGATAGCCCATCGAAAAGGCGCCGTCTCCCACAATATTCCATACTTGACGCTCGGGATGATCGAGCTTTGCGGCGATCGCTCCAGGCAGACCGTTCCCCATCGTTGCGAATAGAGGAGAGGTTCTCCAAGTATTCTTCGGGTTCATGTGCAAGTGGCGGATGGAAGTCTGCGTCGTATTTCCTACATCAATGGAGTAAATGGCATCTTCATCTGCCACTTGGTTGATGGCGTGGTAGACTTGATAGAATTGAAGGGGACCTTCTGTTTTGTGCTCCAGCATATCCGTGTATTCGCGCCAGTTTTTATTATTGTTGACGTTTGCTTTCCACCAAGCTGTTTCTTCTTTTTCATCTACTTTTTCAGTGAGCGCGCGTATCGCTTCACCTGCATCACCGAGAATGGCAACATCCGTCTCGTGGCGTTTACCGAGATGCATATTGTTAATATCGATCTGGATGAACTTATCAATATAATCAAAGATGTCTGAAGTATTTGAGAAAGGGTAGTTGGAACCAGCAAATAGGACAGTATCGGCCTCCTGGAACACCTCCACTCCGGGCTTCGTGGCGACACGTCCCGCTGAACCGAGGAATGCTTCATACTCATTAGGAAAGTTATCGAAATTCTTTCCAGTCGTAACCAGTGGGGCTTTTAGCTTTTTAGAAAGTTTGATAACATCGTCGCCGCTGCCACGTGTACCAACACCCGCGTAAATAACAGGGCGTTCAGCTTCATTCAAAATGCGGACTGCTTCGTCAATTTTTTCCTCGTCCAGCTCAGGATTCGGATATTCTTGATAGTTTTTAGCGCTGGACCACCAGGTTTCTTCATCTAATTCTTCGTATCCGAAATCAACCGGTACTTCCAGCACAGCGACTCCTTTTTCAGCGTAAGCGCGTCTGACCGCTTCGTCTACGAGCTGTGGCAGCTGTTCTGCGTAAGCCACTTTTCGATTATAGATGGCTACGTCGTTAAAGAGCGGGTTTTGGTTCATCTCTTGGAAAGCATCCATGTTCTGTTCTTGCAGGGGGCGTGAACCGAGAATAGCGAGGACAGGCTGATTATCTTCCCGTGCTTCGTAAAGGCCGTTGATCAAGTGAGTGGCACCTGGACCTCCAGAGCCCATCGCCACACCGATACTGCCGCCGAATTTTGGCTGCATCGCGGCAGCGAGAGCACCTGTCTCTTCATGCTTGACCTGGATAAAGTCGATATTATCCTGTTCTTCTGAAAAAGCATCCATCCAGGAAGAAAAAGAGCCGGCCGGTATTCCGTACACTCTCTCTACTCCCCAGCTTTCTAGTACTCTTAAAGCTGCTGTTGCTGCTTTTACTTTACTCATATCGTATGGGTTCCTCCCGTAAAATTTCCAATAGTTGCAAATTTTTGTCATAAGGAACATTCAACATAAACTTCCGATCATGTAGGTGTATTTATCTTGTCTGAAACAGGTGTATGCCGTTTCACTTACAATTTAAGAGTAACAAAACAATTATTTCGTGTCTAAGATTTTAATTTTAGAAAAAAGAGAGACGCTTCAATACCAGTGAAGGATATGTTCTTCATTGCTTGAACTCCTTAAAACATTTATACTATTTGAAACGACAAACCTTTGGAAGGTGACCAAGTAAATCCCAACTTAATAAAAAGGAATGTGTAGCACAATATGAGTGAGAAATTGAAAAATGAGATTTTTACACAC
>JBHWPB010000080.1:0-9495 GCA_043424675.1 Carnobacteriaceae bacterium | reverse complement strand
TACTTAAGTTTCACTATTTATTATATTTGTTTTAGTTTTTAATAGACCCACAGCTTCTAAGCGGATGCGAGCTTTATAAAAATCTTTCACACCTAAGTCTAATATCGTAAACAGTGTGGTGTGCGGAAGATATTGGCTGTTGGAGTAGAGTGTTTCGTTATGTTGGAATACTTTGTATAATATAAAAGCTTCTTTTCCGATGATAGGTTGATAAAGAAGAATCAGGACTTTTTCACTTTCGGCAGAAAAAGAAGATGTAGAAGTATGGACACTATAAAAATCTGTCGGAGATAAATGCTGCCAGGGGTACGCCATACTTTTTACACCTTTCTTCTTAAGATTCATCCTCGAGTTCCTCTTGAGCATCCTCTTCATGCTCTGTTTTTCTCTTTTCTAACCTGCGGACCTCATTTTTATAAGCGTCTACATCCTTAAATTGACGGTAAACACTTGCAAAACGAATATAGGCGACCTCGTCCAGTTCAGACAAACGCTCCATCACCATATCACCAATCTCTTCTGATGGCACTTCAGTCTGATTTGACTTACGAATCTCTCTTTCAACTTCTCCTACCAGATTTTCCATCTCGTCATAGCTTACTGGTCTTTTTTCACTGGCGCGTATCACACCGCGTAACAACTTTTCGCGATTAAATTCTTCTCTGTTACCGTCCTTCTTGACAACCAGGATAGGTGTTTCCTGCCTTCTTTCAAATGTTGTATAACGATACCCGCAATTGGTGCATTCTCGCCGCCGTCGAATCGCTTGGCCGCCGTCTGCTTTTCTCGAATCAATAACTCTAGACTCTTCATTTTGACAACGTGGGCACTGCATAGCTTCCCCCTCCTTTACTTTATTTCTCCGTCAGACCTTGTTGAGCCAGCCATTTATCAACTTGTTTATAAGTATTTTCTTTTTGGCCATTGTTATTGACAACGATATCTGCTCGAACTGTCTTATCTTCTAAAACCATTTGGCTTTTTATCCGACTCATCGCTTCATCGTAGTCGAAGCGGTCGCGTTCCATCAGTCTTTTAAGCTGGGTCTCCTGATCGACAGCGACCACCATGACCTTATCCACCATGTCTTCAAAATCTCCCTCATATAAAAGAGGAATATCTAAAACAATAAGGTCATGATTATCTTCTAACAATTGCTCTTTTCGTTGCATCATTGACTCGCGAATCCTACTGTGTGTGATCCGATTCAATATTTCTCTTTTTTCTTCATCGGAGAACACAATCTCTCCTAGTCTGCTGCGGTTCAAGCTTCCATCTTCTCGTATCACTTCAGGCCCAAAATATTCTGTAATTTCGCGCAGGCCCTCTGTTCCAGGTTCAACGATTTCTCTCGCAATCAGGTCTGCATCAATCGTTGGATAACCTAATTCTTCAAAATAAGAAGTGACGAGACTTTTTCCGGAAGCAATACCTCCTGTCAGTCCTAGAATTATTGGCACAGGATCCCTCCTCTTCGTTGACTCTATTCAAGCTTGGCAATTTGGACAAAAGTGTGTACCGCGCTGGGCAAGTTTTTCTTTTTTAATTTCTCCCCCGCATTCCACGCACTCCAGCCCTTCTCTGCCATAAACTTTTAAGTGATTTTGAAATTCTCCTTCTTCACCATCGGGCGTAGCGTAAGAACGGATGGTTGTTCCGCGTTTTTCTATAGCTAAATTCAAAACCTCAAAAATAGCGAGACGAAGCTTTTTAATGTCTTCATCATCTAGAGAATCAGCGGGACGGCTGGGATGAATGCCTGATTGGAAGAGCACTTCATCTGTATAAATATTACCTAAACCTACCACGGCAGTTTGGTCTAAGAGCAAAGCCTTGATGTTTTTTTTGTGCCTTTTTAGTTTCTCCTTGAAATCGTCCAACTTAAAGGTGTCTGGACGAGGTTCAGGTCCAAGTTTCATAAGGTTAGGCAGTTTAAATTCTTCTCCTGCTTCCACAAGATACATCCGTCCAAATTTTCGAACATCATGATAGAGTAGTTTCTTACCCTGTTCAAGATGAAAAACGACATGAACATAATCAGAAATTTCTTCCTGTTCATCCACTAAAAAATATTTTCCTTCCATTCTTAAATGACTGACTAAAGTATAATCTGTTAGATGAAAAAGCAAGAACTTTCCTCGTCTGGAAACCTCTTTAAAAGTCTGCCCTTCTAAATTTTTTTCAAAAATTTCGCTGTCTTCCGGTAAAGATATAATGTTATCCCATAAAACTTCTACATCTTTTATGACTAATCCTGGTAATATTTGATCCAGTTTATTTTTTGTAGTTTCTACTTCTGGTAATTCAGGCATTATCACATGTTCCTCTCATTTATTCATCAGCATCATGCCAATTATCTCCATAACTGCTCTCCACGGTGAGCGGAACTGATAACTCTACAACATTCTCCATAACATCTTTCACCAATTCAGATAGAATTTCGATTTCTTCTGGCGGCGTTTCAAAGATGAGCTCATCATGGACTTGGAGCAGCATATTCGTCTCTAACTTTTCTTCTCTTAAACGTTCTTCCATCTTAATCATTGCCATTTTTATGATATCCGCGGCACTCCCTTGAATAGGCGTGTTCATAGCAGTCCTCTCCGCAAAAGAACGCTGATTATAATTGCGCGAATTAATCTCTGGAAGATACCGTCTTCTATTAAAAATTGTTTCGACGTAACCTTGGTCGCGAGCTCCACGTATGATTGTATCAATATAATTTTTTACCCCTGGATAACGATCAAAATAAGTTTCAATGTAAGCTTTAGCTTCTTTTCTTGTTATACCTAAACTTTCAGATAAGCCATAATCACTCATTCCGTAGATAATACCGAAGTTGATAGCCTTCGCATCACGACGCATATTAGGGCTTACCTCGGACTTATCTTCTAAATCAAAAATACGGACAGCTGTTGTGGTATGAATATCCTCTTTATCAATGAAAGCTTGTTTGAGGTGTTCGTCCCCAGAAATATGTGCCATAACACGTAATTCAATCTGAGAATAGTCAGATGCAAATATTTTCCAGCCCTCATGGTTAGCGGTAAAGGCTTTACGTATTTTACGGCCTTCTTCTGTTCGAATGGGAATATTTTGAAGGTTAGGATCTACAGAACTTAAGCGCCCTGTTCGTGCAACTGTCTGTAAGAAGCGTGTATGAACTCGACCTGTCTCATCAATGTCTTTCAATAAACCTTCTACATAAGTAGATTGGATTTTATTAATCTGACGATATCTCAAGATATCATCCACAATAGGTGCTTGCGGCTGTAGTTTCTCTAAGACATCTTGAGCAGTAGAATACCCCGTTTTTGTTTTACGGATAACAGGATACCCCATCTTTTCAAAAAGGATGACACTGAGCTGTTTGGGAGAATTAATATTAAATTCTTCTCCTGCCTTTTCATAGATATTTTTTTCTACTTCAGAAAGTATAATATCAAATTCTTCTCGCAAGTTTTCTAAGTTCTCTCGGTCGACTGTGATGCCTCTCATCTCCATGACGGCCAGGACTTTAGACAAAGGCAATTCCATTTCCATCAAGAGATTCTCTTGATCATTTGACTTGAGCTCTTCTCTGAGTTGATCTGTTAGTGAATATATCGCTTTGATTTTCTTAGCGAGATGCTCGTACATTTTTTCAGGATCGTCAGGAAGACTGATTTTTGCGCCTTTCCCATAAATGGTCTCATCCGGCAGAATGTCATTATAGTTGTGTTCATAGCAAACATCACTCACCGATTTGTGGTTATCTTTCGCCGTCAACAAATAAGAAGCTAACAAAATATCGAAAGTTACGCCTTCCAACTCAGCTTCTCCTTGACGGTATAAAGAGACCAAGGTAGCCTTGGCATCGAATGTGGTTTTTTCTAAAGATTTGTTACTCACCCAGTCTAGGAAATGCTCGGAAGCAAAAGCGCTCTCGGGGCTTGTAATGTAGATGCCATTTTCATTCCCCCAAGCGATCCCTGCGATCTCTTCTTGATGGTAATCTTCATGGAGAAGTTCTGTGAAGACAGCTTGTTTGTCTTCAAACATATCCTCTTTTATTTCATCAACCACTTCGTAGACAATTTCTTTTTTCTCTTCGTCCTCATATGCGCCTGCCGTATCGAGTTTATTGAGATGGCTGTTAAAATCCATTTCTTTGTAAAACTCGATTAACTTCTGGAGGTCTTTCCCTTCATACTTCAGATCGTCTATGGAGATAGTGACAGGTGAATCTGTATCAATCGTCGCAAGTTGTTTGCTGAGGCGCGCGATGTCTTTCTCAGCCATCAAATTTTCTTTTCTTTTAGTCTGATTCATTTCATCTATATTTTCATAGATGCCTTCGATAGACCCATACTCGTTCAACAGCTTAGTCGCTGTTTTTTCACCTATTCCTGTAACTCCTGGGATATTATCGGACGGATCACCTTTGAGACCTAAATAGTCAGTGACTTGATCTGGTGTAATACCGAATTCCTCTTCAGTCGACTCGGGAGTCAATATATCTACATCTGTCACCCCTCTTTTTGTATAGTAAATAGAAGTGTGAGCTGATGCGAGCTGAGTGAGGTCCCGATCTCCTGTTAAAACAATCGTTTCCATCTTTCTCTGGTCCGCTTCATGCGAAAGCGTTCCAATAATATCGTCCGCTTCATAGTTATCTAATTCGTAATAACGAACACCGAACCCATCCAGCATATCGAGCAAATAAGGAAGTTGTTCAGACATTTCTGTCGGCATGGTATCTCTTCCGCCTTTGTAGCCATCATAAAAATCATGTCTGAATGTGGTAGACCCAGCGTCAAAAGCGACTAAAACATGAGTCGGCTTTAGCTCCTCCATGATATTTTCTAACATATTATGAAAGCCATAAAGAGCATTGGTATGCAGTCCATTATGGTTTTTCATAGACTCTAACTGACTATGTAAAGCGTAAAAGGCACGAAAGATAATACTATGCCCATCAACTAGCAGTAACTTATTCTCATTTGCCATGAAAAGCTCCTTTATTATAATTTATATTTTTCGAATCGCTAAAGTTATTAGTCTTGAAGTAGTGCTACATAGTTTTCTTCGAATTTTTGGATGTCTCCAGCCCCCATAAAAAGCATGACTTTACCGGCATCATGGTTTTCTAATAAAGGTGTGACGTCTTCTCCCTTAATAACGGTCGTATCAGTTTCAATGAGCTGGGCCAGATCTTCAATACTCACGTTTCCAGACTGTTCACGGGCGGATGAAAAGATGTCACAGAGATAGACACGATCCGCTGTCGATAAAGTTTCAGCAAACTCTTCTAAAAGAGCCTCTGTCCTAGAGAAAGTATGAGGCTGGAAGATCGCGATGATTTCTTTATCTGGGAAACGTTGTCGTGCCGCTTTGATAGTCACTTCGATTTCATTGGGGTGGTGCGCATAATCGTCTACAATAAATTGACCAGCGACCTCTTTTTCTACAAAACGACGTTTCACACCAGGATAATTTTTCAATCCTTCTCTGATTTTATCTGTATTGATGTTTTCGTAATAATTCACAGCAATGACTGCTAGCGCATTTTGAATATTATGGTCCCCAAAAACTGGGATTTCGTAACGCCCTAGAGACTGTTTATCGATAATAACTTCAAATGATGTACCGAATGTTTCATATTCGATATTTATCGCTTGAACATCATTACCATCCTTTAAGCCATAGTATTTAATTGGAATCTCTGCGGTGAGTTTACGAGCATTTTCATCGTCGCCACAGATGAAGGCCATCTTCTGAACTCCAGCTAAAAAACTCTGATAAGCGTCAAATACATCATCTAAATCGTTAAAATAATCTGGGTGATCAAAATCAATGTTAGTAACAATTGCATAATCTGGTTCATAAGATAAGAAATGGCGACGGTATTCATCTGCTTCTAATACAAAATAGCGAGCTTCTGGTTCGCCGTGCCCGGTCCCATCTCCAATCAGATATGAGGTCGGTTGTGCTCCACTTAACACATGGGATAGCATTCCTGTGGTAGTCGTCTTGCCATGGGATCCGGTGACTCCCACACTTGTATAGTTTTCAATCAGTTCACCTAAAAAAGTGTGATAGCGCATGATTTCTAAATTTAATTCTTTTGCGCGTTGAATTTCTGGATGGTCTTCATCAAATGCATTCCCTTGAATAATCACTTGGCCCGGTCTGATATTCTCCGGTGAAAATTCAAAAATCGGAATATGTGCTTCTTCTAGGCCTCTTTGTGTATAGAACCTCTGACTGACATCTGATCCTTGCACTTTATAATTTTCATGGTGCAAGATAAGAGCTAAAGCACTCATTCCTGTCCCTTTAATACCTACGAAATGATAAGTTTTATTATTATTCATGATTAACTTCCTTTATTTTTTATTTAATATATAAATAACAAGCATTCTTTACCTATTCTACACCATTTAGCATTAAAAATAAACTAAGTATCATTGGGGAATAGGGTGGGAGATTAGGGTTAGGAGGTTACCTTTTTCGATCAAATCCATTTTTAAAATATAAAAAGCTTCTTTAATTTATCAGCAGATAAACAGGGAAGCTTTTTAATTTGACGATGGATTATTTTCTTAACGCTTGATAGACGGCAACTGCATCGGCCATCGCTTGGACATTATGAACTCGTACGATATTTACACCTTTGGCGCAAGCCATCAAAGATGCAACAGCAGACCCTACGTCACGATCTTTTGCATTTTCATGACCTGTTATCGTTCCAATTGTTCTTTTTCTTGATACGCCAAGTAAGACAGATAGTTCACCTACAGGAGAGTATTTTTCTGGTTCACTCATAATAGCAATGTGATCTTCATGTGATTTCCAGCCTACCCCTGGGTCAAAACTGACGCGGTCTAAATCAATATCATATTTTTCAAACTTATCTAACATCTCTTCGTGATAGTTTTTCATTTCTTCTTCAAGCGGTGTCTCGCCACGATCTCTTGAATGCATATAAACATAACCTGCTTCTGAGTGGTCGGCGATAACTTCTAACATTTCTAAATTATCTCCGCCATGAATATCATTCACGATATTCGCTCCAGCTTCTAGAGATTGACGTGCAACTTCAGGGAAGTAAGTGTCGATAGAGATCAAGACATCCGAAAACTCTCTTACGGCTTCAATAACGGGCAGCAGGCGATTCAGTTCCTCTTCGGGAGGAACTTCTTCATACCCTGGCCGTGTCGATTGACCGCCCAGATCTATGATTTTCGCCCCTTGTTGGATCATCTTTTTAATTCGAGAAACAGATCTCTCAACAGAGTTATAATCTCCTCCATCCGAAAAAGAATCCGGTGTTACATTGACGATTCCCATAATTACAAATTTGTCTGCTAAAGTTTCTTTTACGTTATAAGCCATTAGATACCTCTTTCATCAATTCTTCAAATGCTAAAAAACGCGGACTGTAGTGTCTTCTTTCCTCTGGGGAAAGTTCAGCTGTCGTTTTCCCTTTTTCCGGAATATATAAAATAGGGTCCATTCCAAAGCCCTGATCACCTTTTTGCTTTTCCGCTATCAGGAAGGATGTTTCTTTCTCATTCACAATTTCCTCACCATCAGGATAAACATAAACCAGGACGGCATGCAGAGTGGCCTCACGGTTTTTTTTAGTTGACAGCTTCTCTAAAAGCCATTCATTTTTCTCAAAAGCTGATGCATTTGACGGCGCCTCGCGCTGCGTCTTCAACCCGAGCTCGCCTGGGAAGGCATGGAGTTCTAATCCGCCATCATCTCCTAAGACAGGAGCACTTAAGAGGTCGGCATAAACTTGAGCTTTTTTTCTCGCATTCTCTTTATATGTCAGACCGTCTTCTTCAATCTCGATTCGAGACCGGTCTGGAACTGCTTTTATTTCCCACAGTTCTCTTTCTTCCATTAGATTTAATGCTTCTTCATATTCTTTTATTTTTCCTTGATTGCCTGTTGCTAACCACAGTATTTTTTTCACTATAGTTTCCTTTTTATTGAACGAGTGATTTCAAGAAGTCGTTTTTAGTATCTTCGTCTTCATCAAATACACCAGAGAAATAGTAGGTGTTCGTTGAACTGTCTGGGCTTTTTGCTCCACGCATCGTCATACACATGTGCTCTGCTTCGATTGCAACAGCGACACCTTCTACAGGGATGTGTTTATCTAGAGCTTCTCCAATCATAACCGTCAAGTCTTCTTGGACATTCGGTCTGCTTGCAGCATAGCGAACCAGACGAGCAAATTTACTTAGACCTAAAACTTTACGATCGGATGGGATATAAGCGACATGAACGTTTCCATAGAATGGAAGAAGGTGGTGTTCACACATAGAGTAGAATTCAATATCTTTCACAACGACCATATCGTCTGTATTATCTGAATCGAATAACTTAAAGTCGTCAAATGGCGGTTCAATCAGGCCATGGAAAACTTCCTCATACATTCTTGCGACACGAGCCGGTGTTTCTTTTAACCCTGGACGATCAGGATCTTCTCCGACCGCATCGAGAATGTCTCGTACCGCACTTTCTATTTTATCGTGGCTGTCTCTATCCAACCCGTATTCTTCTACCCAATGCTTTAGAAGAAAAGTCACCGACTGATCGTCTTCTTCAGGATCAGTTTTTAGCTGATTGATGATATCATCAATCTCTTCTCCGTCAAATAGACCTTCCTGCCATATTTCTTTAAGCGGTTCTAGAACAAAGAGACGGTTTTTAGCTTCTTTGTGAGGAATAGTAAGGCGATCTGTATACATTTCTGAGTCTTCCATCCAGATGATATCTAAATCTAAGGTCCGCGGCCCCCATACCTCATCTTTTTCCCGTTCTGCAGAAATTTCAATTCCCTGGAGCACTGTCAATAAATCATCCGCTTCAAGCGTCGTATTCAATCTCACACACGCATTGTAGAAGTTGTCTTGCTCAACAGGACCATAAGGAGCTGTTTCATAAAGGGATGAAATAGCTGTTACCCCTAAGGCATCCATAGAGTCCATCGTTTTGATTGCTCTTGCAAGGCGTCCTCTGCGATCTCCTAGATTGCTGCCAATAGATAAATATACTGTTTTCATGATTAAAATTCTCTCTCCATTTCAATTTCTATATTATCGAATATACCAGGCATGGGAACTGAATATTTCCGGACGCGTATAAGAGCTGCATCCAATCGGTCTCCAAATCCTTCTT
This sequence comes from Carnobacteriaceae bacterium, assembly GCA_043424675.1. GTDB lineage: Bacteria > Bacillota > Bacilli > Lactobacillales > Carnobacteriaceae_A > JBHWPB01. The sequence goes on along the minus strand of JBHWPB010000080.1, from coordinate 318 downwards.
CGATGTCGTCTAAAATCCCATTGATGACTGCTTCAATTAAATCATAAGAATGCTCTTCCAAATGATTGGCAATTAAATCATTCACTTCAGCGTAACTTACAGTATCGCTCACATCGTCTGACTTGCCCGCCTTCTCCAGGGGCAAGGTGAGTTCCACATCTACTTCTAGTTGCTGACCTAATACTCTTTCTTCTGGCAAAACACCATTTTTTGTATAAAATTTAAGGTTGTTTATCCTAATTTTACTCATTTTATGCTCCTTTACACAATAACAATCTAAAAAATCCAAACGCTAACCGTTTGGATTAAAGTGACTTA
>JBHWPB010000079.1:0-21453 GCA_043424675.1 Carnobacteriaceae bacterium | reverse complement strand
CTGCTGTTAAATTATATTAGAATATATCCTAAATTTTACTCTAAGCATAGAAATTTTATTGTCTATCTTATCAACATCCTAAGAAATAATAAGTGGATAACTTTGTGGATAATTATTTCGGGAATTGTACTTTCAATGTTTCAACACAGAGGGGCTGTGATTACATATTCGTTAATCTGGTGTTCTGATGGGCGTAATGAGTTGTACAAAGTCAGTGCTGCCATCAGCAGGCTGCAAGACAAAGGGACGTAAAGACCCTACAAATGAAATGTTAATTTCAGACTGTCCAAATGCTTGGAGAGCATCTTTCATGTAGTCAGGGTTGAAGGAAATCTGAATAGGATCGCCTTCGATGTTTTCATAATTGATGTTTTCTTCAATTTTACCAATTTCAGGAAAATCTCCTGATATCTCCATTTTATTTGAATCAATAGTCAATTTGACCACGTTATTTTTACCTGCATGGGATAAGAGGGAAGCCCTGTCTACAGCACCTATGAGCTCTTGAGCCTTCAGTGTTACCACAGTATTGGTTTCTGTTGGAATAAGTCGCTCCGTATCAGGATAATTTCCTTCCAGTAGCCTTGAGTAGAATTTTGTATCTTCGATATTGAATAAGACTTGGTTTTCTGTGACATATAATTCTACTTCTTCTATGCCATCATCTAAAAGACGCATCAGTTCATTTAAGCTCTTTCCAGGCATCACGATCTCATAATTATCTCCGGGTGTCTGGTCCAAAGTAATATCACGACGGCTCAAACGGTGACTATCTGTCGAAACAGCGCGTAAAACGCCGCCTTGAATCGTAAATTGGACGCCTGTTAGAATAGGTCGACTTTCGTGGTGAGAGACTGAAATAATGGTTTGTTTAACTACCTGTTTAAATAGTGTCACAGGCAAGATAATTTTCTTGTCCATTTCAATTTCTGGCAAGCGAGGATATTGATCCGCATCTAAAGCGTGAATAGTGAATGATGAGGTATCTGATTCAATAGACACTTGTCCATTATTTAATAATTCAAGCGAAACTTTTTCGTCTGGCAATTTTTTAATGATATCGCTCAAGAAACGTGCAGGTTCGACCACCATTTCGCCTGTTCTTTCAATATCTAAACCATGCTCTTCCTCTTCTGCCGAAATGAAAGATTCGATAGATATATCTGCATCACTGCCTGTTAATGTGATTCCTTCTTCATGACACGTGATCTTAATTCCTGTCAAAATAGGAATTGTTGTTTGAGATGAAATAGCAAGTTGCACATCTTGGATAACTTCATTAAATGTTGAACGGTTTATTGTAAATTTCATACTCTTCCTCCTTAGATATTCGATGTAAGTATAACAAATATCTCTAAAATTTTATTTCTCTTTTATTGGACTCTTATATTATATTTAGTTTAAAGAGATAGTAATAGTAGTAATAGGGCCTGTGGATAGTGGGGATAAGTTCGTCAGATAGTATGGTTTAGACTTTTTGACCTGTTGATAACTTGTGGATAACTCTTTAGGTTATCCACATTGTTCCACAGCTATCCACAATTCGCTTGTAAATAGAATATACCACTTAACTGAGTGATTGTTTTATTTCATCGATTGCTATCCTTAAATTCTCATCTTCTTGTAGCTGTTTTTCAATTTTTTCATGGCCATACATAACAGTAGTGTGATCTTTACCGCCAAATTCTTTGCCAATTTTTGGGAAAGATTCTGATGTCATCTCCCGGCATAAATACATAGCAACTTGACGGGGAAAAGCGATAGATTGTGTTCTTCTTTTTCCCAGCAAATCTTCTCTTGAAACGTTGTAGTATTTTCCCACTGCTTTTTGAATAGTCGAAATGTCTATTTCTTTGTCCTCGTTGTCGTGAAGCATGCTTTTGAGTGCATCCGCTGCCAGACTTGTTGTTATTTCTTGACCACTCATCGCAGCAAAAGCTTGGACTCTTAACAAAGCTCCTTCTAATTCTCGAATATTGGAATCAATCTGTCCAGCGATATAGCTTAAAGTATCACCAGGAATTTCTAAATTCTCAGCCTCAGCTTTACTCTTTAAAATAGCAATTCTTGTTTCTAAATCTGGCGGGGTGATATCTACCGAGAGTCCCCATGCAAAACGTGAAACTAATCGTTCTTCAAGCTGGGGAATTTCATTAGGCAGACGGTCACTTGTCAGGACAATCTGTTTACGCTTGTCGTAAAGTTCGTTAAAAGTATGGAAAAATTCCTCTTGTGTTCCTTCTTTATCAGCAAAAAATTGAATATCATCTACTAATAGAAGGTCAATGTTTCTATAAGCTTGTCTAAATTCTTCCATTGTTTGGTTTCTAATAGAAGAAATATAATCATTCGCGAAATTTTCACTTGTCACATACTTGACATTGGCGTGGGGACGAATTTCAAGCAGCTGGTGGCCAATAGCATGCATGAGGTGGGTTTTCCCAAGTCCGACTCCTCCGTAAAAGAAAAGGGGATTATAAATCGTTCCGGGTTCTTCAGCTACAACTAAAGCGGCAGCGTGTGCCATCTGGTTACCTTTCCCGATTACGAAAGTGTCAAAGGTATATTTTTGACTAAGTTTTGAACCATATTTTTCTTGTTGATTCTTTCCAGCAAATTCTCGTCGAGCAGCAGAGTCCCCTTTTATTTCTTGACCCTCATATTGTGTTCTTTCATCTTCAGTTACGATACGCGGCTGAATTTCTCTGCCTATATATTCAAATAAGAATTCCATCGTTTGAGTTGCAAGATTATTTCCCCAGTATTCTTTATGTAGTTCTGAAGGAACTTCTATCACAATCTCATCACTAGAAAATTCAATAGCTTTCGCACTAGAAATCCAGGTATCATAGCTGACTTTAGATAAAGATTGTTTAAATTTATTATCTATATAATTCCATAGTTGATCTTTATCAGCCATAACTTCCTCCTTAAAAACAAATGTACTTTTCATTATAGCAAATAGTATAGGAGTTTTCCACAGATTTAAAAAACATTAAAACTTAATAACAGGCTGTTGATTGTTTAATCCACAGGCTGTGTATAAAGTGTCTATTAAAGCACTTTATTAAAGTTATCAACAGGCGGATATTATTACGAAACGCTCGATCAGCCCTGCTGTAACAGCCTATGAATAAAAATCCAAACAGATAATCAACAGTTGTGGATAACTAATCCACAGGCCTGTGAATTGGGGATAACATGTGGAAAAGTCTGTGGAAAGAAAGAAAGTCATGCACAGGAGAAATCAGATATGTGTATAAGTATTGGGATAACTTCAGAGTATAAAAATCAAATATTTAACCAGTTAGAGTTTGACTTTGAGAACTAAATTGTTATAAAAATCAAAAGATGTTTGACAAAGTTAGTTAAAATACGATATAATGACACAGTCGAAAATAGAATGTATTTTCACGGAAAAATGCCTGAAAATTATAGGAGGTGCAATCTATGTCTAAAAGAACATTTCAACCTAAAAAACGCAAACGTAAAAAGAATCACGGATTCCGTGCAAGAATGAGTACTAAAAACGGACGTAACATTATTAAAAGAAGACGTAAAAAAGGAAGAAAACGTTTAACTTCTTGATCACTGACCGTCTCAGTGGTCTTTTTTTTTGAAAGAGCATGAGATACGAGGTGGAAAATGAAGAAAGCTTATCGAGTAAAAAGTGAAGCTGATTTTCAACGCGTATTTCACCATGGAAAATCGACTGCAAACCGTCAATTTGTTGTCTATATTTTAAATAAACAAAATCAAGATCATTTTAGAGTAGGAATCTCTGTGGGTAAGAAAATAGGTAATGCTGTGGAACGTAACGCATTGAAACGCAAAATTCGTCAAGGTGTACTAGAATTAGAAAACTCTATCAAAGAGGATATCGATTTTATAGTCATTGCTCGTAAACCGGCAGCAAACCTCTCCACTGCAGAAGTGAAAAAAAATTTAATGCATGTTTTTAATATCGCACAGATTCTGATTGACGAGAATGATCAGACAAAACTTAATGATTAAATAAAAAACAGACGTTTATCCTACATAAACGTCTGTTTTCAAATAAAGGAAGGATTCATTGTGAATAAAAAGCTAAAAAAATGGCTTCTTGTCATTGGTTTGATAAGTCTAGTCCTCTTTCTAGGAGCATGTGGCCGGACAGAAGTGATCTCTCCTGAGAGTGAAGGATTTTGGGATGGTTTCATCGTTCTTAACTTCTCACGTATTATTATATGGTTAGCTGAGTTGTTTAATGGCAGTTTCGGAACAGCAATTATTGTCTTTACTGTTCTCATCAAAGTCGTTCTTGTTCCTTTAAGTTATTACCAGCTTAAAAGTACGGAAAAAATGGGAAGTATACAACCACAGTTAGATGCAATTGAACAGAAGTATCCTTCAAATGACGAAGCTTCTTTAGAAAAGAAAAACGAAGAGCGGGCACGTCTTCTAGAAGAAGCGGGCGTCAATCCTTTTGCCAGTCTCTTACCACTCATTATACAGATGCCGATACTTATTGCCCTCTACCAATCCATCAGTCGAACACAGGTTATCAGTAACTCATCATTCTTGTGGCTCAATCTGGGAGAACCAGATCCTTACTTCATCCTTCCAATCCTTGCAGCTGCGCTGACTTTTGTTAATGTGAAATTGTCATCGATGGCTAATGCTAATCAAGGTGGCGGCGGGATGACGGCCATGACTTATATCATGCCTGTGTTCATTTTATTTATAAGTGCGAGCTTGCCAAGTGCCTTATCCCTTTATTTTGCGGTGTCAAACGCCTTTTCAGTTGTACAGACCTTAGTCATTAATAACCCGTTTGAGAAAATCAAAAAGCAAGAAGAAGAAGAGAGAATTGCAAGAGAAAACGAAGAAAAGCGTAAGAAAGCACTGAAAAAAGCGAGAAAAACTGGACGAAGTGTGAGAAAATAGTACATATCCAAAAAAGCTCGGAGGGAATAGATATGGAAAAGTTTACAGCACAAGCACAAACGACTGAAGAAGCAGTTGCGAAAGCATTGTCTGTTTTAGCAATCGACCATGAGGAAGCAGATATTACTGTTCTTCAAGAATCTAAGAAGGGTTTTCTAGGAATTGGTCAACGCGATGCGATTGTTCAAGTTGAAAAGAAAGAAAAAGAGGACATTATGGAAGAAGTTCTCGGTTTCTCAAGAGATAATCCGCCGCATAAACAATATGAAGAACAACAAGCTCAAGAACAAGAAGCTTCAGAAAAAGAAGAAGCAGAAGCTGTCGAAGAGACTGTGCCAGATACAGAAGATGAAAGACGAGATCACTTAACCTTTTTTGAAGAAGACTTACCGATCGAACAATCTGAAAGAGAAGTTGTGGAAGCTACGCCAACCGATAGAGAAGATGACTCAATTTTTTTAGAAAAAGAGTTGCCGGTTGAAAAAGCAGAAGTAAAACACGAAGAACAAGCGGAAGAAGGGAGTCTCGAAGAAAAACATGACCGACAAGATAGGGAAGCTGTAGAGAGTGTCAGACAATATATTATAGACATCGGTGAGATGATGGGAGCGACTCCTTTAGAAGTGGAAGTTTCTTATGAAGACAACCGCGTCCATTTTGATGTGTCGTCAGAAAAAGCAGGTATCATCATTGGTCGTCATGGTAAAGTACTTAATGCGATTCAATCTCTTGCACAAATCCACCTTTACAATGCTGCTTACTCTAAGCTGCATGCGCATGTCGATATTGAGGGTTATCGTAATCGTCGGGAACAGAAAGTCATAAATGTTGCTAAAAAAGTAGCAAACAAAGTGGCTCAGACCAATCAACCAGAGATTCTCGAGTCGATGAGCGCACGCGAACGTAAAATCGTTCATCGCTATCTCAGCAAGAATAACAAGGTGGAGACACATTCGGAAGGGAAAGATCCTAACCGCTATCTCGTCGTAGAGCCTGTCTTAGACACTCACTCAACAGCTGAAGAAACTGATTAGGAGAAGCTATGAATATTCAAGATGTAAACAATTTATTGGTAAGTGACCAGGGAAGAGGAGATCAGTTCTCCCTCCACCGCATCAAAGCTTTGCTGGATGCGATGGGCAATCCGCAAGATAACTTGCATATCATTCATATCGCTGGAACGAATGGAAAAGGATCGACCTCTGCTTTTCTTGAAAATGTTTTAATAGAGGCAGGCTACAAGGTTGGAATATTCTCGTCTCCACATATTGTCCGCGTCAATGAAAGTATGCGTATCAATAAAAAAGACATCTCAGATGCTGACTTGACGATTACCATGGCGGAAGTTGTCGCAACAGCAGAAGAAGTGGACAAAAAAATGGAAGACCGCGTGTTTCCTTTTGAAATTCAAGTGGCCACGATGTTTCAGTATTTTAATGAAGCGGATTTAGATATCGTTATTTTAGAAGTAGGACTGGGCGGCTTGTCAGATGCCACCAATGTGATTTCTAAAAGTGATTTATCGATTATCACACGGTTAGGTTTGGATCATAAGGATGTCTTGGGAGATACGATTGAAGAGATCGCACGACAAAAAGCAGGGATCATCAAACCTCATGGGACTGTGGTGACTTATCCTGCTCCCCAGTCGGTTGAAGCTGTCTTCAGAGAAATAAGTGAAAGAGAAGAGGCTGATTGGATACCGCTTGATGTAGAGGACATTGAAGAGGGAACTGCCTCTCTTGAGGGTCAGACTTTCTCTTATGGAGACCTCGAAGATTTGAAGATACAATTGCTTGGACGCCATCAAGTAAAGAACGCTGCGCTCGCTATCGAAGGAGTGCTGCAGCTGAAAAAAATGGGATATGTGATTGCAGAAAAAGAGCTGAGAAGCGGCTTAGCGGGTACTACGATCCCTGCTCGTATGGAGGTCGTCCATCAGGATCCTTATATCTTACTTGACGGGGCGCACAATCCGTTGGGGGTGGAAAGTCTCCGTGATAATTTAGATCAGCTCTTTCCAGAGAAGAGGATTCATTTCGTAATGGGAGCTTTAGCTGACAAAGACTACAGCCATATGGTTCATGATGTGGAAGAGAAGGCTGCTTCTTTTTCCTTCTTGAAACCTTTATCCCACCGTGCCTTAGATCCTTCTAAGTTAGAAGAGTTGGTGACAGACGAAGAGATTAGAACTGAGGTCTACGATGATATCGCAGAAGTTGTCAATTTGATGCTGGAATATCCTGATGAAGAGGCAGTTTTTGTTGTATTTGGCTCTTTTTATCTAGTAGGACCTGTCAGAAGAACAATTTTATCACACAGCGATACAAAATAGATTGAATCTTTTTCTTCTCTTTGCTAAAGTATGTAAGAAAATCGATCGCAACGTAAGGCCAACTTTACTTACAAAAATAAATATCAAAGTAAAGAAGTCGAGCCCGTTCTCGACTTTTTTTAATGGTTAAATACACAGAAAAGCAGGTAATAATATGATGAATATGGAAAAAGTGAATAAAATAATCAATGAAAACAGAGGAAGCGGACGTAAGGATAATTTTGACCGTATGGAACGTTTGCTGGACTTGTTAGAACACCCTGAAAACGATCTGAAGTTTGTTCATATTGCAGGAACCAACGGAAAAGGTTCGGTCTCAGTCATGATGGAATGCATTCTAAGAGCATCTGGTTACAAGACGGGGCTCTTCACCTCTCCACACATGGTTCGTCTCAACGAACGTTTTCGCGTGAATAATGAAGAGATAACAGATGAAGAATTGATTCGCTTAACGGATACAGTCTACAGTCAAGCTGAAAAAGTGGAAAAGGAATCGGGAGAACAGTTTTATTCCTTTGAAATCCAAACAGCAATGACCTTCCTTTACTATCAAGAACAACAAGTCGATATCGTTATTCTAGAAACTGGAATCGGCGGGATGCACGACGCCACCAACGTCATTCCAGAATCAGAAGTTTCTATTATTATGAATGTCGGTTTAGATCACGAGGGGATATTAGGCGACACACTCGGAGAGATCGCTGAACAAAAGGCAGGAATTATTAAACCTCAGGGAACTGTCGTAACCTATCCTAATCCCGGAATAGTTGAGGACGTCATTGAAACTTATGTAGAGAAAAATGATGCCAATTGGAAGAGAATCGATGCTTCCGATGTTGAAGTCACTGAAATGACGTTAGAATATCAATATTTTAACTATAAAGATTTTAAGCAACTCCGTACCGGTTTGTCTGGCCGCCATCAAGCTTACAATGGGGCAGTCGCTGTTGAAGCGAGCCAAGTCTTAGCTGAAAGAGGCTACAATATCACAGAGAGAACGATGCGAGAAGGACTGGAACAGGCTTTCATAGAAGGCCGTTTCGAGCTCGTTCACAAGCAGCCTATCGTCCTCTTAGAAGGGGCCCACAATGTGAATGCCAGCGAATCTTTACAAAAAAATTTAGAGTATCTTTTTCCTGATCAAAAAATCCATTTTGTCATGGGAGCACTTTCTGACAAAGATTATGTCCATATGATTGAATCTATCGAAGCACAAGCAGCTTCTTTTAACTTTGTCGCACCAAACTCTGTGCGTGCAGTCCAGCCTGAAACACTCCAGGAGATTATTGAAGATGATTCTATTCCTATGTTTATGTACGATTCACCAGAAGAAGTCGTCTCGAAAATAAAAAATGAAGTATCAGAAGATGAGGTTATTGTGGTCTTTGGCTCTCTCTATCTTGTCGGCGATATGCGTTCGATTTTCAGTCAATCATAATCGATATACAGAAAGGATTTATAGCGATGAAGGCTTTTCTTATATTAATAATCGCAAAGTTAGCACTCTTCTTTGGAAATTTGATGGGACGTGGTTCAAGTTTCCCTGGGAAAGTTGCTCAGAGAATGGATGAAGATATTCTCTCTCGTTTCACTTTCCCTGAGAAGATGATATTAATTACAGGAACCAACGGTAAGACAACGACAGCTAACTACGTCGCAAAAATTATCGAGGAATCAGGCATGAAAGTGATGCATAACGCAAAAGGAGCAAACCTTGAGTGGGGGATTATCACCCAAGCCATTGCTTACTCAGATCTCTCATATCATATTGCACAAGATGTAGCTGTTTTAGAAGTAGACGAAGGGACCTTTCCTAAGATCGTCGATGTGTTGAACCCTCAATACGTAGCGATTTTGAATCTATTTCCAGACCAAGAAGATCGTTTCGGTGGGGCAGGGGCTGTTGCTAAACTCTTGAGCAATGCTATACCTGAAGGAACGCAGCTCATCTTGAATGGGAATGACCCTCGGCTTGTCAACATTGGATTAGACAATCAAGATAATCACCCCCTCTATTTCGGACTCGCTCCTTTAGAAAATGATCAACCTTTTGAAGTTATTGAATGTCCGCGATGCAGCGAAACACTTCATGTAGATTTTCCTTTTTATGAACATATTGCTTACTTTCATTGTGAAAATTGTGAACTTCAAACTCCAGAAATAGATTTCTTAGCTGAAGAGGTGGACCTTGAGGAAGCGACGATGAAAGTAAATGCTGATACTTACTCGTTGGCCCACTTAAATATGTACTCAGCGTTTAACGCAGTAGCTACAGTCGCAATCAGCCAAATAGCAGGGGCAGAGGAAGAAGCTATTGCTTCTGTATTAAAGCATGGACTTAATATTAAAGGACGCAGTGACTACGTAGAATATAAGGGGCAGTATCTCAATTTCAACCTCGCTAAAAATATTGCTGGTTTTAATCAATCTATTTCCAAGGTATTAAGTGAAGTGGACGATACTTATGATATCGTCATCTCCATCAACAACAACCGTGCAGACGGTATTTCCTATACCTGGATTTCAGATGTAGCTTTCCACCGTCTGGATACAGAAAAGCTCAACAAAGTTTACCTTACTGGCCTTGTCAAAGAAGATCTCTATGATGTTTTTATTAAACAGGGTTTCGATGAAAAGCAGGTCACGACAGAAAGCAATGAACATGCCTTGAATTTGTTGGTCGGAAGTAATCATCAAAAGTTTGTTATCTCTAACTATACCGCGATGAATGACCTCTATAAAATATTAAAAGACTAGCTAGCGTTTTTTACTTTAATCTACACATTCTCAATGCTCTGAATCTTCAGGGTATATGGGAATGTTTTTTTATTTCTTTTGAGGATGTTGATTTCGATAAACCCGTTTCAATTGACTGTACGTCTTGATAAATGTTTAGAATATAGACAAGGTATAAAACTTTGTGGAGATACGATTGAAATGTCATCAATAAAAGGAGATTAAATATGAATAAAGAAAGTATCAGTGGTCTGTTCGTTCTCTTTGGTGCGACAGGTGATTTAGCACAGCGTGAGCTCTTGCCAGCTCTCCATCAGCTGTACGATCGGGGCCACTTATCTGAAAATTTTGCGGTGATAGGCACGTCTGAGGAGGTCATGGATGATGATCAATTCCAAGACCACGTCAAAGATGCAGTAGAAGAGGGGATCAATTTTGAATCGTTAAATAAAGAATTTCTCAACCACTGTCGGTATGTCACACTTGATGTGTATGACGAAGAACAGTACTCCAACCTTAAGGCTAAAATGCTGAAAGTCGAAGAAGAATTTCAAATTGCTTCAGAATTTGTTTACTTTTATTCGATTGCTCCTGAACTCTATGATACAACCACAGTCCATATGGAAGGCTCTGGAATTATCGACATTGACGGGAACCATCGCGTCATGATTGAAAAGCCCCTCGGAACGGATGCCGAGTCAGCAGAAGAATACAACGATCTTTTAAAAGATGTCTTCGGTGATGGCAATGTCTATTACATCGACCATTATGCTGGGATGGATTTCACACAGAATATCTTAGCCACGCGCTACTATAATCCCTTTATTGAAGGCATGTTGAATAGCGAATATGTTAAAAATATCCAGATTTCTCTTCCTGAGACCAAAGGTATCGGCATCCGCGGCGACTTTTATGAAAATACAGGAGCGCTGTTGGACATGTTTCAGAGTCATATTTTACAAGTCCTCACCTTAATTGGAATGGAGCTGCCGGAAGAATTGACAGCAGAAGATATCCACACAAATAAATTAGAATTTTTAGAAAATATTCCAGAATTTTCAAAAGAGGATGTAGAAGACCGAGTCATCCGTGGCCAATATGGACCAGATAATGAGGGGGATTTTATCAGCTACCGACAAGAAGACGATGTAGCTGTAGACAGTAACAGAGAAACGTACATAGCGATTGAAATGTATGTCGACACACCGAGATGGGAAGGGGTTCCCATCTATGTTCGTACAGGAAAATCGTTAGTTGAAGGCTTTAATACGGTAGATGTGGTTTTAAAAACTCCAGACAATGTCGATGAAAAAGTTCCGAATCGCTTATCTTTCGGAATTCGTCCAGAAAAAGGGGTCTCATTTGTCTTCAATCAAAAACTACCTAAAAATGTCTATGAGACCATGGCGACCTTTATCGGGCCTGATTATGATACGATCGAAACCTATTATATTGCGAGTCCCTATGAAAACTTGATCAAGGATGCGCTTCTCGGAGAACCTAAGAATTTTATGACTTTTGATCAGATCAGGGAGCAGTGGCGAATTACAGATAGTATTGTAGAAGCTTGGGAAGAAATGGAGACCCCTGATTTCCCGAACTATCGTGCGAATACATTCGGCCCTGCTGAAGCTGAAGAATTGCTGGCAAAAAATGGCGACGAATGGATTCACCGCCACACCAGATACTTATGAGCTTTGAATGAAGGAGAGGAAAAGATAAAATGTCTATAGATTGGAACGATTTTTTAAAGAGAGCATTTGTTGCTATCTTAGGAATTGTTGTGCAAGGTTTCGGTTCAGCCTTGAGTTTAGTGATGAATATGGGACTCGACCCATATAAGGCGATGAACTATGGGATCGCAGGACAGCTCGGAATCTCTTATGGAAACTTACAGCTCATTGTCAACATCCTGCTCTTACTGATTGTTGTCTTTGTCTTTAATTATCGCAAAGGGTTTGGCTGGGGAACGGTATTTAATATGGTGTTCTTAGGTTATATCGTTGACTTTTTCACGGCCTTTTTCACTAATAATTTTGATATCGCTAATATCTCATTCTTGATGCGAATTGTTTTATCAATTCTTGCGATCGTTATTTTCTCATTAGGTGTTGCGATGTATTCAGAACCTGACTTAGGGGTATCACCTTATGATGCAGTGGCACCGATTATAGTAAACCTAACGAATGTAAGATACAGTGTCGCTCGTACCGGGCAAGATATCGTTGTCATCGTCATTGCCTTAATCTTAAGTGGACCAGTTGGTGTTAACACAATTATCTTAGGATTCTTTACAGGACCGCTCGTAGATTGGTTCTCAGACCACATTACAAACCCTATGCTGGACAACATGGGGGTTGAGGCAGAAGGTATGACTAACGGTTAACTCAGATAGATTTGTATAAGTGAAAATAAAAGAGATAAAATCACAATAACGACCACTTTAAAAGCAGCCGCCCTATCACTGATATGTCGGTTGCTTTTTTCTATTGCTTGAACATGCGAAAAGTCAGCATTTGGCAGCTATGAATTTCTTAGAAGCGTGTAGAGCTTCTTGAACAGATATTTACCATTCTAATGAAGATTGCATTTCAAATTTTGAGTTCTACATCCGATTTCCCCCACTCTATTATGTCGAGAGCAGCCTGTATGGAAGTTTCCAACATCTGTTTGACTGCTTCCTCTGTATAATAAGCAATGTGGGGAGAGTAGAGAACCCTTTCATGGTGGATCAATCGTTTGAAGGTTTCATCTTCAATTTTTCTATTATTCTGATAGATATATGGCCCTTCAGATTCATAGGTATCGATGACAGCTCCTTTCAATATACCACTGTCTAAAGCAGCGAGCAGGGCCTCGGTTTCTACAAGTGACCCTCTTCCGGCATTCACTAGGATAGCCTCATCCTTCATCTGCTCAAAAACCGCAGCGTTAAACATATGATGAGTTTCTAAAGTGGCTGGCATATGGAGAGAAAGAATATCAGATTTCTTTACCAGCTCGTCAAAGGATACATAGTTGAGTACATTTTTAAGAGTTGCTTGAGGGTAGAGATCGTATCCCATGACATTAAAGCCGAGCGCTTGAAATTTTTGAGCAGTAATCGAACCAATCCGCCCTGTACCAACAATGCCTACTGTCAAATCTTCAAACCGCTGGGCTATCATCTCCAATGGATTAGAGAGATTTCCTTCTTTAACATTTTTTTGGATAAGAGGATAGTTTCGAACGAAATAGAGTGCGCCGGTTATCGCAAATTCTGCAATAGATTCGGGCGAATACGAAGGAACATGGGTCAGGCGAACATTATTTTCTTTTAGTTTATCAAAATTATACATGTCAATCCCTGCGGAACGAGCAGCAAGAACTTTGATATTTTTTTCTCCGAGAGAATCATAGACATATTCGTCGAGTTCAGCGATCGGATTGGCGACTACTCCTGCGTATTCGTCACTCACGTCCTTCATCGTTTCTGGATTGAGTCCTTCAGAAGATAAAGTAACTTCTGCTTGTGGAAATTTTTTGAGAACTTCCTCCATCATCTTATATTCTGCTTCTGAGACATCAAAAAGATAAAGTTTAATCAATAGAATTCCTCCTCGTTTCTCATTTTTGTAACTATACCTGAAAAAGATGTGTTGAAGGTAAGAAAATAAAAAAAGTCCCTACTTTTCAACAAGCAAGGGCATAATTTTTATAGGTGCAATTAGAAATGAGCGACACAGATCACTTGTGGGGCTTCGACATTTTTTTGGAGGAGGGTCAGTATTCCATTTTCTTTATTTCTTTCAAAAAGAGTTAAATTATCTGAATGTTGGTGACCCACGATGAGATAGTCTTCAGACTGATCTAAGTTAAAGTCTCGCGGGAAGTTCCCTTCCGTAGAAGTATAGCTTACAAGTTTTAATTTGCCGTCTTCTTCGTCAACTTGATAAGTGACGATAGAATTATGACCGCGATTGGAAGCATAAACGAACCTTCCATCTCTAGAGATCCGAATGGCTGCTCCGCTGTTAAAACTAGTGTGGTCTGCTGGAATGGAGGAGAGAGTTTGAACGACTTCGAATTCTCCTGAGTGAAAGTCATAATCTAAGACAAGCACTTCACTGCTTAACTCTCCTAGTAAATAAGCTTTATTGGAGAGAGGATGGAAGGTCAAGTGACGTGGACCTGTCCCAGGTTCTACTTCTAATGTAGTAACTTGAGAAAGTTCTCCTTCGTCGCTTACTTCATAGGTATAAACTTTGTCCGTTCCTAAATCACACACAATCAGATATCTCCCATCGGGCGTGACGCGACTGTAGTGAGCGTGAGAGGCTTCCTGTTCTGCACGAACGGAACTGCCAGAATGTTCTACAGTGTCGGTTAGTTCAAGATTTCCTTCTTCATCTGTTTTGTAGACGGACACTTTTCCCTTATCATAGTTGGCCGTATACACCAATTGACGTCTTTCATCTAAGGAAATATAAGCTGGTGCCGTTCCTTCGACCAGCGCCGTTGCTTTACGTTTATAAGAACCATCTGCTTGCCGAACAAGAGAGACGATTCCACCTTCATTTTCTCTGTTTTCAATAGCGTAAATAATTGTCTTCTCTTCGTTTGCATCGAGATAAGACGGGTTCTCAACCTCTGCAAGGAGTGAGAGATTTTCAAGTTCTTGATTTTCAGTATTCAAATCGATCGTATAGATTCCTTCGCTTATCCGATCTGTATAAGTACCTAATAGTAATTGGTTTATCATCGTATCTGTCCTCCTAATTTTGATTGTATCTTTACCATAACAAATTCTAATGCGTTCCAAAAATATTACCGGTCACCATGGTCTGAGTTGGCGATAAAAAAGAGATCGTGCCGGAATAACGAAATTATCGGACAGCCTTTATTCACTTAAAATATAAAAAGCACGATGGGTATTACCCATCGTGCTTTTCAGATTCAGAAATATTTGGTGTGAAATGAGATTCCAAGTTTTTACTGTGCGTCCGCCAAGGCAGCTTCCACACCATCCATAATTGCTTCTGAAGTGACAGTCGCGCCTGACACCGTTTCAACGTCCGTAGAGTCATTCTCTACAATAGCGGCTGGTACTTCTTCAAGCGCAGGATCAGCTAACCCTTCTGTTTCTTCATGTTCTGTAACCACTACGTCAGCGATTGACCCACCTTCAACCGTTACTTCAACCTCAAGCGGACCATTGTGTCCCTCAACAGTTGCTATATAAGCTCCGTCAGTGTAATCTCCTCCAGAAGCAGATCCATTGCCTGATTCGCCGCCTAGCGCATCATTTACCGCACTCATGATCGCTTCCGATGTGACAGTCGCACCTGAAACCGTTTCAACTTCTGTAGAATCATTTTCAACCATAGCTGCTGGAACTTCTTCCAATGCCGGGTCTGCCAGTCCTTCTGTTTCTTCGTGTGTGACGACTGAAACATCTGCAATCGCTCCGCCTTCAACCGTTACTTCCACTTCAAGGGGACCGTTATGACCATCAGCAGCGCCTGTGTAAGTCCCATCTTCTACTGCACTGACGTCTGCTGCTCCGGCAGCTTCTTCACCAGACGACATATTAAACTCGTTGGTAAAGAGGAAGACTGTAAATAAAGCCACTGCTATAGATACGAGTATAATTTGTAATGTAAAGCTCGTCTTTTTACCCATTATTTATTTCCTTTCTATAATGTGTGCCTAGTGATTAGAATCCGAAGTCGTCTAGAGAAATTTGTTCTTCAGGTACATTAGCATCATCTAGTACTGCTTTTGATGCGTTTAGCATCGCAGGAGGACCACAGATGAAGAAATGTCCGTTGCGGTATTTATCTGCCCCAACTTCTTGCAGGTACTCATCTGTAATAAATCCGAATGGGTAGCCTTCGACTTCTTCGTTAGAGAAGATGATGTGCAAGTGGAAGTTAGGATTTTGTCTTTTAATTTCTTCAAACTCTTCTAAGTTATACATATCCTCTTCAAATCCTAGACCCCATACCAAGTGAATTTCACGCTGAGATCCTTTTTCAACTTCATGACGCAACACACTGAGGTTTGGTGTTAAACCGATTCCTCCAGAAAGCAGGACAAAGGGAACTTCATCTTCAGGCGAGTGTTCTACTTCTTCTGGCAAGTAGTTACCGTATGGCCCTTCAAGACGCGCTTGATCTCCTTTTTTAACGTTTGCTAGTGCTTCTGTCCAGTCTCCTGCTTCTTTAATCATGAATTCAATAGAGTTGTCAAAACGTTGAGTGATAGCACTTGATGTAGAGAAAGGGTGACCTTCTTTTCCAATATCCGCATCACCTGTGAAGTGAATAAAGAAATAATCTCCAGCAGTATAGTCTTTGATTTTTTTACCGTCAGTTGGAGCGAATTCTAAGACCCAGAGAGAAGGGGTCGCTTTATAAATTTCTGTAACTTTATATTTTTGAGCGGTTCCTTGACTGATTTTCCAGTATAAGTAGTAACCTAAAACAAAGATAGTATAAACAGTTAAGAGTACCATAAATGGTATATTGTCACGTAAGAAGGGGAGATTGAATAAGTGAAAGTATACAGCAATAATTGCTACAATCGCTAAGCGGTGTACCCATAAATTAACTTCGCGATTCATTTTTTCTTTGAAATTACGAAAAGTTTCATTGTTATCAACGAATAGTCCTGATAAAGAGAAGATTCCTGAAAACATGATGAGAATAAGGGCGATTGTCCCGACCCAGCCTGTCTGTGACACCAGACTCATTTCAGATATTCCTTGGAGTCCATTCCACTGGATAACGATGTGAGCAATGATACCGAGGGTAAGAACAATAGACATCAGCGCGTGAACTTCATACATTTCGGGCATTCCAAAACGTTTTTCAATAAAACGAGGACGCGATCCAATAAATGTAACGGTCAGCATCATGCTGTAAGCAATTAAACCTGAAGCATAGGATATAAGAGCTCCAACAGTGATCGAATCCATTTGGAATAACATGGCACCTAACAAGGTTGCGAATACAACGAGTGAAATGACTGGAAACAGCCATTCATACTGCTTTTTACTCATATTTTTTTCTCCTTTTCTTTTAGACAAAGGGACAGGACAACGACAATCCCAAGAGCTAACAATTAATATAATAATTTTGACTCCGAAAGACCTGAGCATGGTTTATAAAAAAATACTTCATTATAGAAATACAAAGTTATTTCATTCACATTATAACATAAAAAAATAAACTTTTTTAATCAGTATCTGATATAAAAGGTTCTAAGGTTTTAAAAATTAACTTAAGATTCACAATGAAGTAGATGATCTATCCATATCTTAATATATATGAAGTCATAATTCCAAACTAATGTATGAATTTTTAGCATTTTCTTAACTTTTTAGTGTAACAATCGCTTCTGTCCGCCCAGTTGAGCCATTCGCTTTGTGTCTAAATTATGACAGAGAGCTCAAATATAGAAAACAGTTCTCCTTCTGACAGATAAAGTGTTTTTTCACTTGACTTTAGTAAGGAAATGAAATATGATATATACCGTAAAAATATAAATAATAAGCAACTATAAAAAGTAGTGAAAGTGCTTTTCCGCCCGACTGATTTTTAAATTTTTAGGGTGTGACGGCACTTTTTTAATTTGTATAAACTGAAAGATGAACTGAGGAGGGGTTTCATGGTAACTGATTTTGATACAATTGCTGCGATTTCAACGCCGCCAGGTGAAGGTGGAATTGGGATTGTTCGTATTAGTGGTGAAGATGCTGTAGAAGTAGCAGAACGTGTCTATAGATTTGGAAAGAAAAAATTATCAGAACAAGACTCTCATACTATTCATTTCGGACATATCTATGACCCCGACACGGGAGAGCGGATTGATGAAGTGATGACCTCTGTGATGCGCGCTCCAAAGACCTATACAAAAGAAGATGTCGTAGAAATTAACACTCATGGAGGAATGTTAGCGACGAACCGAGCGCTGCAAGCGGTGCTTTCGAGCGGTGCGCGTATGGCTGAACCTGGTGAGTTTACGAAACGTGCTTTTATTAATGGGCGTGTGGATCTGTCGCAAGCTGAAGCTGTGATGGATATCATTCGTTCTAAGACAGATGAATCGATGCAGATGGCAATGAAGCAGCTTGAGGGCACGCTCTCTGAAACTATTACAGAAATCAGGGACGATATTCTCCAAACTTTAGCTCAAGTAGAAGTTAACATCGACTATCCAGAATATGATGATGCAGAAGAGATGACCTCACAATATATGCTCGATCGGACAGAGGAAGCAAAAGCAGATGTAGAAAAACTGTTAGCTTCTTCTAAACAAGGGAAAATTTTGCGTGACGGACTTTCAACGGCCATCATCGGAAAGCCTAATGTAGGAAAATCTTCTCTATTGAACGCATTACTCAGCGAAGAACGTGCTATCGTAACGGATATTGCAGGAACCACCCGTGATGTTGTGGAAGATTACCTGAGTATCCAAGGGGTTCCTATTCGTCTTGTGGATACTGCCGGAATTCGAGAAACAGAAGACGCAGTGGAAAAGATTGGAGTCGAGCGCAGCCGTAAAGCTATTGAAGGTGCAGATCTGGTCCTGCTTGTTTTCAATCAGAATGAACCGCTTACTCATGAAGATAGAGAATTGATTGAAGCAACGAAGCATAAGACTCGTATCGTTATTCTTAACAAAGCAGATCTCACGACACAGATTGATAAAGAAAAACTTCAAAAAGAAGTAGGGGAGGCGACGATGATAGAAACGTCCATTCTTGAAAAAAGGGGCTTAGGAGAATTAGAAGATGAAATCGTTGGTCTCTTCTTCTCCGGCCAGACCGAAGAGCGTGACGCGAATTATGTATCAAATGCTCGTCACATCAATCTTTTAAGGAACGCCAACCAATCTCTGAATGATGCAATTGGTGGTTTAGAAGCTGGGATGCCTGTGGACTTAGTTCAAATTGACTTGACAAGCGCCTGGGAAACTCTTGGAGAAATTACCGGAGAAACGGTCCAGGACGAATTACTTAATAAACTATTCAGCGAATTTTGTCTCGGAAAATAAAAGAAAGGAGATTTTAATATGACGACTTATGAATCTAATGAATACGATGTGATCGTTGTGGGAGGCGGACATGCCGGAACAGAAGCGGCACTGGCTTCTTCACGTATGGGCACGCGCACTCTTTTAATTACATTGAATTTAGATATGATTGCTTTTATGCCATGTAACCCTTCGATCGGAGGGCCAGCTAAGGGTGTCGTAGTTCGAGAAATTGATGCCCTCGGTGGAGAGATGGGGCGCAATATCGACAGAACATACATCCAAATGCGGATGTTAAATACCGCTAAAGGTCCTGCTGTCCGTGCACTACGCGCCCAAGCGGATAAAGATGTTTATTCTCAAGAAATTAAAAACACTCTATATGCCCAAGAAAACCTCGATATCCATGAAGCGACTGTTGATGGGCTCATTACAGAAGACAACGTAGTCAAAGGTGTTTTCACTCACGAAGGGGATCAGTTCTTTGCCCCATCAGTTGTCTTAACTACAGGGACGTCTTCAAGAGGCGAAATTATTATCGGAGAACTGAGATATTCCTCAGGACCCAATAATACAAAATCTTCTCTTCGACTCAGTGAAGATTTAGAAGAGCGCGGTTTTGAACTTACGCGCTTCAAGACAGGGTCGCCTCCCCGCATCCACGAAGATAGTGTCAATTATGAAATGACAGAGGAACAAGCAGGAGACGAAAAACCCAATCACTTCAGCTTTACGACAAAAGATGAAGACTATAAAGAAGACCAAATCTCCTGCTGGTTAACTTATACTAATCCGCATACCCATGAAATCATTGATTATAACTTAAACCGTTCGCCGATGATTACGGAAGCACCACGAGAAGAAGGGGTCTACCCGCGTTACTGTCCTTCTATTGAAGATAAAATTGTTCGTTTTGCTGATAAAGACCGACACCAAATTTTCTTAGAACCTGAAGGAATTGAAACAAATGAAATTTATGTACAGGGGCTTAACACTTCATTACCTGAAGAAGTTCAGCTAGAAATGCTACATTCTGTAAAAGGTCTAGAAAATGCTGAAATGATGCGTCCAGGCTACGCGATCGAATATGATGTTGTAAAACCTTATCAACTCCGAGCGACACTCGAAACAAAAGCGATTGAAGGTCTCTTTACAGCGGGTCAGATGAACGGAACCTCAGGTTATGAAGAAGCAGCAGGACAAGGACTGGTTGCTGGGATCAACGCCTCACTCAAAACACAGGAACGCGAGCCCTTTGTGATGAGTCGGGACGAAAGTTATATCGGTGTTATGATTGATGACCTCGTAACAAAAGGAACGAATGAGCCTTACCGTTTACTAACTTCACGCGCAGAATATCGTCTGTTATTACGCCATGATAATGCAGACTTGAGATTAACTGAAAAAGGCTACGAATTAGGACTTGTCTCAGAAGAACGGTACGGTATTTTTGCGAAACGCCGTGATGAAATCGATGCAGAGCTTGAACGTCTGAAAACGACTCGCCTCAAACCGACAGATGAACTCAATGCCTTTGTCTTAGAAAGTGGAGACAACGAGCTTAAAGATGGAATTCTTGCCTACGACTTACTCAAACGTCCCCAAGTTTCCTATGAAGATATTTTAAGATTCGCCCCTCTTGTAGAGGAATATGAACGCACAGTAGGAGAACAAGTTGAAATCCAAGCTAAATACGAAGGCTATATCAAGAAAGCGGTTAAAAAAGCTGACAAGTTAAAACGCATGGAAGACAAAGAAATTCCAAAGGACTTGGATTATGATAATGTAGATAGCTTAGCTAGCGAAGCTTTAGAGAAATTGAAAAAAATAAGACCAGAAACGGTTGCGCAAGCAAGCCGTATTTCTGGAATTACACCAGCAGACATTTCAATTTTGACTGTGTATATTGAACGGGGTCAATATGAAACGATGAATGCGTGATGAAAAATAGAAATGAAAAAGGTCGACAAAGATAAACTTTGTCGACCTTTTTTGATTACTCAAAAAGCAGCTTCTCAAAAATATTAGCTTTTTAGTTTTTCTGAATTTCTCTTTCAGCTTTAGTTAAATCGTAATCTACTTCATCTTTTGTTTGCTTGGCATCTTGTTCGATTTTTCCTTTTGCTTTTTTGGTGTCTTCTTTGACCTCTTCAGTTGTTTGCTTCATGTCCTCTTCGATGTCTTTCTTAGCTGAACTGACATCTTCTTTAACATTGCTTACTGTATCAGAGAGTGAACTTTTAATAGATTCCGCTGCCTGTTTTGTGCTGTCAGAAATACTGCTTCCTGTTTCCACAGCAATATCTTTATAAACAGAAGCTTGATCTCCTACAGTGTCCATTGTTTCGTCATATTTTTTCTTAATGTCACGACGTGTCTTGTCACCAGATTGAGGAGCAAATAAAACACCGAGTACACCACCAATTAAAAGACCTTTT
>JBHWPB010000078.1:0-5080 GCA_043424675.1 Carnobacteriaceae bacterium | reverse complement strand
GATCTGTCCAAAGCTATTACAAACAGATATTTAAATATATGAAATATGTCTTTAATGATCATTTTATTTTATTTTTGTTTATTCTCTTTGGTGCTCTCGCCTATGTCTATTCTCAATTCGTTAAAAATTTGACGCCAGAATATAGAATTCTATCTGTTTTCGCTTTTATAATAGTTGTCTTCTCTCTTTACGTCGGAAAACTTTCTCTTCTTCTAGAGCCTGCTGATCAAATATTTCTAACAGCTTCAGAGGATAGGATGAACGATATCATCAAGCGGTCGCGTCTCAGAAGTATGGCGATACCGGGGGTTTTTCTAGTCGGTTTGGTTCTAGCCTTCATGCCACTTTTTGTTGGGACGGGAGTTTTAGTTTTTGAAGATTGGTTTTTGTATGCGCTTATTTTATTAATTTTGAAATGGGCACATCTGACGTTACAAATTTTTCTTTTCAAATATTATGACCCGAGAGAGAAACAGATATACTCTGCCGCTTTTTTCTTAATATCCTTACTATCGATTGGATCTTACCTTTATTTTTCTAAGACACTGGCAGTTATTTTAAGTGTGTCTTTATCTGCTGTCTTTGAAGTTCTTCTACAAGTTTACTCAAGGCGACAACGCTTTAACTGGCCGATAATGGTAGAGAGTGAGCAAAAGAGGAAAAAACGAATATACCAAACGCTTAATTTGTTTACAGACGTACCCTTCATCAAGAACGCTCCGGCACGCAGAAGATGGGCAGACGGTTTAGTTCAAAAGCTGCAGGGAGAAAACCAATCTCTCTCTTATTACATTCTCGTCCGCTCGTTCATCCGGTCATCAGATGAGGGAAGTCTTTATTTGAGACTCTTGCTAGTTGGAAGTATAATGATATTAATTACAGATATTGTTTTATTTAAGGGCGTAGTTGGGCTGGTGTTTCTTGCCTTAATTGCGCTCCAGATGACAGGCTTGAGCCAATCACTTGAAAGAGAATCGATTCATGCAGTCTTTGGAGTCAGAATAGATGATGCTTCTGTTTCCTTACAGAAGTTACTCACTTATCTAGTGGGAAGTGCGAGTCTTGTTTTTGGAGGGGCCTCCCTTCTCCCATATCAAGGCATCGAAAGTGTTATTCCCCTTGTTGGCTTTGTAATCTTCACGGCAGTCTATATCAAGTTCCTCCTACCTAAACGTACAGAAAGGAAAGCTTAAGACGGAGAGAACGCCTGTTCGCTTGACGAAACTAGGATTTCTACCTAATATACATGTCTTGAAATCGTAAAAAGAAGCCGAAAGGAGAGGAGACGTACAGATGCAATGTCAACAAGATGGATGGCAGCTGCAACCTATTAAAGGGAATACCGGTAAAGCATATATGGCAGTTAAAGATGGAGAAAAGCTTTTCCTCAAATATAACACCTCTCCTTTTCTGGCAGTGTTATCAATGGAAGAAATCACTCCTAAACTAATCTGGACAAAGAGAAGCGGCAACGGCGATATTATTACAGCGCAGGAGTGGTGTAATGGACGCACTTTAAAAAGCGAGGAAATGACAGGTTCTGGGGTTATTAATCTCTTATCCAAAATTCATAACTCTGAATTACTATTTAAAATGCTGAAAAAAGTGGGCGGAAAGACTTATCTTCCGAGTCATATGTTGATGAATTATCGTATGGACCAAGAGACGAGTCTTGTCGAGCATCCTCTGTTGAGCGATGTACATGCTTATCTTTCCAATCACCTCCCTGAGATCTCAGAAGGTGATCTCACTGTCTGTCACAGTGATGTTTCACGAAAAAACTGGCTGCTTTCAGAGACAGGAAAGCTTTATCTAGTCGACTGGGATTCTGCGATGATCTCAGATCGAAAACTAGATCTAGGCATGTTGCTGACGCAATATGTGCCTGAAGAAGAGTGGTCTCGCTGGCTTAGTAAATATGGACTTGTCTTAACTCATAAAGTGAGAAAAGAGATCAAATGGTACGGTATGATGGTTTATCTCCTGTCTATTAATACATACGCTAAAGAAAAAGACTACACGACAATGCAGGAATATATCGAAGAACTCGCTGCTCTTTTTGATACGATATAGCCAGGATAAGCAGAGCTTAAATGAGCCCTGCTTATTTTTTGTAAAAAAAGTCCCTCTTAAAAACTAGTAAGAGGGAAATATTTTATCTTTACAGACGGTACAGTTCAAGCAAACTTCCTGATTTAGTATCAGCAATGAATTCATATTGGACTAGTTCTCTGTTTTCATAACGCGAGATACCACCATAATAACCATCTGTTTTGTATGCGAATTTTTCATAAGGCACAGGTTGCATTTCAATCCAAGACCCTTCAATGCGGCCTTCTTCTAGAAACATTTCTTTGACATCCGCAAGAACATCATCTGCACGTTTTGGTTTTTCCTCTACAGTCTCTTTGCGCGTCAGCCAGCCCGACGTGAAACCGAGAGCCAAGCCGCTTGTGAAAAGACCGACTCCTACTAAAAGAAGCTTATCTCTTTTTGATGTATTTCGTGACATGCTTTTCCTCCTTTGTAGTATTTTCTTTCTCTTTTATATTACCACAGATGAAACTGTAAAATAGAAAGAAAGCTTCAAGACGACGTCCTTCAGATGAGAGTCAGGATAAAGATACATTTTTATAGTTTTGCAAAGAAGCATTATCTTTTGTATAATAACTTAGATGAAGAATGGGAGAGACTTGAGATAAATATGAGTGAAAATACATTTGAGTTAATCAAGAAAGTTACAGAGTTAAAGGGTATCAGTGGAGCAGAATATGAAATTCGCAAGTTTTTAAGCGAAGAATTGTCTAAATATACTCAAGACGTCAGGGCGGATGGTTTAGGCAGTATCTTTGGTGTGAAACAGAATAAAGACATAAAAGCTCCGCGCGTGATGATTGCAGGCCACATGGATGAAATCGGATTTATGGTTAAACATATCCGGGAGAATGGAATGATTGAAGTGGTCAGCGTTGGAGGGTGGAGTACTCAAGTGATTTCAGCACAACGCTTTACGCTCCAGACTAAGGAAGGAGATTACACAGTCGTTTCTTCTTCCATCCCACCCCACCTCTTAAAGGGGAGAACTACCAAAGAAGTCAATGCCGAGGATGTCTTGTTCGATGCTGGTTTCGAGTCTCAAGCAGAAGCGTATGAGCTTGGCGTCCGTCCCGGAGACGCCATCGTTCCAGAGTCAGAAACGGTACGCTTGGCCAATCAAAATAGAATCCTTGGTAAGGCGGTTGATAACCGCTACAGCATTGCGGTTATCTTGGAAATGCTCCAAGAATTAGAAGGAGAAGAACTCCCGAACACACTTATTGCTGGTGCAAGTGTGCAAGAAGAGGTAGGCTTAAGGGGGATTCAAGGAGCAGTTCGTAAATTTAAGCCAGACGTCTTTTTCGCGGTTGATGCTTCGCCTGCTAATGACATTAGCGGCGACAGCAATGCTCAAGGGAAACTAGGAGACGGCTTCCTGGTGAGAGTCCAGGATCCTGGTATGATAACTCTACGCGGAATGCGAGAATTTATAGCCGATACTGCAGAAAAAGAAGAAATTCCTCATCAATACTTCTTTTCTAAAGGAGGAACTGACGCCGGATCAGCTCATCTGCGCGGCGAAGGCTTGCCAGCAACAACGATAGGCATGCCTGCTCGCTATATTCACACGCATCAATCTATTTTCGATATACGTGATTATAACGCAGCCAAGGATATTCTTTTAGCTATTGTGAGGAACCTTGACACTGAAACACTCGAGAGAATCACAGCGAGAAATTGACAATAGAGATTGCAGGAAAGGAAAAGAAAAGATATGTTAGTAGCGAGTTACAATTCTAAACTGGAAGATACTTTGTTTATAATGCTAAAAAAGCCGTCTGAGAAAAGTCCCCTTGTTGAAAAACAAGGCGACGTCGTCCAATTAAGAGATAACGAGACAGATGAAATCTATGGTTACAATATCTTCAATGCATCCACTTACTTCGACCTTCCATCCAATGGACCGGTGACTTTATCAACAGAGCAAGTAGAGAGCCTCAATACACTCTTGAAAGAAAAGGGATTTGATCAAGAGTTAGAAGCAGATACAGAGGATAAGTTCGTTGTGGGGTACGTGCAAGAAGCCGAACCGATGGAAGATTCAGACCACTTGACCATTACACAGACGGATATAGGCAGTGAAACTCTACAGATTGTCTGCGGAGCATCTAACATAAAACAGGGTCAAAAAGTTGTGGTCGCAAAGGAAGGGGCGATCATGCCGGATGGAAGTGTTATCTGGGCAGGGGACTTGCGGAATACACCAAGCCACGGTATGATTTGTTCTGCTTCAGAGCTTAATGTGGAGAAGGGCAAAAGTCGCTCAGGTATTTTAGTGCTTGATGATGATCGAGAAATTGGAGAAAATTTTTATAAATAGCGTATAGTCCTTGGAGCTGGGAGGGAATTTTATGTCTGATAACAGATATGGAGATAATGAATGGGAAAGTAAGAGAGATCATTTGGATTGGAGCACTTTTTCTCCAAATCCTCTTCGCAGACACTCAAGAAAAAGTGATTATTCTATAAAGAGTGTTCGAGAAGATAGTCTAAGAAGCATTGATAAGCGTAAGAGAAGAATACCAAAACGTTCCTCAACCCCCTTTAAACCAAGAGCAATCCCAGAATCTTTAGCTGTCCGCCAAAAAGAAAAGCGAAAAAAACAACAAAAAAGAATCGTCTCGAAAGATAAAATAAAAGCTAATTTAACAATAGATGAAGAATCTTTATTGTTGTTCGAAAAATTTTCAGATATAGTTTTTGAAGAGGAAAAAAGTAATAAGAAAAAAGCGGCGCTGTCTCGTTCCTTAAAAACAATTATGGAATCAGAAGAGGAAGCACCCAGCAGTGCGAATGATAAGCAGTTATCAAGTCTGTTTACTTCCACGATCTTAAATAAAAATAAAACAGAGTAAAGAGAAAAGCATAAAGTGCCTTTGGATGGAATGTCGCCAGAGGACGAAAATACAAAGTATTTGTGATTTTTCTTTTGCATTCGCTAAATAAAAGTGCTCTCTGTGTAACTGAGATAAAGAATCTCAAT
>JBHWPB010000077.1:0-2722 GCA_043424675.1 Carnobacteriaceae bacterium | reverse complement strand
TATATCATGAGCGAATAGAAGCAAAACATAGCGGACAGAAACTTAAGAATCTTGCTCTTAAATTGACTCTTAACTCTGTCACGGGAAAAATGCAACAAGAAGAAAGTTGGATGTACGATCCATTTAACGTTTTCAGGATACGTATTAACGGTCAGTTGATACTTCTTATGTTAGTGGACCGTTTGCTGGAATTGAATTGTGAGATTGTGCAAATCAATACAGACGGTGTAATGTTTATCGCTAAGAAAACCGCTAAAGATGAGATTCAGGAAACAGTGTCTGAAGTAGAGCGAATAACACAACTTACTTTTGAAAGCGACAACTATGAGGCGTTTTATCAGTACGCAGTCAACGATTATTTTGGGGTCATTGATGGATATGAACAATCACATGATCCAGAACTGATAGAAAAACGAGGAATGTTTAGAACAGAACCTGTTTTGGGAAAAGGGTTAGCACCAGCCGTAATTCCAAAAGCTGTGATAAACTACTTCTTAACGAAACAACCTGTGTCTGAATTTATCAGACAACAGACAGATATACATGATTTCTTAATGAGTCAAAGAACTGATAAGAAATTTAAAGTCCGACACGGCGATAGGTTTGTACAACGTATAAATCGATATTATGCCAGCACTAACGGTTATTCACTTTATAAGGTAGACAAAGACGGAAAAGAGGAAAATATGCTCACGAAGTCAGGTGTCACAATACTAAATAAAATGGACGACTTACCTATAACTGAAAGACACATCAACTATAATTACTATATTTCGGAAGCGAATAAGATTATAGCAGATTTGTCATATCAGCAACTCGAATTATTTTAGTAACCAACTTGTTAACCTTGAGTATAAGAGATGATTATTGAAGTAAATACGAAGCTCTTGCACATGCCAGAGCAAATCAACACAAATCAATTATTCTTCCTTAGTACTGTATTGGATAAGAATCAAAAATCTAATCAAGACGTCCGCAAGATTGTCAGCCTAATTAGCGACGACGAAATACAGTATTTAATTGATCAGAATCTCATCTCCTCTACTACTGAAGGAGATGCAATTATATATCGCCCAACTGAAAAACTTACAGATTTTCTAAAGCCTTCGAAAACTTATTTCGAACAGTTTAGCGAGATATATCCAAAATATGTTTTACGACCAGATGGGACAAAAGCCTATCTGAAAACCAATATAAACAGGTGTCATCACTTGTTTAATTTGTATACAGGACTTAGTGAAGCCATGGCTCAACACCTTATAGAATGCTTAGATTTCGAAGTATCTAAAAAGGTTAGAACCGGTAAATTAGGCTACATGAAAACTATGTACAAGTGGTTAGTAGAACATGCTTGGGAAGAATCTGAGCAAGAAATGTCAGACACGAAAACAAACTCGACTGCGTATGGAACAGAACTTATCTAACATACGTTCAATGTCTCAAGTCACAAAAGAAGCTGTAGCATATATAGCTGGACGAAGAGACAAGTCTATCACATCTTTAAAGACAAGATGGACTAAGTTCAATAAGCAGTGTATGGGAGGCATTGAACCAAATGTCGTTATTACCATAGCTGGTATTTCGGGTTCGGGTAAAAGTTCGTTTGCAAATGAACTTACCACAGATATAATTGATTTAAATCCTACAGAAGATATTATCATCTTGAACTTCTCATTAGAGATGGTTGGATTTAGGCAAGTTGGAAGAACGCTCTCTAATAAGCTTAGGAGAACGACTTCGACTTTGTATAGCTCGGAAACGAGCCTCGACGACGATACGTTCAGAAAAGTTGTCGCTGTATCCAATCAGCTAAAGGAATACCCAATCTATTTTGTAGACGATCCTGGTACTCCTATGCAGGTAAAAGAAACAATTCAAGCTTTCTATGATCAATACGTTAGAGGTACTAATAAACACTTTATAATTGTATACGATCATGCTCTTTTGACAAAACAAGTTGGTTCTGTAATAGAAACAATAAGCGAACTTGAAAGAGTATTCATTCAGGTAAAAAAACTACCAATGACATCTGTAGTACAATTAGCACAGATGAATAGAAATATTGAGTCTTCTGAAAGGATAAACAACCCACTCTCTCACTATCCAATGCGAAGTGATTTGAGTTCTTCAGATGCTATGTTTCAGGCCAGTGATTACGTAATGGTAATTCACAGGCCGGAAATACTTGGTATACAAGAATACGGTCCGAGTCATTTACCTACAAACAATAAAATATTTATGCATATCTTGAAAAACAGAGATGCAGGAAAACCGTGTATTCTTGAATTCGAGAATGACCTAATGTATAACAATATCGTTGAAACATAAGCATATTGTTAAACTTTTAAATATTGGCTGACTATATGAGTAAGACTACAACTTTTAAGATTGCTAACACTTCTAACAGTAACAATTCCTTTCTCGGCACAAACTATTCTAAGATTCTTGATAACCTTATTATTGCTAATATAAAGGATACTAATCCTTACCTGCATAAGAGTTATAACAAGGATTATGACGAGATTTCTGCAATTATCGCAGATTCGAAGAAAAAGCACTCTTTTGGTCTTTTCGACGGCTATCTGAACGAGAACGACAAGTTCTTAAAAGCCGCAAATTTTATTGCTAACTACGGTAAGACAACGTGTAAGACGTTGCCATTTATCTATGGCAAAACATATAAGCTTATTGACGGTACACCCATTTGCTTCTACGACGATGA
>JBHWPB010000076.1:0-19921 GCA_043424675.1 Carnobacteriaceae bacterium | reverse complement strand
AAATTTTAATCCCATATCGCGTTTCCATACCGGCTTCAAAAGGAGCAGTGCTGATTCAACTGAAACAGGAAACGATCGTTCAGAATGAGGAATTTGATCCTGAAAGCCAAGAGTATATTGTATTGGGAAAAGCAAAGCCGAATTCCCCTTGGGTGCAATCCTCTCTCGATTTTTCATAAGAAAATTTAACAAAAAAAGACGAAGTATAAAAAAGCGCTTGACATTATTTCGAGAAGGGTGTAATATAATTTGTGTTGCAGCAAATAGTCTCAGTAGCTCAGCTGGATAGAGCATTCGCCTTCTAAGCGAAGGGTCGGGGGTTCGAATCCCTCCTGGGACGTTATATTATACAACAACCAAAGAAGTCATCGGCAGTTAATGCCGATGACTTCTTTGTTATCTTGGGAACTGTTTTCTAACCGAGAACCTTCCTTTTGACAACGATGCAACACGTATTCAAAGAACACGAGATTACAGAGTTGTCTCAGTAGCTCAGTTGGAAAGAGCATTCGCCTCCTAAGCGAAGGGTCGGGGGTTCGAATCCCTCCTGAGACGTTATAAAGTGACCGGGAAAAAAGAGCAGCGATTAAGCTGCTTTTTTTCATATACCAGATCCCTCTTACAATCTAAGTTGGTGTGATATAGATAGGGGTTAGTCGTTTATTCCACCTGACGCCAAATCTTGAGCCTCATCTGCCTCTTCTTCAAAGTCTTCTCTTTCTGAGTTTTCTGTCGGCATATCTGCGTCAGAAGGTGTATCCGTTTCATCTGTGCCTCCAGCCCCACATCCAACGAGCAGCATACTGGTTATACTTAATAATGCTATGAGCTTTTTCATAGTCATCCCTCCTTTTAAACTTATTTTAATTATAACAAACCTGCTTCTCGACCGCATAGTAATCCCCTTCATCCAAAAGTCTGGCAAGTAAGCTAGGAAGTTCCTAAAGCTTTTTTATGAATAAGGATGAGAATTACGGAACGCCTTAAAGAGGATCTGCCATTTTGTTCTAATATAACTAAAAAATGATATGCAAGTTATAATAGTACTAAAAAACCTTAGAATAGTTCTAATGAACTTAAATAAAAATTAACTTAATATGGTATAATAGTAGAGTGCTAGATGAATATATAAGGGGGTCATATAATGAACCGCGAAGAAGAATCACTCAGATTATTAAGAATATTGCTCCGAGGAAGTAGAAGTATCACGCGTTCTCTAGAATATAATGTTGAACAGCAAGAAATAAAGTTTATTGAGTTTGCAGTGTTAGAACTTTTATATCACAAGGGACCGCATCCTACACAAGAAATAAGCGCTAATATATTAATCGCAAACAGCAGTTTAACGTATGTTCTAAACAAGTTAGAAGATAAAGGTCTTTTAATCAGAAAACCAGGGGAAAAAGATAAACGAGTTTCCATAGTGGAGTTAACTCCTGAAGGCGAGAGTTTTATTAGAGATTTCTTTCCCATCCATCAAGACTTTATTGTAGAGCTTTTTTCTGACTTAGATGTAGAGGAGCTGCATGAATTGTCGGAAGGGCTTAAAAAAATCGGTCTGAAAGCCCAAAGTTATAACGAATCTCAGAAAAATCAATAGTTATTATTCGAAGTGTTTGTTATAATGAAACACAGAGTAAAAAAGGAAGCGAGGC
The DNA here is from genome assembly GCA_043424675.1 of Carnobacteriaceae bacterium. Taxonomy (GTDB): domain Bacteria; phylum Bacillota; class Bacilli; order Lactobacillales; family Carnobacteriaceae_A; genus JBHWPB01. The sequence goes on along the minus strand of JBHWPB010000076.1, from coordinate 18,266 downwards.
TATTATGGCAAAAGATGAAAAGATAAAGGTTGATGCAGAAACACAGAAGTTAGTTAAAACAGAATTACGCAAAGGTTCAAGTAACTCTAGAATTGCTAAGCTGCTAGAACAGCCTTATGAAGAAGCAGTCAAAGTGATTGACTTTATAAAAGAAGATATCCGTCCAGATGAAGGAGAAATAGTGAAATTCACATTTCGCAATGAACCGATTGTAGGGAAAATTGAAAAACTCCTAGACAACAGTGCTGTTATCCTTATCGATTGGGGGCGTTCTGCAAAGGAGATGCAAGAATTACTCGAAGAGCGCACAGTAGTTAACTTTAAGGACATTGAAGAATTCTTGGATAAATAGTTTTATATATTTGGGTCTGAGTAGAACCAGCCGCTTATGAAAGCAGAAGCGGCCTTTGCTTTACTTAAGAGGGTATACTCTGATGGATAAGGGGAGGCAGAATTTGCTTACAATTGATTTTATGAGTCGTATTATATTTAAGTGGAAAATGACGAGTGTTTTGTCTTAATTAAAAATAAAGGAGGCGCTTGTTGTAGATAATATGATCGATTTTCCTAAAAACTTTCAACACTATATCATCAGTGGTCTCAGAGAAAAAATAACAGGTAATTTTGAAAAAGCATTGGACTATTATAAAAAAGCGTTTGAACTCAATCAAAATTATACAAGTTTTAGTCATTACTTCTTGACACTTGTAGAGATGGAACTGTTTGAAGAAGCGATGGAGCTGGCTGATGAGTATCCGCAGTGGACTCAGGAAAACGAAACGGTACTTATAGCTTATATATTAACTCTGATAAAAGTTAGAGATTTCTTGAAAGCAGAAGCTTTGATGATGAGATACAGTAAAAGTGAGAAACTCACAGGAGATGTAGAAGAATTTTTAGAGGACACCCTGAAAGAAGAGCGTCGCTATTCAGAAAAAGAACAGCGTGCAGCAGAAGAAGAAATCACTCAACGAAGCTATTCTATCGCTCAGTTTCCCCTTATGGAACAGCTGAGTATACTTAAAGAAACAAACAAACTTAATTTCGATGATCAATTTCATATCTTAGAAGTCATTGCAACGAATCCTACGACGTATCAACTCATCCGGTCGAGTGCAGTGCTTTTGTTGAGTCAGTACGACGTCTCGCAGTCGACAGAAAAAATGAACTTTCTATGGTTTGATGAAAAGAAAATCATCTGTATTAACGAAATACGGCCGCTGGAAGAAAATACTACTGTTCAGATTCTGCATGAAAAGTTAGAAGAACGGTTAGGAGATAATCCAAGCCTGCATGAAATGGTAAGCCAAGAGTTGGATATGCAAATTATCCAACTTTATCCTTATATTGATGATGTTATTACTTTTCCTGAGTTATGGATTGATTTCTACCTCGATAAATTTAGTGATGACTCTATAGATTATTCTGCTTATCCAGAGGGAGCAGCAGGAGACTTAAAGAAATGGTTTGAAAGATTATCTGCTTTTAAGTTTTGATGAGGCTTATCACAGAGTAATTAAATTAAAGTTTACAATTTTGTTTGAATACGTTATTATTCGTAGGTATGTAAAATTATTATTCGAAGGGAGTATAACATGTCAGATACATTTAAACAGACAGGCGCAACAACAGGTGAATTGCGCATTGTAATTGATAAAGAAACAGTAAAAGAGGGGTTAAACCGTACTTTTAACCGTGCAAAGAAGGATATACAGGTTCCAGGATTCCGTAAAGGAAAAGTTCCTCGTAAAGTTTTTGACCGCATGTATGGAGAAGAAGCGTTATATGAAGATACACTTAACCAACTTATTCCTCCTGCTTATGCAGAAGCGGTTGAAGAAACAGGCGTTGAACCTGTGGCTGAACCAGAACTTGATATTGAAGAAGTCGGAAAAGACCAAGACTGGGTGATCCTCGCAAAAATCGTCACTAAACCTGAAGTAGAATTAGGGGAATATAAAGGCCTTGACATTCACAAGCAAGATATTGAGGTGACAGATGAGGAAGTTGAAGCATTCCTAGAAGGACAACGTGAAGAGTATGCCGAGCTTGTCTTGAAAGAAGATGCTGCAGTAGAAGGCGATACTGTTGTCATCGATTACGTAGGAAAAATCGACGGGGAAGAGTTTGAAGGTGGAAGTGCACAAAACTATTCACTAGAGTTGGGCTCAGAATCCTTTATTCCTGGATTTGAAGACCAATTAATTGGTGCAGAACCTGGAAAAACTCTTGATGTCAAAGTGACCTTCCCAGAGGACTATGGTTCTGAAGAGGTTGCTGGAAAAGATGCTGTCTTTGAAGTAACGGTCCATGAAGTAAAAGAGCGTCAACTTCCTGAGTTAGACGATGATTTTGCGCAAGACATTGACGATGAAGTAGAAACTCTCGATGAATTACGCGAAAAAACTCATAAAGAACTTCAAGAAAGCAAAGAAGAAATCGCTCGTGAAGCGAAAGAAGATGAAGCGATCCGTGTAGCGGTAGAAAATGCTGAAATCGAAGAGCTTCCAGAAGCGATGATCGAAGAGGACACACAACGTCAGATGGATATTTTCTTAAATAACCTACAATCACAAGGCATTGCACCTGATATGTACTTCCAGATGACAAACACAAGCGAAGATGATTTAAAAGAGCAAATGTCTGAAGGTTCAGAATTACGTGTTCGTACAAATCTTGTTCTTGAAGAGATCATTGCAGAAGAAGAGATTGAAGCATCTGAAGAAGAGAAGGAAAAAGAAATCGCTGAATTGGCAGAAACATACGAATTAGACGAAGCTATGGTCCGCCAGTCTCTAACAGATGATATGTTAGAACATGACATTAAAATGAAGAAAGCAATTGACTTAATTACGGATTCTGCTAATGAAGTCTTAGAACAGGAAGACGAAGAAACAGAAGAATCTGAAGAAGATTAAGCAAGGGCCTGATGAAAGACCTTGGAGAACTATATAAATAATGGGGCTAGGCAAATAAGTCGTTTCTTGACTGATGCCAAGCCCTTTGTTTTTCTAATAAGGTTATAAAATTAGCCGGCATATAACTTTTATAGTAGAGTTTAGATATAAAAAGAACAAAAAATTTTTGATGCTGGATAGGATATGTTAAAGTAACTATTGTAAAAAGTACATCACTGGAGAGGAAGCTAAAGATGTATAAGGATAATAATGACGGCATGGATTTAATCTCTTGTTCTTTTTGTGGGAAATCACAAGATCAAGTAGAAAAAATCGTTGCCGGACCTGGCGTCTATATTTGTAATGAATGTATAGATTTATCGAAAGAAATTATAGACGAACAGTTAAAACAAGAAGGCTTTGACGGGGAAATTGATGGAGTTTTAAAGCCACACGAGATCAATGAAAGATTAGATGAATATGTTATAGGGCAAGAGGACGCTAAGAGGATTTTATCAGTTGCTGTTTATAATCATTATAAACGTGTAGCAGCGCCTGCTGAAGACGAGGAAGAAGAGACAGAACTTCAAAAAAGTAATGTTCTCTTAATCGGCCCGACAGGATCAGGTAAAACATATCTTGCTCAGACTCTGGCTCGTATTTTAGATGTTCCATTTGCGATAGCAGATGCGACGACTTTAACAGAAGCAGGTTATGTGGGAGAAGACGTAGAGAATATTTTACAGAAATTACTTGCTAACGCCAACATGAATGTTGCCGCAGCAGAGCAAGGGATTATTTATATTGATGAGATTGATAAAATCACGAAGAAAAGTGAAAATGTTTCAATTACAAGAGATGTAAGTGGTGAAGGTGTTCAACAGTCTCTGCTTAAAATACTAGAAGGTACAGAAGCGAATATTCCTCCTGAAGGCGGCAGAAAGCACCCTAACCAGGAAATGATTCAAATGAATACGGAGAATATTCTATTCATTGTAGGAGGAGCTTTCGCAGGGATTGAATCTATTGTCAAGAATAGATTAGGTGAAAAAGTTATTGGTTTTGGAAATTCAGCTTCTAGTCAAATGGAAGAAGAAAAAACGATCAATCAACAAATTACTCCTGAAGACCTGCAAAACTATGGTTTAATCCCGGAATTCATCGGGCGTCTCCCTATTATTACGACACTAGAGGAGCTTGACGAAGAAGAACTTGTTCAAATTCTGACAGTTCCAAAAAATTCCTTGGTCCAACAATATAAAAGACTAATGGAAATCGATGAGGTAAAACTCGAGTTTGAAGAAGAGGCCTTAACAGAAATTGCTTCTCTCGCTATCAAAAGAGGGACTGGGGCCCGTGGACTGCGCTCGATTATAGAAGAGATTATGCTCGATGTGATGTATGATGTGCCGCAGCATCCAGAAGTCAGAGAGGTCTTAATCACACGAGAAACAGTTATTGGTGAGGAAAAAGCCACTTACTATAATGATCAAGGAGAAAAAGTTTCATAAAATTAATGGTTAAATGAAAAAGGATGTTGGAATTCCTTCCAATATTCTTTTTTTTTGTTAAAATATAGAGAGTGCTTGTTTGTAATAGGATTGTAAAGATTGTAAACTAAGGAGGATTTTTGTTATGCAAGTAAACAGTGCAGAGATTGTAATGAGCGCCGTCAGTGCTGAACAGTATCCTAATAATAACCTGCCAGAGATAGCGCTAGCCGGCCGTTCTAATGTAGGAAAATCTTCTTTTATTAACCAGATGATTAATAGAAAAGGATTGGCTAGAACTTCGAGTAAACCTGGAAAGACACGGACCATCAACTTTTACCTTATAAATGATGCTTTTTATTTTGTCGATGTTCCAGGCTATGGATTCGCCAAAGTCTCAGCTGAAGAACGAAATAAATGGGCTGAGATGATGGAAGAGTACTTTGAGACTAGAATGTCATTAAAATTGGCTATTTTAGTTGTAGATGCCAGGCATAAACCAACTAAAGAAGACATACAGATGTTTGATTATTTGAAATACAATGAATTAGATGTGCTCATAATCGCTACAAAAGTAGATAAACTGAAGAAAAACGAAAAAAATAAAAGAAAGAATGAATATCAATCATACTTTAATATGAGAGAAGAAGACCGAATTGTTTTCTTTTCATCAGAAACTAGTGAAGGAAAAACTAAAGCTTGGAGTATTATTGACTCATACCTGAATTAAGTGAAGGTATTAATGAGAGGACAGTGTCACAAATGAAACTCTTATTGTACGGAGTAAATATAGAGACAGTAAGTCTGGATAATAAAGAAAAATATTTACTTTCCGAAAACGAAAAAAGAGATCAGCTTCAATATTTGAATCAAATCTCAGGTGTTGAAGAAGTGTTTATTTTTACTAATAGTGTTCGAACCGAATATTACTTTATGGTAGACGAAGAAGTGTTTAAGCATGGTGATTTTATCGGTTATCTTGCTCAAGAAACAGAACGGGATATCGATGAAGTTATCTTAGATACTTATAGTATGTTTAATTCTCATGTGCTGGAACACGTTTTTATTCTACAATCTGGAATCGACACCCTTAAGCATTCCAGTGAACAAATGATAGAGAATTATGAAGACTCCATTAAGTTCTCCGAGGAAGTGCTTGAGAAAAAACAAAGATTGTTGAAATATGCGATTCGAGAAATTGCTGATTTTATCTCGGAGATGAAGCAGTCTGATGCTTTAGCAGGTTTGTTTAATGCTATTCCCGATAATACTGTACGAAAAATTCGAGAGTACCTGACCTCCTTTAAAGATAAACGTATTGTCATATACGGCAGACCAGAACAAGTCAGATTTTATGGAAAACTTTTATACCGGAGCGGGTTTAATCATATTTCAATCATGACGAAGCGTTATCCAAAAACTGAAAAGTTAACACAGGAACTTAACAGCTGGACCTTGTATATCACTCCTGAACATGACTCGAAAGTATTTTTTGCTGTCGATAGGGATAAACCAGAATTTTATCTTGCAGCGACCGACAGTATTTTACTTTTAGAAGAACTCGATCCTGTCTTATTAGATATTCCTGTCCCAGTCACAAATTCACAGGGACTCTCAAGCCCGGCCAAGAGAAGTCCGATTGTTATTGATTTTACGAACTCTGAAAGTATTCGTAAGGAATGTGAAGGGCCCTATTATTCGAAGAACGATATCTTGACTCATTTAGAGTTATCTGAAAGCAAAAGAGAGGAAGCCCTAGTGACATTTAATGATGCTTTGCGTAAAGAACTTGTAAAGTTTGATGATGTTTATTAGAATAAAGGCAAGAGATATACTGAGCTTTTTGCTCAGTTTTTATTTTGTACGAAAACTAAAAGAAAGAGGTGAAACCATGTCTAATTTTATTGATTATGCAAAAATATATACAAAAGCTGGAGACGGCGGTAACGGAATTGTCGCTTTCCGACGTGAGAAGTATGTCCCTGCTGGTGGCCCCGCAGGGGGGGATGGCGGTAAAGGTGGCGATGTCAAGTTTGTTGTTGACGAAGGACTTCACACACTGATGGATTTTAGATATAATCCTCATTTCACTGCGAATAGCGGAGAAAACGGTATGTCAAAAGGGATGCACGGGAAGGGTGCCAAAGATCTCATTGTCCCTGTCCCTCCCGGAACTGTCATTAAAGACGAAGAGACAGGTGAACTGATCGCTGATATGACAGAACATGGCCAAGAGGTTATCGTGGCTCACGGAGGAAGGGGAGGCCGCGGAAACAAAAGATTCGCTACCCACAGCAACACGGCACCTGAAATTGCTGAAAACGGGGAGCCTGGAGAAGAAAGAACTATCCAGCTGGAATTAAAATTACTAGCCGATGCGGGTCTTATCGGTTTTCCAAGTGTTGGAAAATCAACTTTGCTGGCTGCTGTTTCTGGTGCGAAGCCAGAAATCGCGAATTATCCCTTTACAACTCTTACGCCTAATCTAGGTGTAGTAAGAGTTTCTGATTGGCAAAGTTTCGTTCTAGCTGACCTTCCTGGACTCATCGAAGGAGCCAGCGAAGGAGTTGGACTAGGGATTGACTTTCTGAGACACATTGAAAGAACGAGAGTCCTTCTCCATGTCATCGATATGAGCGGTCTCGAAGGACGCGATCCTTTCACAGACTTTGAACAAATAAATGCAGAACTTAAGAATTACGAAGTAGATCTTTCCGAGCGTCCTCAAATTATTGTTGCCAACAAAATGGATGCTACTGACGCAGCCGATAATTTAGAGTTATTTAAGATGGAGTATAAAGAAAAGTACGGCGTGGAGCCTGTGGTGCATGAGATATCTGCTGCTACAAGACAAGGCGTCAAGCGTCTCATGGAGATCACTTACCAAATGCTTGAAGAAACACCCTTGCCTGAAAAAACAACAGAGGAACCAGAAGTCCATGTCTATTCCTTAGAGGACGAAGAGGAACCGTTTATTATTAATCAGCTCGACAAAGAGACATGGAGTATCGAAGGTGAAAAACTTTCACGTCTCATCGAGATGACAAACTTTAGTTATGATGAATCTATCAACAGATTCTCAAGACAACTCAGAGGAATGGGAATCGATGAAGCCCTTCGTGAGCGCGGTGCTAAAAATGGAGATACGGTGGTTCTTGATGGATTAGAATTCGAATTTCAAGAGTAATATTTATTAGATAAGGAAGTAATCAATGGAATTGTTATTTTTAGGAACAGGGTCAGGGGTACCGTCCAAACAGAGGAATGTTTCAAGTTCTGTATTAAAGATGTTGAATGAGTATAACACCATGTGGATGTTTGACTGCGGAGAAGGTACTCAACAACAGATTCTCAGGACAACATTAAAACCGAGAAAAGTCAGTAAAATATTCATAACGCATCTACATGGAGATCATATCTTTGGGTTGCCTGGTTTTTTATCCAGCCGTGCCTTTCAGGGTGGAGAAGAACCTATTGATATTTATGGTCCTCAAGGGATTAAAAGATATGTCCTGACCAGCTTAAAAACATCAGGAACTTACCTTAAATATCGTTTGCGTTTCCATGAATTCAATGATGAAGAAGGCGTTTTGTTCCAAGAGAATAGAATGAGAGTCAGCTATAAAAAATTAAAGCACGGTCTTCCATCTTACGGTTTTCGAATTGTAGAAGCAGATAAACAAGGAGAATTACTAGTCGATAAGTTACAAGAAGAAGGGGTGCCTTCAGGACCACTCTACGGAAAACTCAAGGCAGGAGAAACCGTAGAGTTGGAGGACGGGCGCGTGTTGGATGGTAAAGATTATCTCGGTCCTACTCAAAAAGGAAAAATCATCGCGATATTGGGCGATACTAAAAAAACACAAGCAAGTATCGAACTGGCACAAGACGCCGACATATTAGTTCACGAGAGTACTTTTAGTCACCAGAATAAAGATCTCGCCAAAGACTACAACCATTCTACGAATATCGAAGCTGCTGAAGTAGCGCGTGATGCTTCTGTTGGAAAATTGTTGCTTACTCATATCAGTTCGCGATATGTTGGAAAAGCAGCTAGAGAGTTAGAGAAAGAAGCGCGAACAATTTTTCCAAATACAGACTTAATGCATGACTTCTCAGAAGTTACCCTATAGAATAAAAGTAAGAGAAAGGATGGTTTCTCATGAGAAAAAATTGGGGATTAATTGGTGCCTTAATCTTAGTCTTACTTGTTGCTTGGTTTGCTGTTATCAATAGTGATCCTGTGGAAATTAATTTTGGCTTCGGTTCCGTTGACTGGCCGCTGAGTATCGTCATTTTAGCGAGTTTACTTACCGGTGCACTTATTGCTGTTCTAGTAGCTTCTGCCACTGCCTTTTCACGTCATCGGGAAGTAAAGAGAAATGAAGAGAAATTGCAGACGGATAGAGATAATTTAGAAACAGAGCGAGAACAATTCGATAGGGAAAGAAAGGGGTCCGAGAGTCAAAATCTTCAACCGAGACAAAATATCGATATGGGAGAAGATGGGCCGAGAAGCAGAAGTGAACGGACAAGACACGATTGGGATTAGCTTTTGTTTCACTTCGCTCGCCAATATTTTCAATAGAGGGTCGTAGAGAAAAGTGCCAGAGTCGCTTTTCTCTCTTTTTTTGCGAAGAAGGAGAACGGCTCTATATAATCTCCATCAATAAGGATATAGTTTGTTATATTAGTTAAGTTCAAAGGAGTGTTCATGTGCGTAATAAAAAGAAATGGCGTTTACTCGAAGCACCATCAGAGATTGAAGTAAAGCGGTTTGCTGCAGAGCTGGGGAGTTCTGAAATTTTTGCTAAACTATGTTTGCAGCGGGGATTGGTAGAAAAGGATGAGGTTCACGATTTACTGGAGCCGAATCCTGAAAAATTCTACGATCCTTTCTTAATGTTTGATATGGAGAAAGCAGTAGAACGTATCAGACAGGCTGTTATTGAAGGGGAGAAAATCACAGTTTATGGAGACTATGATGCGGATGGCATTACCAGCGTTACTTTACTAGTAGAAGCTCTAGAGTCGTTAGGAGCTGAATGTGATTATTATATCCCTAATCGGTTCACAGAAGGCTATGGACCTCATAAAGAAGCTTTTCATAAGATAAAAGACAGAGGCACAACTTTAATTATCACATGCGATAATGGTATCCAAGGTCATGAGGAAATTGAAGAAATTCAAGCACAAGGTGTGGATGTGATTGTCACAGACCACCATCAAATGTCGGATACACTTCCTAAAGCTTACGCTGTTATCCATCCGGAGCATCCTGAAGGGAATTATCCTTTCGGAAAATTAGCAGGGGTAGGTGTTGCCTTGAAACTTGTAGCTGCCTTGCTAGAAGAAATCCCTTATGAATATTTTGATTTAGCGGCTATCGGGACAGTAGCAGATCTGGTAAAACTCAAAGATGAAAATCGCTTTATCGTTCAAGTTGGACTCGAGCACATGGCGAAAACGCAACGTATAGGGTTGTTGTCTCTATATGAAGCAGCGGGTGTTCAGTTAGATTCGATCGATGAAGCTACGATCGGCTTTATTATAGGTCCGCGCCTTAACTCAGCTGGAAGAATGAAAGATGCTGAGTTAGGAGTCGAGTTACTCTTAAGTTTCAATAAAACAAGAGCCGATGAAATTGCACAAGAGCTCGACAGATTAAATAATGAGCGTAAGGAACTGGTTGAAGATATCACGACAGAAGCCAAGGAACAAGTTAATCCAGATGATGCTGTCCACATCGTTGCTAAAAAAGGTTGGCATGAAGGAGTGATTGGTATTGTAGCGAGTCGCCTTGTTGAAAGTACAGGACGGCCAGCCTTAGTATTTTCCATCGATGTCGAAGGACAGTACGCCAAAGGCTCGGGACGAAGCATTGAAGTTTACGATTTATATCAAGCCCTAGAGAGGGAAGCTGAACTTCTAGAGAAATTCGGCGGTCATGAGATGGCAGCGGGGTTGACTGTTAAAACAGCGAACTTAGAACCTCTTAAAGAAAGAATGAATAAACAAGTAAAAGCTGACTTCGAGAAAGAGAACTTTGTAGATACTTTGAATGTGGATATGGCTCTCGCAATATCTGATGTTTCCGAAGGATTGGTAGAAGAAATCGAGAAGTTATCCCCTTATGGAACAGGTCACGAGCAGCCTCTCTTTGGCTTCTATGAGGTGACGGGGAAAAATTGGAGAAAAATCGGAGCAAACAAGACTCATTTAAAAGGACAGTTAGAACAGGATAAGGCAAAAGTTGAAATGATCGCTTTTCGTGAAGGAGATCTATTAGATCGCTTGGGTGTGGACCCCGTTGTGGATGTTGCCGGGAAGTTAGAGTTAAATGAATGGAACGGTATGGTGAATACTCAAGTGAACGTTGAAGAGATTGATACCTCACATACGCAAGTTATTGACAGCCGATCCCGTCACATCCCTGACCAAATATGGGAATTAGAGGCTGTAGATTATATATTTTTTACTGAAAAAATGCATGAGAAAGTTCAAGATAGGTTCCCGGAATTGACTAATCTGTATCTATTAAAGAGCCAAGAAGAAGCTGAAGCGTTTCGCAGCAGCTGTTCCCGTTTGGTTTTTGTCGATTGTCCGACCCATACTGAGAGTGTCTTATTGACTTTAGAACACAATAACATTGAGACTATTTATGCTGTTTTTTATTCTCTAGAGGATGCTTACTTCCAGGGGATTCCGAAAAGAGAAGAATTTGCCCGCCTTTATAAATATATCCAAACTCATTCAGAGCTAGATTTATCAGGAAAAACAAAGAGCTTGGCTCACTATCTAAAATTAGATCCCAGACAGCTTATTTTTATGCTAGAGGTGTTTCAAGAAGCAAAATTTGTTACAATAGAAAATGGAGTCCTAACTCCGCTGTCTTCACCTGAACAAGTTGATATAAAATCACTTGACAGTGTTAAAAGAAGAAGAGAAAAGATGAAAACTGAAGAACAATTATTGTATAGTTCTATTTCTGAGTTGTCAGATTTGTTAAAAAATTAATGGAGGAAGAAGATGGATTTAAGTAAGTACATAGCAAGTATAGAAGATTTTCCAGAGCCGGGTGTAACTTACCGTGACATCACCCCTCTCATGTCAGATGGTGAGGCCTTTCGATATGCTATTCAAGAAATAGCAGACTATGCTCGTAAAAAAGACGTCGATATGATTGTCGGACCAGAAGCCCGCGGATTTATTATCGGCTGCCCAGTTGCTTATGAATTGGGTATAGGGTTCGCTCCAGCGAGAAAAAGTGATAAGCTTCCAAGAGAAACCCTCTCTGTCGATTACGGTCTCGAATATGGAGATGATACTTTAGAAATACACACAGATGCTATTCAAGAGGGACAGAATATTTTAGTGGTAGATGATCTTCTAGCTACTGGAGGAACTCTTTCTGCTACAATCGAACTTGTTGAAGAACTGGGTGGAAATGTGGTAGGCAGCGCATTTCTTATAGAACTCGTCGATTTAAAAGGAAGAGAAAAAATACCAGGTTACGATATATTTGCTTTATTAGAATACTGAGCTTTTCAAAGGATGTAAAAAAATGAAGATAACTTTCACTCATAATGTTTTATGCGGTCATTGTTTTATTATGTCGCGAAGATTGCGTCAGATAAAAACAGAATATCTTGCTTTAGAAGTGACTCATCGCTCCTTCCCCTTGCGCTGGAAACCTTATTCAGCCGATAAATATGATCGCGGTGGTATGAAAGAGATGAGGAACAAATGGGAGTTGGCTAACCGAATAGATGAAGAGAGACGTTTCAATGTCTCCAAACTAGAGGAAGTTACCTTTCAATATCCCGATTCCAGACTTCCTATGCTCGCGATACGAGCAGGTGTAAGTATCGGAGGCGATCCTTGGGACTTATTAGATTTATTTCAATCTGCTTTTTTTGAAGAAGTGAGAGATATCAGTCAAATTGAAATCATTGAAGCTCTTATCTCAGATGCTTCTCTAGATCTTGATGAGTGGGGGAAGGCTTTCAGAGATCCTCAAACAGAAATAAAAGAGTTACAAGATTTTGAGTGGATAAATAAAAAAGGCATCACACTTGTCCCAGCGCTGCTAGTAAATGATAAGCACCTTATTGAAGGTACTAAGCGTAAAGACTTAGCTGTAGATTTAATTCGAGAAGCGCTGGAAAAAGACGGGGAAAGCTTGCAATGATACAAGCAAAATGAATCGGATAGTGTTATTAAAAGAAGCTTCCTTATTATATTGACATGGCGTGTTAATTGTAAGGGAGTTTTTTATAGATAAAAGAAGAGTATCTTCATAGAAAAAACGAACCCATGTGGATTCGCTGATAAGATTCAATGTTTATTTTTAATAAAGCGATGGTCGATACAAACTGACAACTTTTCCAAGGATAGAAACATCATCTATTATAATCGGATCCATGGCTTTGTTTTCAGGTTGAAGCCTGATATAATCATCTTCTCGATAAAATCTTTTGCATGTTGCTTCGTTATCGTCAGTCATCGCAATGACGATGTCGCCATTATATGCACTCGATTGCTGCTGCACGATGACATAATCGCCGTCTAATATTCCGGCTTCCACCATACTATCCCCGCGTATATTGAGCATAAATAAAATCTGTTCTTTAGTTTTCAATTCATCAGGGAGCGGGAAAAAGTCTTCTGCATCTTCAATAGCTGTAATAGGCTCACCAGCAGTTACTGTTCCCAGGATAGGAATCATATCACTTTGAGGATTCTTATCTAGAGTATCCAATCCCTGCACTGTTATTTCAATGGCTCTAGGGCTTGAGGGGTCACGTTTGATGTAGCCATTTTCTTCGAGACGAGAAAGATGGCCATGAACGGTAGATGTTGAGGAAAGTTCAACAGCTTTGCCTATCTCGCGAACAGTAGGGGGGAACCCTTTTTTTTCAATTGCTTTATAGATTGTTTCTAATATTTCATATTGTCTTGAGTTGGGTTTAATCACTTTTTTCACACCTTTCAGTTGAACTTATAATTCATTCCAATACTATCATAATTTGTATTATTATTCAAACAAACGTTCGCATTGCCATTTTGTATTTAGAAAGAGTTAAACAAAATTAGATAATGGCAAAATAATAATTTATCATGTAAAGTAAAACATGACGAAATTTGTAAGAGGAGGTTGTATCTATGCTTCACGATGATTTATTAGAGAGAATCAATGAACTTGCTAATAAAGCGAAAAAAGAAGAGTTGACAGAGGAAGAGAAAAAAGAACAAAAACGCTTGCGAAAAGCCTATCTCAAAGCCTTCAGATCTTCTTTTGAAAAAGAACTCGAAGGGATGAAAATTATAGACCCTGAAGGAAAAGATGTGACACCAAGTAAACTTAAGAAAGTTCAAAAAGAAAAAAGAATACACAATCGTCACTTAGAAGATACCGAAAAGGAGAATAAATAAATGGATCTATGGTTAGCTATTTTATTAATAATCGTTGCACTTGTCGGAGGACTTATTGGAGGTTTCTATCTTGCTCGTAATTATATGAAGGATTATTTTAAGAAAAATCCTCCGATTGATGAAAACACACTTCGCATGATGATGATGCAGATGGGACAAAAACCTTCTGAAAAGAAAGTTCAGCAAATTATGAAATCGATGCGCAGAAATATGGATGACAACATGGAATAAAAGGACTGCTTCTCTACCATCCATATTTGTTAGGAGACGAAGTAAATGGAGATATTTAAGAAGCTGAATTGGTTTTTTAACAGAGAGAAAAAAAGTTATGCAGCAGGGATTTTAGCCCTATTATTTGTAGCGATATTGAACGTCTTTCCATCTAGGATTATAGGGATTGTTGTCGATGAAATTGCCCAAAACGCCTTAACTCCACAGATCCTAATAACTTGGATCGTTGTGCTCGTTCTTATTGCAGCCGCGCAGTATGCATTGAGGTACATCTGGAGACTGAATATTTGGGGCAACGCTTCTCGACTTCAATACATCATCCGGCAAAGACTATACAATCATTTTATGGAGATGGATGGGGAGTTCTATGATAAATACCGTACCGGAGATTTAATGGCTCACGCGACCAACGATCTGAACAATGTCAGAATGGTGGCAGGCGGCGGTATTTTGATGGTGGCCGATATCTTTAGTGTAGGATTGACCACAATCATTGCAATGATTATTGTAGTGGATATCAGATTGACACTTGCTGCGATGCTCCCGCTTTTTTTCTTGGCTCTTGGCATTCGCGTCATCGGGCAGAAACTCCACCATCGTTACAGAGTGGCGCAGGCTGCTTTCTCTAATATGAACAACAAGGTACAGGAAAGTATCCAAGGAATGAAAGTAATCAAATCATTTGGTCAAGAAGAAGAAGATACTGAATCTTTCAGAGAACAGACAAAAGATAACGTCGATAAAAATCAGTCCGTCTACCAGCTGAGCTCGCTTATCGATCCAATGATTACGGTAATTATAGGATTGTCTAACGTCATTACGATTATATTCGGTGGCTACTTAGTCATGATAAACGAAATTACTATCGGAGATTTTGTGACCTTTATCAATTATATAGGTATGTTAGTTTGGCCCATGCTGGCAACAGGACAGTTGTTTAATCTACTTGAACGTGGAAATGCGAGTTATGAAAGAATTAATGATTTGATGGACGAAGAGAGTTCGATTATTGAAGAAGAAGGGGCCGTTACAATCCCTGCTTCGGGTGACTTGCGCTATCATATTAATCAATTTTCATATCCTGCAGGAGATGAGATTGTCTTAGACGATGTTCACTTTGAGCTTGAGAAAGGGCAAACCTTGGGAGTCGTTGGAAGGACGGGCTCAGGAAAAACGACCTTGTTCAAGCTGCTGTTAAGAGAATACGATAACTACGAAGGTCAGATTATGTTTGGGGGGTACGATGTCAAAGAGTATTCACTCGATGCGCTCTTAAAACAAATCGGTTATGTCCCACAAGAAAACTTTTTATTCTCAGACACGATTGCTGGAAATATTCGTTTCTCAAATCCAGATTTACCAATGGAAGAAGTCCAGCAAGCCGCTAGAATAGCAGACATTCATGAGGATATCTTAGAATTCAGAGACGGTTATGAGACCACGGTGGGTGAGCGGGGCGTAACACTTTCTGGTGGACAAAAACAGAGAGTCGCTATTGCTCGTGCGCTTATCACGAACCCAGAGCTTTTGATTTTAGATGATTCGCTGTCTGCTGTAGATGCGGAGACAGAAGAAGAAATCTTAAGAAAGTTAAAAGAAGTCCGGTCAAATCAAACCACCATAATTTCTGCGCATAGAATTTCAAGTGTTATGCGTGCAGATGAAATTATAGTGATGGATGAAGGTAGAATTACCGAGCGTGGAACGCATGAAGAGTTAATACAAGAAGATACCTGGTACCGCAGGATGTACAACCAGCAGCAACTCGAACAGGGACCTCTAGGGGGTGAGGCGTAATGGCAGAATCAAATTCGAGAGAAGACCGCTTTACCGAGAGTTATTCTATACCCTTTAGAGATCAGATGAATATTGTCCGTCGCATCATCAAGTTTGCTTCGCCTTATAAATGGACATTTATTATCGCAATTACTCTAGGACTGATTGTCTCTCTGACAAACGTTGTGTTGCCTAGAGTGGTTCAGATTCTCATTGACGACTATTTAGCTGAAGATATCCTATCTCTGCAAGTCCTTTTCATCTTTGCTGGTCTCTATTTTCTGATTTCTCTTGTCAAAGCTGTTGCTTGGTTTTTTAATCTCTATCTCTACCGGATGGCTTCAGAAAAAACTATTAAAAATATCCGTGACAGCTTGTATGAAAAGATTCATACACTTGGTATGCGCTGGTTTGACCAGACCTCTGTCGGTTGGATTGTAACAAGAGTGACCAATGATACAGAAGCTATGAAAAACTTTTGGGATGTTTTTCTTGTTGTTATAAGAAGTGTCTTTGGAATTATGACTTCTATTGGAGCTATGCTGCTTTTAGATGTCGAAGTAACTTTATGGATCTTACTCTTTCTTCCGGTAGTCGCAATCGTTGCTCATATCTATCAAAAATATAGTACGAGTCTCTATCAAAAGATTAAAGGGACGAACAGTATCTTGAACACTAAATTGTCCGAATCGATTAACGGAATATCCATTATCCAACAATTTAGACAGGAAAAGCGTTTTCAAGATGAATTTGAAGAAATAAATGGCGAACACTTCCAAGCGCGATTTTCGATGACTAAGTTGAATGCGACGCTCCTGAGTCCTGTCGTAGATCTCTTCTACGCGCTCTCCATCGTAGTTATTTTAGGACTGTTTGGTGGGCGGTCTTTTGTTGGTTTTATTGAGGTTGGTGTCATCTATGCTTTCACAAGTTATGCTAGTAACTTATTTAACCCATTGACACGATTGATGGATAATTTAAGCCTCTTTCAAGACGGCGTGATTTCTGCAGAACGCATCCTGCGCGTGGTGGATGCAGACGAGTATGCACCAGAACAAAACGAAGCGACAGATTATGAGATTACGGAAGGTAAAATCGAATTCGATAATGTCAGTTTCTCTTACGACGATGAAGAATATGTTTTACATGACATTACCTTCACAGCTGAACCTGGAGAAACGGTCGCTTTAGTGGGACAGACAGGGAGCGGTAAAAGTTCTATTATCAACATCTTAATGCGATTCTATGAGTTTCAAAAAGGAGAAGTAAGGATTGATGGTCGCTCCATCCGTGACTATCCTATAGAAGAGCTGAGGGGACACCTCGGTTTGGTTATTCAAGACCCTTTCTTATTTTATGGCACGATTAAAGATAATATCAGACTGTATGATGAAAGCATTACGGATGAAGAGATCCGAGATGCAGCTGAATTTGTGCAGGCAGATGAATTTATAGCTACATTAGACGAGGGGTATGACCAGCGAGTCAGTGAACGCGGACAATCTTATTCTAGCGGACAGAGACAACTTATTTCTTTTGCGAGCACCATCGCACAAGATCCGACCATCCTTATCTTAGATGAAGCTACTGCTAATATCGATACAGAAACGGAATCACTTATCCAAGAAGGTCTTGGCAAGATGCGTGAGGGCCGTACAACTATCGCAATTGCTCATCGTCTCTCAACCATCCGCGACGCCAATCTTATCTTAGTCCTCGATCACGGTCGTATCGTTGAAAGAGGAACACACGATGAGCTTATCGAATACGGCGGCATCTATAAAGAGATGTACGAACTGCAAAACGTAGCAAAGAGTTAACTTTTTTTCGAACAACACTAAACTATAATACAAAAAAAGCTGGAGTACATTCAAATATGTATTCCAGCTTTTTATCAGGATATAAGGATTTATCTTTTCAAGATTGTGTATTGATTTCTTCATACAAGCTTTTAAATGATTTCATCATTTTTTCAGTGTCTGCTTCAGTATCCTTGCGGTTTCCCGGATAAAACGGCTCACCGAAACGTACTGTAACTTTTTCTCTTTTGAAGACATCTGTTAAAGTTCTAGGCCCTACATACACAGCAGGCAAAATTGGCTTTTTGCTTAAACGGGCGATAGTTAAGGCTCCGCCCTTTAAATCTTTCGAATGTCGCGTACCACTTGGAAACATAAGCAGATTTTTTTCGTCTTCTTTCAAGACGCGGACTGGTTCCTTGATCACGCTGGGCCCTGGATTGTCTCTATCGACTAAAATGATTTTGATATGTTTCATCAGCCAGCGTAGCAGTGCTTTATCTTCTAACTCTTTTTTAGCAATGAAAAACAGTTCATGAGGTGAAACAGACAGAGCGAGGAAAACCGGATCTAACCAAGTGACATGTGGCGCTACCAAGACAAAAGATTCATCTGTGGGAATCTTTTCTGTATTTTGA
>JBHWPB010000075.1:0-66872 GCA_043424675.1 Carnobacteriaceae bacterium | reverse complement strand
ACTGTTGTGAGCAGTTTATAGAATTTCCAAAAAGAAGTAAGATTATATTATTTTATCAAATATTACAACTTGTAACATTCTCATTATATTCTCATATTACTATTGATAAGGCATTGAAAGCGTTAAATGACTGGTCTTTTAAGGTATAAAGTTTTCAATATTTGCCCATTTTTGTTACCTTAGTAAAGACTAGGTTTGTTGAACTGTAAACTACTGAAAAGACAAGAGAGGACTGAAAACAAAAAAATAACTATGGATAAAAACATAGAAGAGAATAGTGCAGAAACGATCATCAGGGTAGAAGAACTAACTAAGATTTTCGGAGAATCTGAACAAGCAGCTCTGGAAATGTTGGAAGCAGGTTCTTCAAAAGCAGAAATTCTAGAAGCAACAGGGGCGACGGTCGGAGTAAGTGAAGCGAGTTTTGATGTAAAAAAAGGTGAGGTATTTGTCATCATGGGACTTTCAGGTTCCGGTAAATCAACACTTGTACGAATGCTCAATCGTTTAATAGAACCCACTAAAGGTCATATTTACTTAAATGGAAAAGACCTCACAGAGATGAATGAAGAGGAACTTCGCCAAGCAAGAAGAGAAGAAATATCGATGGTCTTCCAAAACTTTGGTCTCTTCCCGCACCGTACCGTATTAGAAAATACAGTATACGGTTTAGAAGTCCAAGATTATGACGAAGAGGAACAGATAGAAAAAGCAGAACGCGCTCTTGATAATGCCGGCTTGCTCGAATATAAAGATCAATATCCTGATCAGCTTTCGGGAGGAATGCAACAGAGAGTTGGATTGGCGCGTGCACTTACAAATGATCCAGAAATCATCTTGATGGACGAAGCTTTTTCAGCTCTAGACCCTTTAATTCGCCGTGATATGCAAGATGAGTTACTTGAACTGCAAGAACAACAACAAAGAACGATCATCTTTATCACACACGACTTAAACGAATCATTACGCTTAGGTGACCGTATTCTTATCATGCGTGACGGTGAGGTTGTACAGGTAGGAACAGGAGAAGAGATTCTTTCTAATCCAGCTAATGAGTACGTCAGACGCTTCGTTGAGGATGTCGATCGTGCTCGTGTCTACACTGTTGAAAATATTATGGAAACACCTCACCCGCTCATCTTAGACCTCCATACACCGACACAAGCATTAGAGAAGATGGATGAAGACCAGCTTACAAACATGCTCGTGATTAACCAAGAAAACGTCTTGTTAGGTTATGTAGACAGAGACGATGTGGTTCAGGCTACTATAGATAGAGAAGATGATTTAGAACCATTGATTAAAACAGGAGTGCCAACTATCAGTGCAAATACATTGATAAACGATGTTTACGAAATTATTTATGATGCAGATACCCCGTTAGCCGTAGTTGGGCCAGATCAGACACTTAGAGGTATTGTTGTCCGTGGTTCAGTGTTAACTGCCCTCGCGAAAGAAGATGGGGAGGAGGGTGATATAGATGTTTAATTTCCCTTTAGAAGCTCTGCCAGTAGCAGAATTAGTTGAATCAATAACAGGATGGTTAGTCACTACTTTTTCAGGTTTATTTGATTTTATAACGAATGCAGGATCGAGTTTCATGGATCTTTTTTCAGGCATACTCAGTGCTATTCCGCCCTTTGCATTCATCTTGATTATTGCTGTTGTCGCTTATTTTGCAAGAAATAGGACATGGGGACTTCCTGTCTTTGTACTTATTGGTTTAGGCTATATCTTAAACCAGGGCTTATGGCCGCAGCTTATCGATACAATTTCTTTAGTAGTCGTTGCGAGTATCGTAACAATCATTATTGGAATTCCACTCGGTATTTTGGCGGCGAAGAGCGAGACAGCGAATTCAATCATCCAACCGGTTCTTGACTTTATGCAGACCATGCCCGCTTTCGTCTACTTAATTCCAGCTGTAGCATTCTTTGGAATTGGGATGGTTCCTGGAATTTTCGCTTCCTTTATTTATGCCCTTGCGCCGACTGTGCGTATGACAAACTTAGGAATCCGTGAAATTGATCCTGAGTTGATTGAAGCGGCAGAATCTTTTGGTAGTACAGGGAACCAAAAATTATTCAAAGTTGAACTGCCTCTAGCTAAGAATACCATCTTCGCAGGGATCAACCAAACGGTTATGTTAACTCTATCTATGGTTGTTATTGCTTCAATGATCGGAGCGCCTGGACTTGGAGAGAACGTACTGACGGCTCTGCAGCGTGCTCAAGTTGGGGAAGGTTTCGTAGCAGGTCTCGCAATCGTCATCTTAGCGATTATTGTAGACCGCTTGACGCAGTCACTTGCACAAGACGATAGAAAATAAGAAGACAGGCGATAAAGGAAAAAAGGAGAAAGGAATTGTGGTAAAGCTTGACATGGATTAAAAGAATCTTTTTAGCTATAGTTGCTGTCATTGGTCTATTCTTGACCTTTGGAAGTGCAGGAGCTTATGAATCAGCTTCCCTCTCTTCAGGTGGAGGAGAAGTATTAACACTTGGCCATACATCATGGGACGACTCTCTAGCATCAGGCCATGCTATCAGACACGTTCTAGAAGATGAAGGTTACACGGTAGAAATGGTCCAATTAGACCCAGCCATCTTGTTTTCATCGCTTGCTACAGATGAAGTAGATTTTACTACATCAGCATGGCTGCCATTGACCCAAGGTGCTTATTATGAACGGTATGAAGAAGACATTCAGGATTTGGGGCCGCACACTGAAGGTGCTGTCACAGGTTTAGTTGTTCCTACTTATATGGAAGATGTCAACTCTATCACTGATTTGACAGATCAAGCTGGTCAAGAGATCTATGGAATTGAGCCGGGAGCTGGAATCACATCAGCGACAGAAGCAGCCCGAGGAGTCTATGATAATATCTACGACTGGCAATTCCATACTTCTTCGACAGGAGCGATGCTGACTGAATTACAGGCAGCTTATCAGGATGAAGAAGAAATTGTCATCACAGGCTGGACCCCTCACTGGAAGTTTATCACTTACGACTTGAAAGTACTTGAAGATCCGGAAAATGTTTATGGAGAAGGTGAAAACCTTGTGACACTTGCTCGCAAGGGGTTAGAAGAAGATGCACCTCAAGCCTTCCAAATCATTGACAATTTTCACTGGGATATAGACGATATTTCTCAGATTATGTTAGATATGAGTGAAGGTTTATCTGCTGACCAAGCAGCAAGAGATTGGGTCGACAACAACCCAGATATAGTTCAAGAATGGGTTGCTGGAACAGAAGAATAAATAACAGAAATAAAAATCATTTGAAAACTAAAGGGCACAAGAGCAGATATCACTCTTGTGCCCTTTTTTCTACCCAAAATTGACAACACTAGTTCTTCTTTATTGTTAGCTCAGTAAGAGAGGAGAAATGAATAAGAAAAATTTAGTCATATCAGTAGCTATAAATAGAGATTCCAATTAAAATAAAAAAAAGAAACTTGTATCTTTTTATAAATAAAGAAAGGACGACATGATTAAAAAAATATTTTTGGCAATCGTTGCTGTTATTGGCCTTGTATTAACATTCGGAAGTGAGGGGGCCTATGATACGACACTCAGTATGGGCTCTGAAGAGAGGCCGACCCTCACTATGGCACATGGATCCTGGGATGATAATCTTGCTGTCACGCATATAGCAACAACTGCTTTAGAAGATGCCGGTTATGATGTTGAACTTGTTCAGCTGGATATTGCAATTATCTTTAGTTCTGTCGCCACAGGAGATGCTGATATGTCGGTAAGTATGTGGATGCCTGAAACACACGGGGCTTACATGGAGCGTTATGGCGATGATCTTATCGATCTGGGCACCTTTGCAGAAGGTGCTGTCAATGGCCTTGTTGTACCGGATTATATGGAAGTAGATAGTATTGATGAGTTAACAGACGAAGCGGGGCAAATCATCACGGGTGTCGAACCAGGAGCCGGCGTTTCAAACCGAACAGATGCTGCTCTCGAAATATATGATAATCTGAGCGGGTGGACGCACCACACGTCTTCTACAGGAGCGATGTTGACAGAACTCTCAACTGCTATTGAAAACCAGGAAGATATTGTTGCCGCACTTTGGACACCGCACTGGTCCTTTATTGAATATGACTTAAAATTTTTAGAAGACCCACAGGGAGCTTACGGGGATGGAGAAGCACTGACGGCTATCGCACGTACAGGATTGGATGAAGATTATCCTGAGGCATTCAATATTCTGAGTAACTTTAATTTAGATATCACAGAGGTTGAAGAAGTCATGCTCAAGATGCACGAGGGTATGTCAGCGGAAGAGGCTGCTCGTGAATGGGTAGATAACAACCAAGACCTCGTTCAATCATGGTCAGAATAAAATAAGATAAAACAGTTCCCCCATTTGAGAGAGAATCTTTCAAATGGGTTTTTATTTCTACAGAGATGCGACGCAAAAACATTTTGTGTCTAAAATTAGATAAACTTACAGAAAGTAAGTGAAAGGGCTTGGCATTTGAAAGAGATATGTTATAATTAATTCGAAACAGAAGTATAATGGCTATTGAAAAAAATTAAGAAGAAGGGAAACAAATGAAGAGCATCAACAGAATCCATCATATTTCAGCACTGGCAGGAGATGGAAATGAAACCATTGCCTTTTACCGCAGTGTTTTGAGAATTCCGCTCATTAAAGCAACGGTAAACTACGCTCAAGGAGATGCCTATCATCTCTTCTTTGCAAGCCAGGGACAAGATTCTAAAAGTGCGATGACCTATTTTGATTGGCGCGACCGTCACGAAGGTAAAAAAGGCGGAGGTCAAGGCGGAAGGACTGCCTTTCAAGTTCCAAAAAGCAGCTTAGAAAAATGGGAAAGCAACTTATCCGATTATGGAGTTGAGTTTAGTAAAACACAGCTCTTTGGTCTTCCAACCTTAGAATTTTCTGATCCTCACGGTATTCCTTTAGCTATCGTGGCAGGAGAAAAAGAAGCGTCTGATGATGAAATTTTTGATTTCTATGGCGCCGAGCTTTTTTCGACGGATTACGAGGCAACAGGAGAGCACTTGGAACATGTACTAGGTTTCAATAAGGAAGAAGCGACAAAATCACATCTTGTTTATACCGCTCCTTCTGAAGACAAACACCGCTTGATTCTCCCCAAAGAGAATATGCAGCGCCGCTTGCTGGGACGGGGAACAGTGGATCATCTTGCCTTAGAAGTAGCGGATAAAGAAGAGCTAGATCGTTGGCGAGGACGTCTCGCTGATCTGGGTATTGAAAACAGAGATCTGACTAAACAAGACTATAAAAAAGCGACCTATTACCGTGAGCCTGGCCACGTTCGTATCGAACTAGTCACCACCGGTTTGGGTAATATGGTGGAATTAGAATCCACCGGCGGTCTAGGCACAGAACTTGTGCTTCCGGAGCACTTGAAAGAGAATAAAGAAGAAATTTTAGAGAATCTACCCCCATTAAATTTATAAAAGAAAGAGGAAGATAATATGAGTAAAGCATTAAAAGGAATCCACCACGTGACGGCTATGACAGATGATGTCGAAAGAAACTACAAGTTTTTTACTGAAATTTTAGGTATGCGTTTGGTGAAGAAAACAGTTAATCAAGATGATATTCAAACTTATCATACATTCTATGCCGATGACATCGGTAATCCAGGAACAGATATGACTTTCTTCGATTTCCACCAGGGAGGAAAAGGAAGACGCGGAACCAATGAAATTTCCCGTGTGGGTCTGCGTGTTCCAGATGATGCAGCCTTAGAATATTATAAGGAACGCTTTGAAGAATATGATGTGAAACATGAGGAAATCGAAGAGTTTTTAGGTAAAAAAATATTGAAATTTGAAGAAGAAGACGGACAACGCTACCAGCTCTTTTCAGATGAGAATGACGACGGGGTAGAGCCAGGGACGCCTTGGAAGGAAGGTCCAGTTCCGGAAGACAAAGCGATTTACGGCTTAGGACCGATCGAGATTACTGTCGAGTATTTCGACCAATTCCGCGCCCTTATGGGACAAATCTATGATTTCAGAGTCGTCAAAGAATTTCCAGAAGGCGTTCTTCTAGAAGTAGGTAAAGGCGGCAACGGCGGTCAAATGATCTTAAAAAGAGATACAGAAAGTGAGCCTGCCATGCCGGGAGACGGTCAAGTTCACCATGTGGCTTTCCGGGTCGATGATGTCAAAGCCCTAGAAGAATGGCTAGAGGTTTATAAAGAGCTGGGAATCGGCAATTCAGGTGTTGTCGAACGTTTCTACTTTAAGGCTTTATATGCTCGTATCGGCCATATTTTGATCGAACTTTCGACAGACGGTCCAGGCTTTACAGGTGATGAGCCTTATGCAACACTAGGGGAGAGCTTAGCCTTGCCTCCATACTTAGAGCCGAAACGTGACTACATTGAAAGTGTCATTAAACCTTTTGACACAAGCAGAAATTAAGGAGTTAAAAAATGGAGAAAATTAATCGCATTCACCATATCTCTTCTATCGTGGGAGATCCACAAGAAAATTATGATTTCTATACTGAGGTTCTTGGTCTGCGTTTAGTCAAGCAGACGGTTAACTTCGATGATCCCTCTGTTTATCATCTGTATTTTTCTGATGAAGATTTGACGCCAGGATTCGTCATGACTACTTTCCCTTGGGCTGGTGCGCGTCCAGGGCGTGTAGGAAGCGGACAAGTCGGAAGAATTGCTTTCCGAATTCCAAAAGACTCAGGAGAAACATGGATAAAACATTTGGAAGGAAATGGTGTTGAAACAAGAGACAGTCAGCTCTTTCAGCGTAAAACATTAGAGTTCGAAGATGTGCATGGGCTGGCCCTCGCTCTAGTCGAGAGTGAAGAAGAGGCAGAGAATTCTGATATCACAGCTTTTCACGGCTTAGTCCTGCTGTCAGCACATCCCCAAGAATCGACGCAAGCATTTGAAAGTATGGTGGATGCAGAGAGATTAGAGACAGATGAATATGGCTACCACTATGAAACCAATACAGATAATCCCCAACACTTTGTGATCAATAAAGAAAAAATGGATCGCGGACGCTGGGGTCCGGGTACCACTCATCACATGGCATGGAATGTTTCTGATCGTGCGGGATTAAAAGATGTGCGAGAAAAACTAGACGAATTAGGTCTTCGTGGAACAGAAATTAAAAATAGAGATTATTTTGAATCAGTTTATATGAGAGAACCAGGTTACATTACCATTGAATTTGCGACAGAAGGCCCTGGCTTTACAGTAGACGAACCAGAAGATAGACTAGGGAAAAGTCTTAAGTTACCAGAACAAATCGCAGATCAACGAGAAGAAATAGAAGCCAGTCTGCCACCACTAAAATTATAAAAGGAGCGGATAGAATGACTTACGAATATATTTATCAAGAAGCTAAAGGCGATAACCCGACGTTCTTACTTTTACACGGAACGGGCGGAAATGAAAATGATCTGTTACAGATCGCAACCTTTCTCAACCCTGATTACGGTGTATTGAGCTTGAGAGGAGATGTCGATGAAAATGGAAGTTTGCGCTTCTTCAAGCGTCGTGCTGAAGGAGATTACGATATGGAAGACCTCGAAATGAGAGGCAAGCAGTTCATGGAGTTCCTAGAAGAGAAAACAGTTGAACTGGACATTGCGCTGAGCTCTCTCATTCCAGTAGGGTTTTCTAATGGGTCAAATATTGCGCTTCACGTTTTATTGACTGAAGAGACGCCTTTCCAAAAATCAATCCTCATGGCTCCTATGTATCCTGAAGAAGTAGATTTTTCGCAAGACTTGTCAGGACGAGAAGTTTTTCTTTCTCTCGGAGAACAGGATCCGATTGTGAGCCAAGCTCAAAGCAAGAAAGTAATAGAAGATTTAGATAGTGCCGGAGCGGACGTCACACAGGTGTGGACACACACTCACCAAGTCACACAAGAAGTGCTCCGAGCTGCTAAAAACTTTCTCGAAAGATAAAACAGAAACTATAAAATGCCAAGCTGCGAAATTTTGTATCTTGGTTTTTTAAAATTAATTAGAACTGAACAGCGTAGCTTTAGAAGGAAGAATGAATAAAAAAGGAGAATGGAAATGACTAAAGAAAGGTGCCATTGGGTGACGGATGAACCTTTATACGTTGAATATCATGATAAAGAGTGGGGAAAACCGACTTTTGATAATAGAGAATTATTTGAGCTGCTGTGTCTAGAGGGTCAGCAGGCAGGATTGAGTTGGTGGACAATCCTTGCGAGACGTGAGAATTATAGAGAAGCTTTTGATTTTTTCGATCCGCATCAGATCGCAGAATACGATGAGAAGGATATCGACCGCTTGATGGAAAATGAAGGAATTATCCGAAACCGGTTGAAGTTAGTCAGTATCATAAAAAATGCGAGAGCTTATCTGGAACTGGAAGAAAAAGGAATAGATTTTTCTGATTATATCTGGAGTTTTGTAGAGGGAAAGCCCATTATAAAACATCCGCAAAAGCCGGAAGATGTACCTGATCAAACGGACTTGAGTGAGAAAATAAGCAGGCAGATGAAAAAAGATGGTTTTTCTTTCATCGGACCTGTTTCTGGTTATGCTTTTATGCAAGCATCTGGAATGGTGGATGACCATTTAACTTCTTGTTTTTTGAAAAAATAAGTATAAAAAATACAGATCTTTTTTGATCTGTATCTTCAAGCTATTGATATAGAGCTTCTTCGCTATAAGGAAACACATCGGTGAGTTCTCCTATAAAGAACTCGCGGTCTCCAGTGTTGGCATAATCAACGTAGTAACACTGCATAAGAGAAATAATAGGTTTGTCGTAGTCATTCGCTCTTTCGTCACTAATCATCCCTAGGGCTGTCGGTGAGACAACTTGGTGCTCCATGTAAGTATATTCGTAAATTTTCTGTTTATCTGTCAAGCGGATTTTCGCACCCTCCTCCAAATCACGCAAGGGGCCAAAGAGATAATCAGAGGTATGGGTATAATGTCCCGCTACGGGATAATTGCCTTCTCCCATCACTTGATCTTCACGCATAATCGCGGACCCAGCGAGAAGCGTTTCATTGTTTAAGGTGTTATAGATGGGGAGGTCCAGGCCGATACTTGGGATGACCAGCTGGCCGCTGATATAGTCCAGAGGTATTTCAGAAGCATCGTTCAGTGTTGTTTCAGCACTGACCTCATCGACGGCATCATAGTTTATTTCTCCAGGAGCTTGTGCGTTTTTTTCGATTTGTTCAGCAGTAATTTCATGAACATTCTGCTGGTTGGGAGCTGCGTATTGGCCGATCAAAAAATCTGGAATAAAATTCCATATAACCATTCCAATTCCAGCTACAATGAAAATCAGACCGAGAATCCGCGTGAAATAATTTTTTGTTTTTTTAGATGATTGCCCACTTTTATTTTGCCTAGACATCTTCTGCTCCTCTTTTTCTAGTTTTCTTAATTGTAGATTATCTGAGACCGTTTGTAAAAGTGTAATTTCTCTCAAACAATTATACTTCATCATAAAAAAAGTGTATGATGAAATCAAAAGAAAAGAAAGAGGAGGAACTATGGAAACATTTGTAGAACAAGCTATTACTGAGATAAAAGAAGAAGTGGGCGACAAAAAAGCAATCCTTGGTCTTTCCGGAGGAGTCGACTCGTCCGTTTGTGCCGTTTTGATGCACGAAGCTATCGGCGACAACTTGACGTGTGTCTTTGTCGACACAGGTTTATTACGTAAAGGCGAGCGCGAGTATGTCGAGGATGTCTTTACGGCACAATTCGATATTAATTTAATTGTAGTGGAAGCACAAGACCGTTTTTTAAATGCACTTGAAGGAGTGAGTGATCCTGAAGAAAAAAGAAAGATTATTGGAGAAGGTTTTATTCGTGTCTTCGAAGAAGAACAACAGAAACTCTCTGACCACGACTTCTTAGTTCAAGGGACTATTGCAGCGGATATTGTAGAGAGCGGAACGGATGAAGCTGGCAAGCTTGTCAAGAGTCACCACAATGTCGGAGGTCTTCCAGAAGATGTTAACTTTACCATTATTGAACCGCTCCGCACCTTGTATAAACCAGAAGTGCGTGAAGTAGGGAAGGAACTGGGACTGCCAGATGAGCTCGTTTATCGTCAGCCTTTCCCTGGTCCAGGTCTAGGGGTGCGCGTCTTAGGAGAAATAACAAAGGAACGTTTGGAGATCTTGAAAGAAGCGGATTATATTTATAGAGATGAAGTGGAAAAAGCCGGTTTAGAGTATGAAATCTGGCAGTATTTTGTTGCTATTCCAGATTTCAAAGTGGTTGGGAAGTTCAACAACGAAAGAAACTTTGCTTACCCTATCTTTATCAGAGCTGTTGAAACGGAAGATGCTATGGAAGCGACATGGTATGAGATGCCTGTAGATCTGCTGCGCAATATCTCGACGCGCATCACGGATGAAATCCCGAAGGTGGTCCGTGTCCTGTATGATATTACAGATAAACCACCAGGAACCATCGAGTACGAATGAATTATTTCAGAGCGTTAATGAGAGAATAGCTTTCATTAACGTTTTTTTATTTCCAAAGCCTGAGACTTTCTTATAGAACACTATCTGTAATAAAATGAGTAGGCTGGAGTAAAATCCAGAAGTATTTTAAAAGAGGAGAAGATCTTATGGAAATATTTTTATGGTTACTTGTCATTGGCTTCTTTGTTTTAAGTTTTATCGGATTAGTCTTTCCAATATTACCTTCTGTATTTGCTGTATGGATAGGCTTCCTTATCTATCATTTCTTTATCAATTCACAGGTTTTAGGCAGCTTCTTTTGGATTTCAATGATCATCCTTACTGTCATTGTTCTGTTAGCAGATCTCTTAGCAAGTTCTCTTGCAGTGAGAAAGTTTGGAGGAAGCAAAAAGGGTGAACGAGTCGCAGTTGTCAGTGTGATCTTAGGCTCTTTCATCACTCCGCCTTATGGAATTATCTGGGTGCCTTTCGTGGCCGTGTTTTTAACAGAATTTTTTGAAAAGGAAAATTTTGAAGACGCCTTGAAATCTTCTGCAGCGACTCTTATAGGCTTTCTGAGCGGTCAGTTTGCAGAAGGTATCATTCAATTCATTATGATTATCTGGTTCTTTATTACGATTCTCTTTTGAGATTGAAATTATATGATAATTGGGGCAAAATGGAAGCCAATAGTGTCGCTGGAAGGAACCTTGTCAGAAAGTCTTTGGAGAGGCAAAGGAGTAAAGTATGGATATCATTATAGCTGGGGGAGGCGTTGTCGGCCACACCCTGGTAGAAGAACTTTTTGAAGAAGGGAATAACATTGTCTTAATTGAAAAGGAAGGAGAGCTCCTCGATAAGATACTGTCTAAAATAGATATTGACGGCTTAGTCGGAAATGCAGCCTCTTATGAGAATCTGGTAGAAGCGGGAGTGGAGAATTGTGATGTTTTTATATCCGTCACTTCGCAGGATGAGATCAATATGATCGCTTGTATCATGGCAAAAAACTTAGGAGCAACGTACACGATCGCCCGAGTAAGAAATCCAGAATACGCTGATCATGCTGATTTTATGCGTCAGGATTTGGGGATTTCTATGATGATCAACCCCGAATACGAAGCAGCGCAGGCTATTGCGCACATTACTCAATTTCCCTCCGCCTATGATGTAGAGTTTTTTGAGGAGGGCCGGGTGGCAATGATTAAGATACTTGTCTCGGAAGACAGCTTTTTAAAAGGACTGAGTTTAATTGAATTCAGAAAATCTTTTAAGAATATCCTTGTTTCTGTCATCGTCAGAGAGGGTGAGAGTATTGTCCCAAGCGGGGATGATGTTCTCCAAGCTGACGACCTAATCTACATTATAGGAGCGCGGCCTGACGTCAACAGTTTTTATATTGCCTCCGGCTACAGTAATCGACCGATCAAAAATGCTTTAATCATCGGTGGCGGCCGCATCAGCTATTATCTGATCGGTCTTTTAGAAAAATTACATATTTCAATCAAGGTGATAGAAGAGGACTATCAAACCGCCTATGAACTTGCCGAGAAATATCCTAATTCATTGATCATTCATGGGGACGGGACCGATCAAGAATTTCTGGATGAAGAACATATGACAAGTTTCGACTCTGTTATATGTGTTCGTCCTTATGATGAGGAAAACATTTTGACTTCTCTTTATGCTCTGTCTGAAGGGATAGGGAAGGTTATTACGCAGGTTTCGCGGGTCTCGCTTTTAAGAATACTAGGGGAGACAGAACTGCAGACTGTTATTACCCCTAAGTTTACTATTGCAGATAAGATTGTCCGCTTTGTCCGTTCTTTTGCCAACCCTTCTATCTCTGATATGGAAGCTGTCATTCGAATTGAAGAAAATGATGTAGAAGTCCTTCAGTTCCGCGTGAAAGAGGGCAGCCAGATTACAAATAATACAATCATGGAACTCGACTTGAAAAAGCATACCTTAATCTCATTGATTGTAAGACATAATAAAATCATTGTTCCTTCGGGTTCCGATACGATCCAGACCGATGATCATATTATTATTGTAACCGCTCATAAACGTTTTGATGATATTGATGATATTTTAGAAGGTCGTGTGGTCAAGTGAATGTCAATGTTATATCTACAAGCGTAAGTCGAATTATAGGACTGCAAGGACTTATTTTACTTTTACCTGCTTTAATCGTTTTTGTATCCGGTGAACCTTGGACAAACAGTTTTAGTTTCTTAATTCCCGCTTTATTATGTTTCATTCTCTATCTCTTGTTGAATCGAGAGGGACAGACAAAGTTTGAAGAATTATATACAATCGAAGGCTTTATGATTGTCGCTTTGACATGGATTTCTCTGTCGCTTATCGGAGCGCTTCCTTTTTTAATAAGTGGCAACCTCACCAGCATCGTCGATGCTTTGTTTGAGTCGACGAGTGGTTTCACAGGAACAGGAGCAAGTGTGGTTCCTGATGTTTCTGTTTTTGAGCCTTCAGTTTTATTTTGGAGAAGTCTGACGCAGTGGCTTGGCGGGATGGGAATCCTTGTCTTTGCGGTGGCTATTTTTCCCCAGTCTAATGCTTCTGCTTTCCACGTTATCCAGGCAGAATCGACGGGCACAAAACTGGGCAAACTGCAAACCAGTGTCTCGCAGACTACCAAACGCCTGATTAGCTTGTACGTCACTCTTACTATTATCACTATTCTAGCCCTTATTATTGGAGGAGTTTCTCCCTTTTACTCTATGCTGCTGTCTTTTGGAACAGCGGGGACGGCAGGGATGAACCCTTTTCTATCTCCCTTACTTCCTTATGATTCGATTTATGTTCAAGCTGTTTTAGTTATTTCTATGCTTGCCTTTGGAACGAATTTCAATCTGTATATTCACTTGCTTAACAAACAAGTCAAAGAGGTATGGAGAGATGAAGAGTTGCGCTGGTATTCCTCTCTTTTAGCGGTAGCTGTCATCCTCATCACCCTTACTCTCGTCTTAAATGGCGGGAACTTTGTTGGGTCCTTGAAAGATAGCTTATTCCAGGTTGCTTCTCTTTCGACGACGACATCTTATCTCACAGCAGATTTTGACGTATGGCCAATTTTTGCTAAAACAATTTTACTTATTTTAATGTTCATAGGAGGAATGTCCGGATCTACAGCAGGAGGGTTGAAAGTTTCAAGAGTGGTTCTTTTAATCAAAGAAACTTTTTCTGAAATCAAACGAATTTCTTATCCCCATCGTATCGTGACAACGCGCTACAATAATGAAGTTGTCAAAGACAGACAGATGCGTCCTATCATTAACTATTTTTTAGTCTATATTTTAATCTTTATTCTTTCTATTTTAATCTTTAGTTTAGAGACAGAGGGTTTCGCTTCTGCTTTTTCTGCAGCGGCAGCCGCTTTAAATAATATAGGAATTGGTTTTAATGAGGTGGGGCCTTTGGGAACCTATGCTCATTTTAATGCTCCAACCAAGCTCTTTGCTTCTTTTCTCTTTATTGTTGGACGTCTTGAGATATACCCGATTTTAGTGTTGTTTACACCTAATGTTTGGAGGAGACGGATCTTATAGGATGAGTCATTTTCCTAAAGTACAACAGAATGAAATAAAATCTCTCCTTCTTACACACTCATCATGGAGTGGATAAGAAGGAGAGGTTTCTTGATTTGTATTTATTTTTAGTCCAGTTCTGATAAGTCATCGAAGTCTTGATCTTTTAAGGCTTCAGTAAGCTCATCTTCAGGCGTTGCCTCAAAATGTCCTACTTCTGCTTCTTTTTCTTCCACTTCACCGCTTGGGCGTTCAATAGACGTAATCTCGCCTTCCTCTGTCACAGCCGTTTCACTGTGTGCAATGATTTCATCAGCGATTTCTTGTTCTTGCTGGATGATAGCTTCTTCTAAAGCTTTCTGATCAGACTCTCTCGTTACCGTTTCTTCTTCTTGAACTTCTTGAATGGACGTTTGAATGTCTTTAGACAAGTTTTCGAAAGCTACTCCACCACTCTTTGCCAGGTCTTTGGCATTGTTTTTAATATCATCGCGTAGTTCTTTCCCTGATTTAGGTGCAAACAGCAAGGCAACTCCTGCAGATAGACCACCCACCAGTAGTCCTTTTAATAAGTCTTTTCCCTTCGACATATCTAACCCCTCCATTTATTTACTAGCGTAACGATTTTTCTGTTTTTCATAAGTAAGCTGGGCCACTCTTTTTGTTTTGTCCCATTGCTTTGGCAGCTCATACTTAGCATATTCTTTAGCCTCTTTAAGTAGTTCGTCGCTTGCACCTGCACTTTCAGTTTTTACCATCTCAACGTTTCTTTCTAAGTCTTTTATCTCATTAGAAAGAGCGTCGAAAGACTGTACTTTCACCGAAAAGTCCTGAACCATAGATTCGCCTCGGCTTTTCTGTTCTTCAAATCTATTGCTGAGGTATTCTATTTCTTCCGTAAAGTGCTGATTGACTGCGTCTAAATCTTCTTGAGTTTCTTGAATATTTTCCATGGCACGGGAAATATCTCGTGCAATTTTGACACCTGCAAAGATCAGGACGATAACTGTAATTATAAAGATAGCAAGAGCGATGGTATATCCTAAAGTCATATCTTTTCACTTCCTTCAACTTTAATACATTCGTTGACATCTCTAGTTAAGAATAACATGAAAGAGGGAGCAGGGTAAAGAAAACGGCGTTTTTCAGGGAAAATATTTTTAAATTTGTGTTGTTTCTTTCTCTGCTTAATTTAAGATTTCAGAAAAAAATAAAAGAAGCGGCTTTTCTGGAAAGAAGCTAAGGAAAATTGCGGTTTAAGTGTAATTTTTGTATAATGAAGTTTGCAGAATGTGCTTATCTAATATTATACTTTGCCCGATTCTTTTTGTAAGATTAGGAGGAAAATACTTGAAACAAGTATTAGTTGTAGAAGACGAAAAGCCAATTTCAGATATCGTAAAATTCAACCTTGAAAATGAAGGGTACGAAGTCCTGACAGCCTTCGATGGTGAAGAAGCAATAGAAATGGTCGAAGAACATGAACCTAATCTGATTTTATTAGACATCATGCTTCCAAAAATAGACGGTCTGGAAGTATGCCGCAGAGTGAGAAAAGATTATGACATGCCGATTATTATGGTGACCGCCAAAGACCAAGAAATTGATAAAGTATTAGGTTTGGAACTTGGTGCCGATGATTATATGACCAAACCCTTCTCTAATCGCGAACTTGTAGCGAGAGTGAAAGCTAACCTGCGTCGCCAAGCGACAGACCATGCTTCTGCAGAAGAAAACCAGGAGTTAAAAGTCATTGAAGTTGGAGATCTCACGATTCATCCGGCAGCTTATTCGGTATCGAAATACGATGAGCCTTTAGATTTAACGCATAGAGAATACGAATTACTCTTTTATCTTGCGAAACATACTGGAGAGGTTATGACACGTGAAAATCTACTAGAAACCGTATGGGGCTATGATTATTTTGGAGATGTGCGGACAGTCGATGTTACGATTCGCAGACTGAGAGAGAAAATAGAAGACGAACCGAGCCATCCTACTTACATCATCACAAGAAGGGGTGTAGGATACTATCTTAGAGACCCCAATGCACAGGATGAGTGATAATAACTTATGGATACAAACTTAAAATGGTATGAATCAATCAACTTTAAGCTTGCTGCAATCATCACGATTTTAATTCTATTCGCCCTGCAATTTATCGGGGCGAATTTTATTACGCAGTTAGAAGAAATGCTGGTAGAAAGTCACAAAGAAGACAGCAGCATTCAAGTAGATTTTATTGAAACCACAGCGGAACCTTACCTCCTCATGTTGGAGAATGGAAATAATGAGAACAATGGCAATACTATTAATCCTCAGCAAGAAATTAACACTTTGTTGAGTGAGTTTGACGGATCAGGGACAATTAAGGCAGAAGTCATGCTCCCCGATTTAACTATTGTCGGGACAAGTGACAATACCGAGCAAGGGAGTATCGGCCAGCTTTCAGACGACCCAGATATTCAGCAGGCTCTTCTCGTAGAAGATACTGTAAGTCGGCAGTATCGAGATCCTGCCTCCCAAGACAGAAGATGGAAACTCGTCTCTCCTGTCTACAGTAACTCTGATCCTAATAACATTTTAGGACTGGTCAGCCTGACAACAAATATAGAACGGGTCTATGTTCAAGTCGATAATATTACTCAAATTTTTTTACAGGCCTCATTGATTTCTATTATCCTGACTCTTATTTTAGCAAATTCTATATCCCGGGCAATTTCAAAGCCCATTATCGAGATGCAGGCAGAAACGAAGAATATAGCCAGCGGAGATTACACAGGAGAGCTCAAGGTACAGGGGCACGATGAAATTGGAATACTTGCTTTCCTGATCAATGAATTATCTATGAAAGTCTCGACCGCTCAAGAATCCATCGACGCTGAGCGCAGACGCTTAGATGGTGTGTTGAAATATATGTCAGACGGTGTTTTAGCGACGAACTCTTCCGGCGAGATCACTTTGAGCAATCAGAAGGCTCGTGAGATACTGGGAGCAAAAGAAGGTGAAATAGAAGGCAAAATGTTGACAGAAGTTTTAGGCATCCAATATGACTTTGAAGATTTATTTGAAACAGACTTTATGATTCTCTTGGATGTTGATGATCAAATTCTTCAGGCGAACTTTTCTACAGTTAAAGATGAAGCCATGCGGGTCAAAGGTTTAGTTTCAGTGTTGCACGATGTCACGGAACAAGAACGTCTAGAACAGGATCGTAAAGAATTCGTTTCGAATGTCTCTCACGAGCTTAGAACGCCTTTAACAAGTATGCGCAGTTATTTAGAAGCACTGAATGACGGAGCTTGGAAAGAACCAGAAATTGCTCCAAAATTTTTAGAAGTCACTCAAAAAGAAACGGACCGGATGATTCGCATGATTCAGGACTTGCTGCAACTTTCTCGCATCGATGCTGAGTCGGATCGGTTAAACATGGAGATCATGGATTTAACGGCTCTCCTTACTTTTGTGCTGGACCGCTTTGATATGTATATCGCTTCAGAAGAAACAAGTGGAAAAGAATACACGATAGAACGGGACTTGCCTAAGGAATCAATCTGGATCATGGGGGATGAGGATCGTATGACACAAGTGTTAGACAACATTATGAATAATGCGATTAAATATTCCATAGAGGGTGGGAATATTCGTGTATCAATGAAGAGAGAAGGGAACGAAGTGAGGATTTCCGTGGCGGATGAAGGAATCGGAATTTCACAAAAAGATCTTCAGCGAATTTTCTCAAGATTTTACCGCGTAGACAAGGCCCGTTCGAGAGAAATGGGAGGTTCTGGTTTAGGACTCGCAATCTCAAAAGAGGTTATCGAACAACATCATGGTCATATCTGGGCCCGAAGCAAAGAAAATGAAGGAACGACCTTTATAATCACCCTCCCTTGCGAAGATATGGACAGCTTTGGCGAAGATGAGTGGTCAGATGAATAAGGATAAAATAAACATATTAATTTTAGCTCTTTTAATTCTTGTCAGTTTCTTTTTATCCTGGCGAATTGTCTATACCGATGAAAGTGAGGAGCTAGAAGAAGCGAATACGCAAACTGTCGCACCCCAGGCGGTTACCTTTGATAGAGAGATCACTTCTGTCTTTGCGCCTTCGCAAGTGATTCTTCGTGAAGAAGACCATGCACTTTCTTTGAATCCGGATGATGTCTTTTCAATCTTTAACGAATCAGAAAGAGAACTATCTTATTCAAGTTTGATGCTTACAGAAGATTTCGATCTTCGCGAAGCCATGACTCAAAGCTCTATTACTTTGTTTTTTGAAGAGAAAATACCTTTTGACCTCTATTCCGATGTTTTCGATGATTTTCCTGGTGAATATGCAGAAGAAACATTTGATATGATCTTCATACCTATCGACGACAGTAACCGGGTCTTTTTTGTTGATTTAGAAGATAGTACAGCCTATCTTACCCAATTGGAAGACGTCTCCTCTCATTACCTCGCTTACGTCTTGAAAGACGAAAGTATTCAGACCAGAGTAGAACAGCTCTTTTACATCACGGGCCGTCCTTTCTATCTGCCCGTAGAAGAGGTAAATGTACCTCACCGTGATTTTTTAGTGGAACAATTACCTAACAGTTTTTTTGTTGATATATTGTTTGAAGATACTTATGGTGTAGAAGTGAGACATTTTGAAGACACGGTCCGTTACACAGATTATTATTCAGAACTTTATATCAACGAAGTAACCCATATACTCACTTATAATCGTCAAAGTGCGTCGAGTCCTGAAACTTCGATGAACTCTATCTTAGAGAGAAGTTACCGGACACTCTTACAAGTTGAGAATTGGCTACAGCCCGTCCGATTTGAAAACTATGATGAAGAAGAGAGAATAGCAACTTTTAGACGTTATGTCCAAGGATATCCTGTAATGGGAGATGAGGGCGAGGGCAGGATTGAGATAGGAGTTCATAATAAAACCTTATATCACTTAGCACTTTCTCTGAATGTCGCTCAGACTCCTATTGATCTGCAAGAAACGCCCGAGCTCAAAACTTTAGAAAATGGCTATCAAATTATCGACATTTTAGAGAATGTGGATTTAGAAGCCAGTTTAATCAATGAAATCAGGATAGGCTTAAGTTGGGAATATAGTGAAGAATCTGACAGGATAGTCCATTTCGTTCCAGAATGGTATGTAGACTACAATGGAGGATGGTATGCACTTGGAGACTTTATTAATTAAGGAGGAGTCAGGAAGTGAACTTAAAAAAGGTGCTAAATATTCTGATTGTCGCTTTTTTACTACTTAATATCCTTTTGTTATGGAACCTCTACAATCGGAATACGAACACCCAAACAGAACCTAATTCCAAATCTATTGATATTGTCCAAGCCATGGAAGAAGCCGATATTGAGCTGCCTGATTTTTCTAATGAAACAAACAAACTGTCCAACATGCAGGCTGATAATCAAGCCTTACTGAAAGACAAAGTCTCTGAGTTGGAGGACCAAACAGGTGCGATTGATGAGTCTGGCGCTTTATACAGCAGTATCTTGACCTCGCCGATTGATCTGACAGAAGGAGAAGATCTTACAGAAAACGATATTCAAAAGATCAAAGCCTTCATGGAGGGAGGCGGGGTGTTGTATGGAGAAGAATACGAGTTCTATTACTATAATCCCAGTGGCCGCCAGATTTTATTTGTTCAGATGGTGAACGATATTCCTGTGCTAGATGGGACTTCAACGATTGTATTTAATTTAGACAGCCGTTACGATGTCATTTCTTATGAACAGCGTTATGCCGGTCCCATGACACGTCAAGGGCATGGTTTGGACTTAATCACAGACCGAAACGCAGTTGAAATTCTCTATCGAAATAACCAGATACCTTCTGAATCGACAGTGGTTCAACCTGTCTTATCTTACTATAGAACCTTACGTCTAGAAGAAATCAGCGTGTATGTTCCAGTCTGGACAGTTAGAATTCTGAGCGAAACAGACCAAATCACACTCTTTGTTGATGCAGCGAAAGGAAATGTTATTACACAGTTCCCGCCGATTCCTGGAGAAGAGGCAGCGAGTTCAAGTTAAAGTATAAAAGTTAAGTGTTATAAGAAGGAGTTTTAATGTGAAACAGTCTTTTGAGGGCTTACAAGTCAGTATTCTTGCAAGTGGCAGTACGGGGAATATTACTTATGTAGAATCAGCACAGACGAAATTATTAATTGATTGCGGCTTAAGCGGAAAGAAAGCAGAAGAGCTGCTTGCGCAAATTGATCGTAAACCCGAAGATCTAGACGCTATTCTTGTCACTCATGAACATAGTGATCATATTCAAGGAGTAGGCGTTTTAGGCAGACGTTATAATCTTCCTATTTTTGCGAATAAGAAGACATGGGAAGTATTGCCTGAAAGTAAGATTGGGAAATTAAAAAATGAACAAAAATTCGAATTCGACAATGATACGACTAAGACAATCGGAGATATCGATGTCTCTAGTTTCGGAGTCTCGCACGACGCTGTCGATCCGCAATTTTATACTTTTCAAAAAAATGATAGACGTTTCGTCATGTTGACGGACACTGGCTATGTGAGCGACCGTATGCGTGGTTTCTTGAAAGATGCGAATTGTTATCTTGTAGAAAGCAATCATGATATCGAAATGCTGCGTTATGGAAAATATCCTTGGCACATCAAACAGAGAATCCTCGGAGATAAAGGCCACCTTTCTAACAACGATGGTGCTCTGGCACTTTCTGAAATGGTTTCGGATAAAACAACAAATGTTTATCTGGGGCATTTAAGTCAGAATAATAATATGGTGAACATTGCACATGACACAGTGAAGGATATCTTGGTAGAAAAAGATACAGGGATAGGTTACGACTTCTTCCTGTACGATACCCACCCTGAGAAAGCAACAGACCTGCACCGAGTCTAAAGGGTCAAGCCTTACAAATGATCTGTCTTGTGTTAGAATATTCCTATCTTACAGAACGCCGGTAATTTTTGAAGGGATAAAGGAGAATAGCATGAATCATTCAATTAAAAAATTATTAATGACTTCCTTGTTGAGTATTACTTTGGTCGGATGTGGCATGGAAACAGCGGAAAGTGGAGAAGAGACCGCTGCGAATGACGAGCAGGTAGGAGATTCTACTAATGTGGACGGAGAAGGAAATGTCCAAACTGCCGAAATTCGCGTCGACGTTTCGTCTGATATAACGGATGCAGTCGATAAAGTGGATGAGGCTGTTGTCTCTGTAGTCAATATGCAAGAGCTGGATTTAGGTACTTATGGAAATTATTTCTTTTCAGAGACTCCTGAACAGTCAGAAGACGCGTTAACGCAAGCAGGAACAGGAAGCGGTGTCCTATATAAAGTAGAAGGAGGCACTGCTTATCTTGTAACCAATAATCATGTGGTTGCTGGCTCAGATGCTATCAATATTCTCTTAAAAGATGGTACTCAAGTAGAAGCTGAACTCATAGGAGCAGATCAATGGACAGATTTAGCGGTCTTAACAATAGATGCAGAGAATGTCACTCAAGTAGCTGAATTCGGCGATTCGGATAACCTTACCGTCGGAGAACCTGCCATCGCGATAGGCTCCCCTCTAGGAACTGAATTTGCTTCAAGTGTGACTTCAGGTATTATATCTGCCAAGGACCGCCAAGTGCCGGTAGACATCGATGGAGACGGCCAGGTGGACTGGGAAACAACGGCGATTCAAACAGATGCTGCCATCAACCCAGGGAACTCTGGAGGAGCGCTGGTCAATATTGCTGGGCAGGTTGTCGGCATCAACTCGATGAAAATCTCTTCTTCATCGGTCGAAGGGATGGGCTTTTCTATTCCAAGTAACGAAGTTGTCAATATCGTGAACCAGTTAGAAGAAAGAGGAGAAGTGGTGCGACCATTCCTAGGGATTACACAAATTGATTTATCTTACTTCTCGTCCGAACAGAGAGCGAGCGAGTTAAATCTCCCCGAAGATGTAACAGAAGGTGTCGTTGTGGTCGATGTTCAGACAGGATCAGCAGCAGACACAGCGGGAATACAGACCGGTGATACCATCGTAGGCTATAACGGCGACCCTGTTAGAAATACAACTCAGTTGCGTCAACATATCTACAGTACTTCTGTCAGTGAAACAGCTGAGATAGAACTTTATAGAGACGGAGAACTTATGACAGTCGAAGTAACAATGCAACCGGCAGAAGCGCGTTCTTTCTGATAGGAGGAATGGAAGCTTTTTGAATGAAGCGTGTAGTCCTAGAAAGATTACACGCTTTTTAGCTTCATCAAGAAAAGTAAAGTGAAAAATCCTCTAGTAAAGGTAGGCTAAAAGGAACTACTCGGCACTGAAGTACCGAGAATTCTCACGGGCGATTGAGGTAAAACGGAGAGGCAATTAAAGAAAGTTATCCACAAGCTGTGGATGAAACGGCTTACAGTGAGGACACTTGTCCACATACATTCGATTCAGCTGTGGATAACATAGTAACCGCCCTCAAAGCGTTGGTATGACAGTGGTTCAGTATAAAAAATAATGTCTTACTCGCCCGAAGATGTGGATAACTTTAAAGAAAATGAGTGATTTGATACTAAGGAAGGCGTTTGGACGTGATCAATGCCTCCTGGGAGAAAGCTAGGGATGAAAATACGGGTAAATCGGAGTCAGCTAAGATATGATGGGACCAATAAAGCTTTACGATGAAAATACAAACCAGGGGATGAGGGTAAGGAGAGGCTGGTCGTGAAAAATAAATACGATGATTTATTAAATATAAAGACTGAAGGACATATCGACTGGGAATCAGGACAACGGGATAACTATTATAAGAGCGAGCCGACTGGTTATCGAGAGTTAGACGAGTTGTTTCGAAACTATGCAATTTTAGAAAACAGCCATTTTGTAGATGTGGGATGTGGGAAGGGACGAGTGTTATTTTACGTCAATCATTTCTTAAACATCGATGTCACTGGAATCGAATTACATCCTATTACCTTTAATCATCTTGAGGAAAATAAAAAAAGCTACCTAGAAAAATACCCGAAGGCCCATATTGAAT
This sequence comes from Carnobacteriaceae bacterium, assembly GCA_043424675.1. Lineage (GTDB taxonomy): Bacteria > Bacillota > Bacilli > Lactobacillales > Carnobacteriaceae_A > JBHWPB01. The sequence continues at coordinate 43,809 of JBHWPB010000075.1, read as the reverse complement.
TAGTTCAAGAAAAAGCAGAAGAATACACAATTCGCTCAAAAGATAATATTTTTTATCTTTTCAACCCTTTTTCTTTATCTATTTTTATCCAGGTTTTAACTAATATTGTTAAATCACTCATCGATCACCCGCGTGAGTTAGATATTATCTTGTATTATCCATCTCAAGAAGTCCTGTCTATTCTCGATAGAGAAACACCACTGGAATTTTATCAAAGGGTGGAACTCCCATGGTATCGCTCTGACCGTGACAGTTTTGTGATCTACCGATTTGATCCCGGTCAATACTCTTAAAGTTAAAACAAATAATCAAAAACAGCGCTATACAGTAGAATAAACTCCAATCTATAGCGCTGTTCTGTCTGTCTTTATTCAATTAGTGGTTAACTATTGCTTTTTAATTATCTGAAATATTGTCAAAATATCCTTGGATATAAACAAAAGGAGTGCCCTTGTCCCCGCTCCCACTGGTTAAATCGGATAGGGATCCGATTAAATCTGTTATCCGTCTAGGCGTGGTTCCAAGAGAAGCTGCTTCTGCGCCTTCTTTTTCAGGATGGCTGTCTTGGTCTCTGACGAATTCTGTGATAGCTTGTTCAAGTTCTTCGCCTTCAAGCTCTTCAAAGGTATCATCAGCGAGATATTTCAACTTGACTTCGCTCGGGGTACCTTCTAGTCCCTTCGTGTAAGCTGGAGCAACCACGGGGTCTGCCAGCTCCCAGATATCTCCGCTCGGATCATTGAACGCTCCATCTCCAAAGACCATGACTTCTACTATTTTTCCAGTCTCTTCTTTCAGACGATTTTGGATGTTATCAACCACCGGCTGAGGGTTGGATGGAAACAGCTTAACCTTTTCTTCAGAAGCGAGGTTCGCACCTAAAAGACCATATTCTTCATTAAAGCCGCTGCCATTGAGAGATTCTGTCAAAATGTCATCGAGACCTAAAACAAGCTTGGCCCCCTCTTCTTTTAGCTTGCGCTTGGTTCGTTGACGATCGTGTATGTCACCTGCCAACACGGCGTCAGTATAGTCGAGAATCGCTTCAGGCTGGTTAGCAAAGATAATCGTTGCCTTGGCGCCTTCGTCTTCTATGACTTGACGGTATAAGTCTACGTAATCAACGCCAGTAAAGATATGTTCAGTACTTCCGAAATAGCTGAAAAATTCTTCTTCAGTTAAGACATCGGTCCATGGATTGATATTATTTTCCTCCAGGGCATCTCGGCTCACCAAAGCGTTCCCCACTTCATCAGTGGGATAGCTGAGTTGGACGATGACCTCATCCATTGCTCGCGCGATTCCCTTCAAGTTTTGGTAAAAGCGATTACGGCTGAGGATAGGGAAAACGACGCCTATTGTTCCACTGCCATATTTATTCTGAACATCTGCTGCAATATCGTCAATTGTAGCAAAGTCACCTTGTGCTCTTGCGACAATCGATTCTGTAATGGAAACAACATCCCGGTTTTGTATAGAATATCCTTCAATTTCTGCTGCATTTAAGACAGTTTCGACAACGATTTCAACAATATCGTCGCCTTCATTGACAATCGGGCCACGAAGGCCTCTGACCACTGTACCTACTGCTCGTTTCATTTAATCTCTCCTCTGAGTGAACACTTTCGCATTTACTATTATAGCAAAAAATGGCAAAATAGATACAACGAATTTTGGGCCGACCCCAATACCAATAAAAGAAAGCAAGGGATTTTTATGATAAATAAATCGTATAAACGAAAAATTCAATACCATGAGACAGACCAGATGGGGATCGTTCATCACTCTAACTATATCAAATGGTTTGAAGAAGCCCGTACAGACGGTACGGAACAGATCGGTTTTGGATACGATAAAATGGAAGAAGAGAATATTTTAATTCCCGTCCTTACTATGTATGCAGACTATAAATCAGCTTGTAAATATGGAGAAGAAGTAGAAGTTTACCACAGATACCGCGATTTTTCCGGCGTCCGCTTTAAAGTAGAATATGAGGTGCGAGACAGCGAAACTGATGAATTACGTGCCACAGGGGTTTCAACTCATGCCATTTTAGACCAAGATATGCGTCCCTTACGGTTAAAGAAAACTCACCCTGAGTTTTATGCAAAACTCATGCCATTATTTTCAGAAGATGAAGAGGGAAACGAACAAAATGAGTAAGATTGAAACTGAATTATTTTCCAAAATTAAAGAATTGTATGGTATGAAAATATGGGATTTTCTTTCGGAGTATCATTTAATCGGTGTGGGACTTCCGGGTCGGAGAGACCCCTTTTATATTTCAACGATAGGAATGGGCCAGGATGAATATGGTTTTTTCGTTTTCAAGGATAATGAAGCTCTCGCCTTACTGAATGATTGGCTAATGGATACCGATGGAACACACCTGCAAGCGATCGGTCAAGATATGCTGATGATTGCTTTTGAAAATCGTGAAGATTTATCGAAAAAAGACTACAACCGAGTAAAAGAGAGTCAGATTACTTTTCGCGGCAAGAAAGCGTGGCCGATTATTCTCGACTTTACGCCTGGCTATACTGTAGATACAGCAGATGAAGAAGGAAAGATGCGACAATTAACAGCAGTTCTAGATAAATTTATCGATACCGTCACAGATTTTATAGGCAGAGGTTACCAAGAAAATGAAGTGACAAAGCTAGCGACAGAAGCTTTTGTGAGAACTTATCGCGAAGATGACAGTTACGTAGAAGCATTCGAAAAACTGCCTTCTGGTATAGACAGGGGAATGAGCGAGCTCATCTTTGGACGGATTCCCAATTATATAGAAAAGTTGGATATCTTAAGGGTCAATCAGCTTCCTCAGGCTCCAGTAATTTGGGAAGTAGCCGTACAAGCTGTACCGCAGCCGATTCAGGACGAGTTTACAGAACGTCCTTATCTTGTCGTTACTTATATGATCGCATCTGCTACGGAAGAGGCGATTTTAAGCGTGGATATTGCTCAGATTACAAATCCTGAATTCATACAAAAGTTGTTCATAGAAACTATTTTAAAAGAAAAAGAACGACCTGAACAGGTTGTAGTAGCGGGTGATTATTCCAAATGGCTCCATGCCTATCTGGAAAAATTAGCGCTCGATTTAGATGTTGAGCTTGACCGTAAAGAAGAAGCTTCTTACGTTGAAGCAAAACTAGAAGAGTTCTCTACATTCAGCGAAGAGTGGGAACATAGCGAAGACGAATTGTTTTAATTCTATACATTAAATAGCAAAAGGAGCCTATTGTTGAAATAGGCTCCTTTTTAAGTTTTAGTTTTCTAACTCTACTAAAAAATATTTTCTTTTACCGCGGCGAACCAGGATGTAGCGATTATCATAGGTGTCTTCTTCAGTAATCGTGTAGTCGCTATCTTGGATACGTTCTCCTTTGATATAGATGGCTCCATTTTTGACATCTTCACGAGCTTGACGGCGAGAGCTCACCACTTCAGCGACATCCACGAGGAAAGGAACAAGTTCATAATCTTGTTTTTTCGCTCTGATGACTGGCAAGCCACTGAAAGCATTCTCGATCTCATGACCAGTCAGGTCTTTGACGTCTCCTGAGAAGAGAGCCTCGCTGATTCGTTGTGCTTCTTCTAAATCTTCTTCGCTGTGCACGAAAGTTGTCATTTCTTCAGCTAAAGTACGTTGCGCTTCACGTTTGTGTGGCTCTTTATCAACTTTTTCAGCAAGTTCGTTTATTTCTTCTCTAGATAAGAAGCTGAAGTACTTCAAGTATTTGATAACGTCAGCATCATCTTGGTTGAGCCAGAACTGATAGAATTCATAAGGGCTTGTTTTTTCGCGGTCCAGCCAGATTGCACCGCCGGCTGTTTTTCCAAATTTTGTCCCGTCCGCTTTGGTGAGGAGAGGAATAGTGAGGCCGAAAGCCTTCGCGTCTGCGCCTTCCTTTTTACGGATGAGCTCTAACCCTGCCGTGATATTTCCCCACTGATCTGCACCACCGACCTGGAGATGGACCTCTTCATTTCTGTACAAGTAAAGGAAATCGATAGATTGAATGATTTGGTACGTAAACTCTGTAAAAGAAATTCCGTGTTCTAAGCGAGACTGGACCGACTCTTTTGTTAGCATGGTGTTGACATTAAAGTCTTTTCCAAAATCTCTTAAGAACTCCAAGAAAGTTATCTTGTGAAGCCAGTCATAGTTGTTGACCATTTTAATTCCATTTTCAGAGTTGGCATCGAACAAATGCTCCATCTGCTTCGAAATTGCTTCGGCATTCTCTTCAATAGTATCTAAGTCCTGGAGCTCTCTTTCAGAGTTCCGTCCGCTGGGATCTCCAATTGTAGCCGTACCTCCTCCGATCAAGATAATCGGCTTGTGACCGACCATCTGAAATCTTTTTAAGACCATGTAAGGAATGAGGTGGCCGATATGTAGACTGTCAGCAGTGGGATCCACGCCACAGTAAAGAGCGATGTGGTTGTCTTCTAAATATTCTGCCAAGCCCTCTGCATCGGTCTGTTGGTTGATGGCGCCACGCCATTCTAATTCTTCTAAAATTGACATAAAATCCTCCTTGAATAAGTTGTGGTTACTGTTCATTATATACTAATTCTTGAGAGAGATACAGACCCATATCACAGGGCTTTCCTTTGACTCTGTTCCACGCGTTCGATCAGATCCTTGTAGACAGCAAGGTGTTTTTCATCTTTTGCTACCATGTGTTCAGGGTGGTACTGGACGCCAACGACGCTATAAGTATCATCGGTGAGTTCGACCGCCTCGATCACCCCATCTTCAGTGTGGGCAGAGGCTGTCAAAGATTCTCCCAGTTCGTCAATGATTTGATGGTGAATAGAGTTGACCCTCGTTTGATCAGCGACAAGAGAAGCGAAGTGACTGTCTTCTTGGACATAGAGAGTATGAATAGGATCAATGCCGCTCACAGTATGGAGATGGTCGACAGTCAGGGTCTTGTCATAAGAAAGATCTTGCAGGAGAGTGCCTCCAAAAATAACATTAACAAGCTGCATCCCGCGACAGATCGCAAGGACAGGCTTCTTTTGTTTCACCGCTTCTTCGAATAAAGCGACCTCTCTCATATCCCGTTCGTAATCCGTCCGCTGTAGGTGAGGGCGGGCTTCTTGACCATAAAGATAAGGATCAATATCTGACCCGCCGCCTAAAACAAGTCCATCTACTTTGGAGATGTATGCTTTGGCACTTTCCGGTTCGAAGCTTGGAAAGATAATGGGCAAGCCTCCTGCCCTAGCCACAGCATCGAGGATATCTTGAGATCCATAAGACATGGGGACACCAGAAAAGTGTTCTGTCTGATAAAAATATTGCTCGCCTGAAGTTACTCCGATAAAAGGTTTGGTCATGACTTTATCCTTCTTTCTGAAAATTTTATTTTTTCATAAGTTCTTTAAAACTGCTCCGTATCTTCCATGTTACCAATAAAAGCTCCATCCCTAAAAAGTTAAATTTTTTGTCAACAAAAAAGGAGGAGGATTATGCTAAGATGGAGTTGACAAAAATAGAGAGGAACATGGAAATGAAGAGTATGAAAAAGCTGTTGTTACTTGTGGTTGCCTCCTTAGCGGGCGTGTTGTTGGCTGCTTGCTCTCACGGAATTCCTGAAGGAAATTCCGAAGAAGCGGCCTCAGAAGAAACAACTGAAGCGGCCTCAGAAGAAAGCTCTGAAGAGCTTATTGAAATGGCACTCATTGTAGGAAACCTAGGAGATATGTCCTTTGCAGACTCTGCTAACAGTGGACGGGAACAGATTGAGGAAGAATTCGGCGATCAAGTTCAGACAACTGTTATTGAATTCGGAAACGACATGCAGGTGATTGACAATTATTTCCTAGAGGCTGCCGATGCAGGCTATGATATCGTTGCGATGCCTTCTCAGTTTGTAGAAGTGACCCAGTCTCATGCTCCAGACTATCCAGAAGTTGACTTCTGGCTCTATGGAACAGCCTTCGATTTTGACCAAGGAAATTATGATAATGTCTATGCTATGCAGTACCGTTCTAACGAAGCGGCTTATCTGGCGGGTTTTCTAGAAGCAAGTCGTTCTGAGACTGATATGCTAGGCATGATCGGTGGAATGGATAATAGTGTGATCAACGATTTTATGTATGGTTTTATCCAAGGCGCACAGCATGCCAAGCCTGAAGCTCAAGTGATGACCAGTTATATTGGAAGTTTCGAAGACACAGCCCGCGGGAAAGACCTCGCCCTTGCCCAATACCAGCAAGGTGCAAGTTCTGTGTTCAACATTGCGGGCCCTGCAGGAGTGGGAATCGCTGAAGGAGCAGTGGAAAGTGAGAGACAAATGATTGGAGTAGATTCTGACCAGGCGGAAGTTTTTGAAGTAGAAGGACGCACTGAACTGGCAGAAGTCACCCCGACCTCTGTTTTGACGAATGTCGGAGCTTCTCTCTTTTTAGCCATGGAAGACTATCTGAGCGGCAATCTTGTTATGGGAGAGCAAGCTTCCTTAGGTTTAAAAGAGGGAGCAGTTGGTTTAGCAGTCAATAACTATTACAATGAATATTATGATGAACATCTACAGGCCGAAGTAGAACAAATAGAAGAACAGATCAGCACAGGAGATATCACAGTCGATACGGTCTATGACTTATCTGTTGAAGAGTATCAAGCCATCCGCGACAGTGTTGCTCCCTGATCAAACCTTCAGGAGGTTTTAGCTATGGACTATTTACATGAAGAAAATGAGATCACACTCCAAGATAAAGAGGAGCAGATAGGCGTGCTTACATTTAAAGAGCAAGGTGATCACAGATGGGTCATCACTCACACTTATGTCGACCCCGAACATCGCGGGCGAGGACTGGCAGAAACACTAGTGGAAGAACTAGTTAGAAGAGCTGAAGATGAGAACAAAGAAATTATCAAAAACAGAGGCTGTCCTTACGTCATCGATCTGTTTGAAAGAAAATCAGAGAAATACGACCACATGACAGTTGCTGAATAAGAAAAACAGAGAGACTTTGGTAGAGAGCTGGTTTTGCGCCAAGGTCTTTTTTGTATGGAAGGATAATATGGTTTACAGATGAACAGTGGAGCACAACAAATCAAGTTTTATTGTAGAGCCTGATATATGTTATACTATTTGGGTAAAGTTTAACCTATAAAAAATACGAAAAAAATGATGCCTAGGAGGATTTGAATGGTGGAAAAGGAAACCTTTTATATCACAACGCCCATCTATTATCCGAGCGGAAAGCTCCATATCGGAAACTCTTATACAACAATCGCAAGTGACGTTATGGCGAGGTACAAGAGATTACAAGGATATGATGTTTATTTTCTGACAGGGACAGATGAGCACGGACAGAAAATTGAAGAAAAAGCTGAAGAATTAAATCAAGATCCCCAAGATTATGTGGACGGCCAAGCAGAAGAGATTCAAAAGCTCTGGGACTTGCTGGAAATAACCAATAATCAGTTTATTCGAACGACAGACCCCAAGCATAAAACAATTGTTCAAGACATCTTTGACCAGTTCATTGAACAGGGAGATGTTTACCTGGGGGAATACGAAGGCTGGTATTCTGTTCCAGATGAAACGTATTACACCGATTCTCAGCTTGTGGATGTGGAACGCAATGATGAGGGAGAGATTGTCGCAGGAAAATCTCCCGAGAGCGGTCACGAAGTAGAATGGGTAAAAGAGGAATCCTACTTCTTTAAGATGAGCAACTATGCGGATCGACTTCTCGAATACTATGAAGAGAATCCTGAGTTTCTTCAGCCTGAGTCGCGTAAAAATGAAATGATTAATAACTTTATTAAGCCTGGTTTAGAAGATTTAGCGGTTTCTCGTACAACTTTTGAATGGGGAATTCCGGTACGTGAGAATGAAGATCATGTCGTCTATGTATGGATAGATGCTCTATCTAACTATATTACAGCTCTAGGCTATGGCACAGACAATGACGAGCTCTTCCAGAAATATTGGCCAGCAGATGTCCATATGGTAGGGAAAGAGATTGTTCGTTTTCACAGTATTTATTGGCCGATTATGTTGATGGCCTTAGACCTGCCGCTGCCAAAACAAGTTTTTGGCCACGGCTGGCTCTTGATGCAGGACGGGAAAATGTCGAAATCAAAAGGGAACGTCATCTACCCGAAGCCTTTAGTAGAACGCTACGGATTAGACGCGCTGCGTTATTATCTCATGCGTGAAGTGCCTTTTGGAAGCGACGGAGTTTTCACCCCTGAAGATTACATCGATCGGATTAACTATGACCTGGCCAATGATTTAGGAAACCTTCTCAACCGGACGATCGCCATGGTCAACCAATACCGCTCCGGGGAAGTTCCATCAAATCCTGGTCAAGTCACAGAATTTGACGGGGACTTAGAGAGAATAACTTCGGAGACCATTACAGGTTACCAAGTGCACATGGATGCGATGGAGTTCAGCAAAGCTTTAGAGGAAGTTTGGAAGCTGATTTCTCGCACCAATAAATACATCGATGAGACAGAGCCGTGGGTACTCGCAAAAGTTGAAGAACAAGCCGAAGCTTTAGACAGTGTGCTCTACCACTTGGTCGAAAATTTACGTCTCATCGCCAAGCTCTTACAGCCTGTCATGACTCATGGGCCAGTTGCTATCTACGAGCAACTTGGACTGGATGTCAAAGATCTGGCTACATTTGAAGATTTAGAGTTCGGTCATTTGCCTGACGGGCTAACCGTTATTGGAAAAGGAGAGCCCATCTTCCCGCGTCTGGATACTGAAGAAGAAGTTCAGTTTATCCAGGATGAAATGGCAGGCACAGGAGCTGGTGCTGACTGGGATCCTGAAGCAGTTGACTTGAATATTGACAAAGAAGTCGAGTTCGCTGCTTTTGAGGAGTTGGAGCTGAAAGCAGCTGAGATTATCGACTGCAAGAAAGTTGAAGATGCTGATAAACTCTTGCAATTCCGCTTGGATGCAGGGGATGGAGCAGACCGTCAGATTTTATCTGGAGTGGCAGAATACTATCCCAATCCAGAAGCTTTAATCGGTAAAAAGGTCGCTATTGTCTCTAATATTAAACCACGCAAGATGCGCGGTGAAATCAGTCAAGGTATGATCTTATCGACTGAAGATAAAGATGGAAATCTTCATTTAGTTGAACTTCCTAAAAATACACCTAACGGTTCAGCTATTTCATAAACACCATTTAAAAGAACCTGGCTTTTTTCAGCGAGGTTCTTTTGTTCTTGAAGAATTTGCAAAGTACATAGAGAAAGGAAATGAGTATGTTATTCGATACGCATACACATATTAATAACGAACAGTTCGAAGGCGAAGTGGATGAGGTCGTTCAGCGCGCTTATGACAATGATGTCACTAAAATGGCTGTAGTCGGCTACGACAAAGACACCATCGAAATCGCACTGAAACAGAGTGAAAAATATGAAGGAGTCTATGTGATTGCAGGCTGGCATCCGACTGCAGCTGCCACTTACAGTGAAGTAATTGGAGAAAGACTATACGATATTCTCCAAAAAGAAAAGGTCGTTGCGATGGGGGAGATGGGGCTAGATTACCACTGGGATACGGCTCCCCACAAGGTTCAGCAGGATGTCTTCCGCGAACAGATAAGAATTGCTAAATATCTCGACATGCCGATCTCAATCCACAACCGTGATGCAACAGAAGATACTTATAGAATTTTGAAAGAGGAACATGTGGAAGATACCGGTGGAATTATGCATAGTTTTAACCTAGGCCCAGAATGGGTTGAACCTTTCTTAGATTTAGGGATGCATTTATCCTTCTCAGGTGTCGTCACCTTTAAGAATGCGCCGGAAGTACGGGAAGCGCTCCAGCTGGTTCCTTTAGACAAGCTTCTTATTGAAACTGATGCGCCTTATCTTTCTCCAGAACCTAAACGAGGCAGGCGCAATGAACCAGCTTATGTTCATTACATTGCAGAGAATATGGCTAGACAATTGGATGCACCTTTTGAAAAGTTCAGCCAGCAGACTACAGACAATGCAAAATTATTATTTAATATTTAATCTAAAAAGAGGCCAAACGAGTGAAAAAGATAAAGGAAATATTAGTCGTAGAAGGTAAAGCAGATACGCAAAATATACAGAACGCAGTAGAGGCGGATACAATTGAAACAAACGGCTCTGCCATCGATAGGGCAATCATTGAACAGATTAAGAAAGCTCATGAGCTTCGCGGGGTAGTCGTTTTGACTGATCCTGATCATCCTGGGGAAAGAATAAGAAAGATTATTTCAGAACATGTGCCCGGCGTGAAGCATGCTTTTGTCAGTAAAAGAGACGCGCAAGGAGGAGGAAAAGAGAACTTAGGCGTCGAACATGTTCCAAAAGAAGAGATTTTAAGAGCCTTAGAGGAGGCTCGGACCGAACATCTCTCCCAAGATTATGAAAGTGACATTACTAAAGGTTTCCTTCAAGAGATGGGACTGATAAATGGCAGAGGGGCTAAAGTGAGACGTCATTTACTGGGGGAATGGCTGAACATCGGTTACACCAACGGAAAACAACTTCAGAAGAGACTCGACATGTTTCGCATTCCAGCCAGGGAAGTTGAGTCAGCTATGAAGCATATTGAGAGGGGAAAAAATGAGTCTTAAAAAAAATATCGCAACACCGAGTATGACCCAAGAAATAATAGAGAAGTATGATTTAAAAGCTAAAAAAAGTTTGGGCCAAAATTTTATTATCGACACGAATATTCTCAAGAACATGATTGCAGCAGCAGGAATCACCGAAGAAAGTCAAGTCATCGAAGTAGGTCCTGGAATCGGAGCCTTAACCGAACAGCTGGCAATGGCTTCTAAACAGGTGGTCGCTTTCGAAATTGATCAGCGCTTTATGGCCGTTTTAGAGGATACCTTGTCGGACTATGACAATATCGAGGTAATAAATCAGGACATACTAGAGGTCGAATTAGATAAAGCATTAGCTGATTTTTTTGATTTGGCCAAGCCTATTCACCTTGTTGCCAATCTCCCCTACTATATTACGACACCTATACTCATGCACTTTCTTGAGAGCACGGTACCCATAGAAACGATGACTGTGATGATACAAAAAGAAGTAGCCGATCGTATCTCTGCAGAGCCTGGAACGAAAGCCTACGGGTCGCTTTCAATCGCTATCCAGTACTATATGGACACTGAAATTGCTTCTATTGTCCCGGCAACGGTTTTTAATCCCGCCCCCAATGTCGATTCTGCTATCTTACATCTAGAAAGAAAAAGTGAAAAACCTGCAGAGGTACAGGATGAAACTTTCTTTTTCAAAATGGTCAGAGCTGCTTTTGCCCAGCGCCGTAAAACGATTCGGAATAATATGGTCGCTGCTTTTGGTAAGGATACTGCAGTAAAAGAAGCTATCGATCGAGCTTTCGTGGAAGCCGATATCGATTCTAAACGCCGAGGGGAAACTTTAACAATAGAGGAGTTTGCAAGGGTGAGTAATGCTTTACAAGATGAAGGTTTGCGTTTCGAGTGAAGTTAAAAGTGCTAATATGAAGTAGGTAGTATGAAATTCTTTCTGCCTATATTTAATTCGTAAAATAGAATAGTAAAGTTTTTGTTAAGACTGCATGCAGTTAAATTTACATAGGGAAACTTGGTCGCGTTTTCATTACCTTAGTCAGGCTCTTGAGAAAATTAAAAAAGGTATTGTGATAATACAAATTTTATGTTAAGCTTGCAAACTTCACCTTATAATGATACAATTACTGTATAACTTATAGGAGTGAGTAGGGATGCCAAGAAAACTTTCTGATATTAAACAAGAAGTCACAGACAATCTTGGAAGAGAAGTCATTGTTACTATACAAGCAGGACGTCGCAAGAAGAAAGAACGCAAAGGTATTATTTCTGAAGCCTATCCGGCAGTCTTTACGGTTCAGCTGGATCCAGGAGAAAATGATTTTGAGTGGTGCTCATATAGTTATACCGATATTTTAACAAATTCTATTGAGATCGACTTTGTAGAAGATTAACGGCGAACAGAATTTATTTATTAGCTAAAAGGGGAATGTCCTAGGACATTCCCCTTTTAGCTTGTTTTCTGGGACTTAGGACCTCATTCAGTCTTCCTTTACTTCCAGCGATTTCAGCTGCCATCACTTTTACCACATACTTTATACTCCTTGCTTATTTTAATAAATATAGTTAAACTATTTCAGTAAAACGTAATGATTCCTATTTAGAAATGAAGAGGTGAGAGAGTGAAGTATCTAGAGGTGGAGAATCTTTCTTTTCGGTATGATAGAGAGCCGATTCTTCAGGACGTCAATTTTAGTGTAGAGAGTGGAGAATTCGTGATGCTCACCGGAGAAAACGGAGCAGCCAAGACGACGCTTTTAAGAAATGTTCTCAATGTCATCGAGCCTGAAACAGGTTCAGTTGACCGAGCAGAAAAAAATGTCGATGGTGAAAAATTAATCATCGGCTATATTCCACAGAATGCAGCGGGCTTTAATCCCGGTTTTCCAAGTACTGTAGAGGAGTTTGTCCGTTCTGGACGTTACCCCCAAGGGAAATGGTTTAAATCACTTGATCAGGAAGATCTGGAGATAGTAGAAACAACCTTGAGAGAAGTAGGGATGTGGGCTTATCGGAAAAGCCGTATCGGCGATCTGTCGGGCGGGCAAAAACAGCGGATTTCTATTGCCAGAGTTCTGGCGATGAACCCTGATTTTTATGTCTTAGACGAACCTACAACAGGGATGGATAAAGAATCACGTGAAAAATTATATAAATTATTAAAAGCAGAAGCTGATAGAGAAAAGGCGATTTTGATGGTTACTCATGAACAAGATGAACTCATGTATTATGCTGATCGACATCTCCGTCTAGTGAGAAGGGAGGATGTCCCGTGGAGATCTTTCTCTTTGATTTCATGAAGCGAGCCTTTCTTGCCTCTTTTCTTATTTCACTGATCTCGCCAATCTTAGGACTCTTTCTGATACTAAGACGCCAGTCTTTGGTAGCAGATACTTTATCTCATGTTTCTTTAGTAGGGGTGGCTCTAGGATATCTTATAGGATTTAATCCTACTTTTATGACGATCCTCGTAGTAGCTGTGATGGCGCTTGTTTTGGAGTATCTGCGTCACATCTATAAAGATTATTCAGAAGTTTCTATGGCTTTTCTGATGGCTGGCGGGATGGCGATTGCCCTTATTTTAATCAGCTTAAACGAAGGGGGCGCCAGCATCAGTGTCGAACAATATCTCTTTGGATCGATTGTGACGATCTCGAGCGAACAGCTCTGGTTGCTTCTGATTCTTACAGTCCTGATCTTGATTCTATATGCGACTTTCAAGAAACCTATGTACACCCTCACTTTTGATGAGGAGACTGCTTTTGTCCAAGGGCTGCCGGTCAGATTGATGTCCAATCTATTTACAGTGCTTGTCGGTCTGGTCATCGCTATGGTGATGCCGATCGTGGGAGCGTTATTAGTCTCGGCTATTTTAATCTTTCCAGCTGCGATTTCTATGCGTTTATCTAAAAGTTTTACTGGCGTCATACTGATAGGAATTGGGATCGCTATGTTAGGAATGTTCGGAGGATTATATCTCTCCTATACCTTAGCCACTCCTCCCGGCGCAACAATTGTAACTTTGTATATTGTGATTTTCGCCCTGTCTCCTCTCTTCCAAGGATTATATAGGGCACTCAATAAATAATTTTTTGAAAGAACAAGAATATCGAGTTTTTGTTCTTTTTATTTCCAAATAAGATGAGGAAAAAGAGCGATGAGATTGAAAAATAATGCTATATTAGATAGTATTATGAAAGTAAAACAGTAAATAAAATATTACACTAACAGAGATGAATTAAGAAAAAGAAAGATAGGAGAAAATTATGAAAGAGCGCTATGCAATCATTCTAGCTGCCGGACAAGGTACACGGATGAAATCGAAATTATATAAAGTCATGCATCCCGTTTCTGGCAAGCCAATGGTCGGTCACGTTTATGATCAGGTTAATGCATCTGGAGTAGATGAAACTGTGACGATTGTAGGAGTAGGAGCTGAAACCGTTCAAGATTATCTTGGAGATAAATCGGAATACAGTCTACAAGAAGAACAATTAGGAACAGCACATGCTGTGATGCAGGCTGAAGACCGCCTTCAAGGTAAAAAAGGGACTACACTTGTTATCTGTGGAGATACACCTCTCTTTACGAAAGAAACCCTCGAAGCAGGTTTCAAATTTCACGAAGACAACAACTCAAAAGCAACAGTCGTCAGTGCTATAGTTGAAAACTCACATGGTTATGGACGCGTTATTCGGGATGAAGCTGGCGGGCTGGCTCGTATTGTTGAAGAAAAAGATGCGACAGAGGGCGAACGTCAAGTGAAGGAAATAAATACAGGAACTTATTATTTCGATAATGCTACCTTGTTTGAAGCTTTAAAAGAGGTCAGCAATGAGAATGCTCAGGGAGAGTATTACTTGCCTGACGTGATAGAGATTCTTAAAAATCAATCGGAATCTGTCGCTGCTTTTCCTATTCCTGATACCACAGAAGCGCTAGGAGTAAATAATCGTATCGCACTTTCAGAAGCAGAGGCCTTGATGAGAAAAAGAATCAATGAAAAACACATGACAAATGGAGTAACCTTCACAGATTCTGCCTCCACTTACATCGAATCTGATGTAGAGATCGGCCAAGATACAGTCATTGAAGCTAATGTTACATTGACAGGAACAACTGTGATTGGAGAAGACTGTCTGATTCAAGCTGGCAGTCGTATTGCAGACTCTCAGCTTGGCGACCAAGTCGAAATTGAGCACTCAACTATTGAAGCATCAAGAATCGATAACAAAGTAGATGTCGGTCCTTACAGCCATATTCGTCCTGATACTTGGTTGAAAGAAGGCGTTCACGTTGGAAATTTCGCTGAAGTCAAAAAATCAACGTTAGGAAAAAATACTAAAGTGGGACACCATACTTATATAGGCGATGCGGAGATTGGAGAAGATGTGAACTTCGGAGCAGGCTCTGTTATTGTCAACTACGATGGAAAACATAAGCACAAAACGACCATCGAGGACCGCGCCTTCATAGGATGTAATGTGAATATTGTCTCACCTGTCCATATCGGAAAAGACACTGTTCTCGGAGCAGGTTCTACTCTGACTAAGGACATCAATGAAGGAGAACTCGCTATCGCAAGAACAGAACAGGCTAATATCCCTGGTTACACGGAGAAAATAAGAAAACGCTGGGCAGAAGAAGACAAATAAAATTTGATTATAGCTTTTTAAGATTGAATAAAAGCTAAATAAGAATTAAAATCAGAAAGGGAGGCAGTTATGACTAAGAAAACAGAAACCGAACCGAAATTATTTTCATTGAGTTCTAATATACCTTTAGCAGAAGCAATCGCCGATCACTTGGGAGTAGAATTAGGAAAAGTACAGATGAATCGTTTCAGTGACGGAGAGATTCACGTCAACATAGAAGAAAGTATCCGAGGGGATGATATTTATATTATTCAATCCACCTCACAGCCTGCTAACGATCATTTGATGGAAGTTCTCATTATGGTAGATGCTCTCAGACGAGCAAGTGCGGGAACAATTAACGTTGTTATGCCGTATTATGGGTACGCACGTCAAGATAGAAAAGCCCGTTCACGTGAACCGATTACTGCCAAACTTGTCGCGAACTTACTAGAAGAAGTAGGGGTAGACCGACTTTTAACGCTGGACTTACACGCCGCTCAGATCCAAGGTTTCTTCGATATTCCAGTGGATCACTTACTCGGTGCATCGCTACTTGCTAATTACTTTATCGATAGAGATATCCGAGGAGAAGATGTGGTCGTTGTATCCCCAGACCACGGGGGCGTGACACGTGCTAGGAAGCTCGCAGGATTTTTAGACTCTCCTTTGGCCATTATTGACAAGCGGCGTCCAAAAGCGAATGTTGCTGAAGTTATGAATATCATCGGTGAGGTTGAAGGCAAAACGGCTGTCTTAATAGATGATATGGTTGATACAGCAGGAACGATTACATTAGCGGCCAAAGCTTTAGAAGATGCCGGAGCCTCCGAAGTTTATGCTTGTGGAACACACGCTATTCTCTCTGGTCCTGCAATTGAAAGAATAGAAAATTCGGTCATTAAGAAAATGGTCGTGACGGATTCTATATCTCTCCCTGAAGAAAAAATCATTGAAAAAATTGATCAGGTTTCTGTTTCACATCTAATTGGAGATGCGATTTACCGTATCCACAACAACATCTCTGTTAGTCCACTGTTTGAAACACAATACAAAGGATAAGGGATGACTCTCTTTCGAGGGAGTTCTTTTAGTTTATAAATTTAAAAGAAAGTGGGAGTGAAATGACGGATCAAGCAGAAAATAAGTTCAAGATTTTTTCTTTATCGGCAAATAAACCTTTAGCAGAATCTATCGCAGAAGGTCTAGGTGTCGAGCTAGGTAAAGTAAATATTGATCGTTTCTCAGATGGAGAAATTTTAATTAACATAGAAGAAAGTATCCGCGGACAAAATATTTATATCATTCAGCCGACAGGATATCCAGTAAATACAAATTATATGGAATTGCTTATTATGATAGATGCTCTGCGTCGTGCCAGTGTGAACACTATCAACGTCGTCATGCCGTATTATGGATATGCACGTCAAGATAGAACAGCGACACCTCGTGAACCCATCAGCGCAAAAGTGATAGCAAATCTCTTAGAAAAAACAGGAGTCGATCACTTACTTACTGTAGACTTGCATGCACCACAGTTGCAGGGGTTTTACAGTATCCCTGTTGAAAATTTAACAGCAGCTCCAGTACTTGGCAATTACTTTGCAGCAAACTATTTGAACAAGGATAAAGGTGTGGTTGTGGCGCCAGATCATGCCAGTGCCACAAGAACTCGTGAATACGCTAATTTATTTGACCTGCCTCTTGCTATTATGGATAGAAGATTAGTTGAGAGGAGTTATAATGCTCCAAAACAGGTCAACCAGCATGTCATAGGGGACGTGAAGGGCAAACAATGTATCATTGTGGATGATTTAATAGACACAGGCCGGACTATGCGTGAAGTAAGCGACGCATTGATATATGAAGGCGCTGAAGAAGTTTATGCTTTAGTGACTCACCCTGTTCTTTCAGAGAGAGCAACAGAGGTTATTGAAGAGTCCCCGATTAAGAAATTAGTCGTGACAGATACTCTTTATATACCTGAGGAAAAACGGAGCCCTAAAATTGAACAAATTTCAATTGCATCGCTTTTAGAAGACGGCATCGAGCGAATTAATCATGATCATTCGCTCAGACCTCTCTATGACAAAAGTTATGTAGAGGACCTTCACAGAGAAGAATAAAAGTGTGCGACAAAAGGCGGTTTTTGGAGCATACTAAGTATATAAACCAGCAGACAAAAAGGACGAACTCCATATGGAGTTCGTCCTTTTTGTTCATTATAAGTTAAGCTTCTTCGAAAATATCGGTTACTGTTCTTTCGATGTAGCGGGCACCTTTGATTTCGGAATAAAGACTCATACCATCCTGTTCGAACATATTCTGATTGATGATGGTCTCCATCGCTTCGCGGACAATCGTTTCTGTAAGACCTTCCTCCGGGTTTCTGATTGATAATTTACGAGACTTTCCTTCCTCATTGAGAAAAAGCAATTCTAATGTCTGTTCCATGTAAAAACTCCTTTCAAAAATTTTCTTTATCATTTAATTTTGACGGGTTCTTTTTATTTATTGGTAGATATAATTTTCAACAACAACGCTATAATCTGCATACAACACTGTTAAAGATTCTAGAGCTTGTTCTAAAGCCGTGATCTGATCCCCTGTGACATCTGGTATGAGATTGTTGAAAGTACGTTTTACTAAATCTTCTGACTCACCATCTGAAAAATACAATTCAATCTTACTCTTATTAAATTCTCGCATCCTGTTTCCTCCTTTGGTAGTAGTAAGGTCATGACACTTACACTTACAATAACGCTCAAGCCATTTAAAGTGTGCCTTTTAATTTTAAAAATAATATAAATGTGAAAGAAGAAAGGGAGCGACTGGATATCATCATTAGAGGAGAAGCTTAAAATGTGTTATAATATGACTCATATAGAAGACAGAGACTGTGCCAGCTGCACAGCTTTTTTGTATGTCAATGTTAAAATTGGAGGAGTTCTATGAAAATGATAGCAGGCCTCGGGAATCCAGGCACAAAATACGCAGATACTAAACATAATATCGGCTTTATAACCATCGATGAATTAGCTCACAGACACAATTTCGAACTAAATAAAACAAAATTCGAAGCACATTACGCAGAAGAATTTATTGATGGGGAAAAAGTTTTATTTGTCAAACCCATGACTTATATGAACAATTCTGGACGCGCGATTCGGGCTTTGATGGATTATTTTGATGTTTCGGAAAAAGAATTGTTAGTGATTTATGACGACTTAGATCTGCCGATAGGAAAAATACGTCTACGTAAAAAAGGCGGATCGGGAGGACATAATGGGATAAAAAGCATCATCGACCACCTGGGAACCAAAGAATTTTTACGGATTAAAGTCGGCATCGGCTCGCCGTATCCAAAACAGAGTGTCGTTCAGCATGTTTTAGGCCGTTTTGCGAAAGAAGATCACGAAGATATGTTGGCAGCAGTTAATCACGCCAGCGATGCCACAGAGTATTGGTTGGATGACAAAACATTTGAAGATACCATGAGTCATTTCAACTGAAAGGAGAGTTCGCTTGGAACAACTTTTTAATTACATCCAAGAATCTAAAACTTATGCTTCCATTCAGGAGTTGTTTGAAGAAGATACTAAGCAACTCGTTACCGGGCTGGCGGGTTCAGGAAGAACTGTGTTTGAAGCCGCAACAGCTGCATCAGACAAGCAGGTCGTTGTGGTGACGGCTAACGCTCACCAAGCAAACCAGGTTTATGAAGATCTGTCAGATCTTGTTCCAAGAGATAAGCTGTATCTCTTCCCTGCAGACGAGATGATCATGTTGGAACTGTCTATAACTTCTTTAGAGATACATGGTGAAAGAGCACAAGCGATGAGGTTTTTACTCTCTGGAGAACCGGGAGTGGTTGTCGTTCCTTTGACAGGAATAAAACGATTCCTGCCTCCAGTAGAAGAATTCAGAGAATCCTTTCTCACCCTCACGACGGACAGCGAAATAGATGTCGATACTTTAACTCAGCGTTTGATTGATTATGGTTTCGTTCGAACAAATCTCACAGCGGCGCCCGGAGAATTCAGCGTGCGCGGAGGAATTATCGATATCTATCTCTCCACAGAAGAAAATCCCGTCCGCATCGAACTCTTCGACATCGAAGTGGATTCTATGCGCTATTTTGACGTGGAAACACAGCGTTCTCTTGAAAGTGTCACCGAAATAGAAATAGGACCTGCCAGCGAACATCTTTTCCTGGAAGAATGGAAAAGAGACGCTGCTAACCCTCTGCGTCAAGCCTTCGAAAAAGAGGAGAAAACTTATGATGCTAATAGCCAAACTGAAGAGCTGGATTCTTTTCACAGTGAGATGAGCCGTGTGTTAGAGGCTTTAGAGGAAGATGAGCCTTACGATAACTTAGAATTATACAGCCATTTTATCTATCCAGAAGAGACCACTCTGCTTGACTATATGTTGGACACAGGAGTTGTTTTTTTCGATGAATTTTCAAGGATCCTTGAAAATGAAGAATTGATCCAAGAAGAAGAAACCGTTTGGAAAGAACAGCAGCGAGAAAACGGCAGAGGCTTAGCTGATTTCAAACTCATGGCTGACTTCAAGGAAGTTCTCACAAGCCATGAGGCCAATCATGTTTATCTCACCCTTTTTCAGAGCGGTGCTGGCTTAAATAAACTCACTTTAGACCAAATTATTAATGTGCAATATCGTTCTATGCTGGAGTTCTTCAGCCAGATGGAACTCCTCCACAGCGAAGTAAATCGTCTCTTGAGCCAAGATTATGCAGTAGTTGTTCTTGCGCCGACTGAAGAGAGAGCGGAGGAGATTGGTGAAATATTCGAGGAGTTCGATATTAAAAGTCGCTTTGCTGATGAAGACAGTCCTGTCAAACGGGGACAAGTGCAAATTCGCCTGGGGCAGCTGCAGAATGGTTTTGAACTGCCTCATGATAAACTAGCAATCTTGACTGAAAAAGAACTATTTAATAAAATCACCAAGAAAAAACCTAAACGTTTGAACTTGACAAATGCTGAACGTATCAAAAGTTATAATGAGTTAGAAACAGGAGATTATGTTGTGCATGTGACCCACGGTATCGGACGCTATCTTGGTATCGAGACGATGGAAGTCAACGGCACTCATCAGGATTATTTGAAGATAGAATACAAAAAGGGCTCTAAGCTATATGTACCTGTAGATCAGTTCGACTTAATCCAAAAATATGTCGCTTCAGAAGGTAAGACACCGAAAATTCACACACTGGGGGGTTCCGACTGGACGAAGACCAAGAACCGTGTCTACAGACAAGTCGAAGACATTGCCGATGAGCTCATCGCACTCTATGCTGAAAGAGAAACGAGAAAAGGGCATGCCTTTGAACCAGATGACAGCTACCAGCAAGAATTCGAAGATGCTTTCCCTTATACAGAAACTCCAGACCAAGAACGTAGCGCTTCTGAAATTAAAGCAGATATGGAAAAAGAAAAACCGATGGATCGTCTCTTAGTAGGGGACGTGGGCTATGGAAAAACAGAAGTCGCGATGCGTGCTATATTTAAAGCGGTCAAAGAAGGGAAACAAGCAGCTTTTCTCGTTCCTACCACAGTTCTTGCCCAACAGCACTATCAGACTTTGACGGAACGCTTTGAAGGCTTTCCTATTGAAATCGATGTGTTAAGTCGTTTCCGCACTAAGAAAGAACAAGAAGAGACGTTAAAACGACTCAAACAAGGGAAAGTCGACATTGTGATTGGAACACATCGACTGTTATCCAAAGATGTTAAATTCAGTGATCTCGGACTCTTAATAGTCGACGAAGAACAGCGTTTTGGGGTGAAACACAAAGAAATACTTAAAAATATCAAGAAAGATGTCGATGTATTGACGCTGACGGCGACCCCTATTCCGCGTACCTTGCATATGTCCATGATCAGCGTCCGTGATTTATCTGTCATAGAAACACCGCCAGAGAACAGGTATCCCGTCCAAACCTACGTGATGGAAATGAATGACGGTGCCATCCGTGAAGCCATTGAACGGGAGATGGCAAGAGACGGCCAGGTATACTTTTTACATAACCGTGTGGGGACCATTCAACAGCGGGTAGCTAGTCTGGAAGAACTGGTTCCAGACGCTCGCATTGGCTATATCCATGGTCAGATGCCTGAAGAAAAACTTGAAAACACCCTGATAGCTTTCATCAATGGTGAATATGATGTTTTAGTCACAACAACTATCATTGAAACAGGTGTCGACGTACCCAACGTCAACACCCTCTTGATTGAAGACGCGGATCGGATGGGCTTGTCCCAGCTCTACCAGCTCAGAGGACGCGTGGGACGAAGCAATCGGGTAGCCTATGCTTATATGCTCTACCAACCCGATAAAGTATTGCGCGAAGAAAGTGCTAAACGTTTAGAAACCTTGAAAGAATTTACCGAGCTCGGGTCAGGGTTCAAGATTGCAATGCGTGATCTAGCAATCCGCGGTGCAGGTAACTTACTCGGCCAGCAGCAGTCCGGTTTCATCGATTCTGTAGGATACGACCTTTATACAGAGATGTTGCGGGAAGCCGTTGAAGAAAGACAAGGAGTCAAAAAAGAAGAGCGAACCAATTTGGAGTTGAAGATTCCAGTCGATGCTTATATACCTGACGCTTATATTCCGGATGAAAGTCAAAAGATAGAGATTTATAAAAGAATTCAACGTCTTGAAAACCAAGAAGATTATGTCTTGTTGCAAGATGATTTAATCGACCGTTTCGGAGATTATCCACAAGAAGTGAGCGACTTACTGACGATTGGTTTGTTAAAGGCCACAGGAGAAAAAGCTCTGATTGAAACGATTGATTATCAAGCGAAGAGAAACAAGAATGAAATGACGGTGACCTTCTCGCAGAGCGGCACCCAGCAGATTAAAGGAGAAGAAATTATTGAAGCGCTCCAAGAGATTCCGTTGAAAGTGAATATGAAAAACAATAACGAAAAACTCTCTGTTGTCTTTTATATCGATAAAAACGTTTCAGATAATGTCTGGTTAGGTTACCTACTTCTTTTCAGTGAAAATATCCGGACCTTTCTGAAAGGTGAAGGAGAAAAAGAGAAGAGTGAGCAAGAAATCAATGAGGGCAAAAGCCTTGAAGCTTAAAATACATGAGATGAATGAAATGCCATGAGAAAAAACAATATGAGAGCAGCTGTGAATGGAGCAGTCATCTTGACGCTTGCTTCTTTTATCAGCAAGGTCTTATCAGCAGTCTATAAAGTTCCCCTTCAAAATTGGACAGGGGATGAAGGATTCTATGTTTATCAACAAGTTTACCCGATCTATGGAACGGCAGTGACACTCAGTCTGACCGGCTTGCCGACTTTTCTGTCGCGCATTTTGGTGGAGCAAGAGAGTCCTTATGCTAGAAAAAATATCCTCAAAAGATATTTTTGGATTATTACTGTTTTTTCTTTCATCATGTTTTTCTTTTTGTCTGTCTCTGCTTCTTCCATTGCGGTGTTCATGGGGGATGAGAATTTAACGCCTATGATTCAGCAGGTGTCTTACTTTTTCTTGTTTATCCCTTTTTTAGCTGTCTTACGAGGTTATTTCCAAAGTGCGATGCATATGGAAGTGACAGCCTTGAGTCAAGTTTTGGAACAATTTTTTAGGATTGGTGTTATCCTCTTCGCAGCGTATGCTTATTTAAGGGGGCAGCTTGACTTATATGAGATGGGGTCGCAAGCCATGAGCGGCTCCTGGATTGCAGCGCTCATCGCAAGTCTCGTATTACTGGTAGCTTACTTGCGCCTCTCTCAGTCAGAAAGCAACGGAGAAGAACCTCCCATTAGCGCTCGGCATTTTATGTCTACACCAGCTTTAATCAAACGCTTAGTGACAGAAGGCGGCTTGATTGTCATAGTGGCAAGTTTTATGATCTTATTGCAGCTGTTGGATTCATTTACGGTTTACCGCACTTTGGTTGAAACGGGAGTGGGGGGAGAAACGGCTATGCAGATGAAGGGGGTTTATGATAGAGCTCAGCCTATTTTTCAATTGGGCATGGTCGTGTTAGTAGGTTTGACCACTAGCTTTACCCCTGTACTTGCAAGAACACAGGCCGCTTTCTATGAAAGCACACAGAGCATCCTGAGCAGGGCCAGTCGCTCTTTGCTAAAGCTCACGCTCATCGCAGCCACCTCTATCGCAGCGGGCTTGATTGTTGTCATGCCTTATCTAAACTACTTTCTCTTTGAAGACTTTCAAGGGCTTCCTGCTCTGAGGATTTATGTGGTAGCGATTGTGTTTATGGGAATCATACAGAGTGCCTATACTGTTCTGCAATTTACCCATTCTAAAAGTTACTTTTTGTTCTCTTTAGTCATGGGCCTCGTAACTAAAGGAGCCCTAAATCCTCTGCTTGTAAGAGAAATAGGAATCATCGGCTCTAGTCTCGCGACTAATTTTAGCTTGATTGTTGTGTTGCTTTTTGTATCGGCTCGTCTTCTTTATAAGAGGCAAGAAAGATTCCAGAAGAAACCTGAAGTGAGCCACATGCTTTCCTTTATCCTGAAACTGGGTGGCAGTTTATTAGCGATGGGCGTTTTAGCTCATCTCACAACGGATCTCTTATCCCGCCTCCTTGTTTTTGAAAGTCGCTTGGCTGCCCTGTTGATTGCCATAGGCGCAGCTCTTGTGGGAGCTCTTACTTTTATTTATGCTCTTTACCGGTTAGAAGTGTTAACCTTAAGAGAATGGTTGATGCTACCTTTTGGAAAATATATATTGCGAGGGAGAAAATAATGCATACTATCTACATTGCAGGATTAGGGCCAGGTGCTTTGAGTCAGATGCCTGTCGGAGTGTTAAAAGCCCTCCAAGACTTCCAAGGTCCTTTATACATCCGCACCTTTGATCATCCGGTCGTTTCTGAACTAGAGGAGATGAACATTCACTTTAAAAGTTATGATTCTGTCTATGAAGCTTTTAACGAAGATTTTAATCAGGTTTACCCGGCTATTGTTTCCGACCTTATCGAAAGATCACAAAAAGAGGAAGTGCTCTACGCGGTTCCCGGGCATCCCATGGTGGCTGAAAAAACAGTCCAGCTTCTCTTAGAAAATCCTGAAGCTCGAATCGAAGTTATCGGCGGCAAGAGTTTTATCGATGATATGTTTCTTGCGGTGCAGCAAGACCCCGTCGAAGGCTTTCAATTACTGGACGCTTTAGATTTTAATTGGTCAACAATTGCATCTGACCAGCATGTCGTTTTCATGCAAGTTTTCCATCCCTTTATCGCAAGTCAGCTCAAATTAGAACTGGCAAGAATCTATCCGAAAAACCATGAAGTAGGTCTGGTTGACCGAGCGGGGACTTCTGAAGAACAAGTAGTCTGGAAAAAACTAGAAGAGATGGACGACTTCGAAGGGGTCCACAATCTTCTCTCCGTTTATATTCCGCCCTTATCAGAAACTGATTTTCAATACACCTTGCCTAGCCTTCAAGCGCTGATTTCAGAAAAAGTAGAAGCGGGAGAAGATTTAGGCGGACTTCAGCAACTGTCTTATCTCGAGGATATAGATTTTGAAAACGAAGAAATTTTAGCTGAGCTCCTCTGGCATACGCTCGTATCGATAAAAAACAGCGCAGAATTGGGTTATTTCAATGAAAAGGATATAATAAAGAATATCATGGAAACTCTGGAGGAGGGATGAGATGAGACTTGATAAATACTTAAAAGTATCGCGTATTATTAAGAGAAGACCTGTTGCTAAAGATGTCGCAGACCAAGGACGAATTAAGATCAATGGACAGACAGCAAAATCTTCTACAAACGTAGAAATCGGCGATGAACTCATTATCGAATTCGGAAATAGAACATTGCAAGTGAGAATAGATGACATCAGAGATACAACTAAAAAGAATGAAGCAGAAGGAATGTATACTGTTCTTTCAGAAGATTACAAAGAAGAATAGTTTCTTTATGAAAAATACAGGTGATAGATGGACAAGACTCTCTTTTTAGGGGTATAATTTAAATGAACAACATTTGGGGTGAAAAGATGAATTTAAATAAGAAAAAACAAAAGAATCAACAGAATGTTTCTGTTCAGGGCTCCTATATCAAAGAAGAGACTTTAGAAGCTTATCATGCAAGGAAGCGCCAAAGAACAAACCGCAGAAGAAAACTTTGGATCAGCTTAGTAGGTCTTCTCGCTTGTGGTTATTTACTTTTTTCTATGCACAGCAATAACACGATCCATACAGAATTGTCAGAAGAGTATGCGGCTCGCGAAGAAGAGTTAGAAGCAACCCAGCAGTATCAAGAGGATCTTGTCCATTATATTGGCATGCTGGAAGATGAAGAATATGTTTTGAATCTTGCAAGAAGCGAGTACTTTTTGACCGAGGGCGATGAAATTGTTTTTAATTTTGTAGATGAACAAGACCCCACACGGTCATATATAGAAAGAAGCCGCGAGGAACACCTTTCGGATAAAGAAGTGGATGAAAAATCAGAAGCAGATGCAGAATAGAAAGTGAAAAGGAAACACTCTCTCTTTAAGGCTAAGAGAGGGCGAAGATTTAGCATAAACAACGTTGAAAAGCAGAGGAAGTCATGCTATAATTACTCCAAATCTCTAAGGAGGAAAATATTAAAAAATGGCAATTGAAGTGGGAAGTCATGTTTCAGGCAAGGTTACAGGAATCACTAATTTCGGAGCGTTTATTGATTTAGGTGATAATAAGACTGGGCTTGTACACATTAGTGAAATCGCAGATCATTTTGTAAAAGACATTAATGACGAGCTGGACAAAGGTCAAACTGTAACCGTTAAAGTAATTAATATCGAAGATGATGGAAAAATTGGTTTATCTCTCAAGCAAGTAGATTCATCTGAAGCTACTTCCCAATTAAAATCAGAACAAGCGTCATCAACAACAACATCAACACCAAAACCCGCTCAGAAACCAAAAGCTGAGCGTCCACGTAAAAAAGAAAAAAGAAGAGATGAAAGTTTCGATGACCTCATGGATTCGTTCTTAAAAGATAGTGAGGAAAGATTATCTTCACTGCGTAAAAATACTGAAAGTAAACGTTCAGGCGGACGCAGAGGCTAGAGATCAGAGAAATCTTTAACAATATATGAAGGGTCAGGGCGTGCCGCGCCCTGATTTTTTTAATTAAAAGGAAGAGAAAGAGATGGATTTAAGAGATAAATTCAGAAAGATAGCAGCTGATAAATTGGACCTTGATCCTTCAAAGACAGTCGTGCTAGCAGTCTCTGGAGGGGTTGATTCGATGGTATTGCTGCACTTGATGCAGACATTGCCCTCTCATATCCAACCTCAGCTTGTGGTCTGTCATGTCAATCATAAGCTCCGTTCAGAGTCTGAACAGGAACAAGTCTTATTAGAGGACTATCTGTCTCATGCTAATATTACTTATGAAATCGCTGTGTGGGAGAAGAAAGATCATCCAAACAGCGGCATTGAAGATGCAGCACGACGTTTTAGATATACTTTTTTCAGAGAAATTATGATAAAGTATACTGCAGATATTCTGATGACAGGCCATCACCAAGATGATCAAGCAGAAACAGTCTTGATGAGACTGGTCCGAGGGGGACATTGGCAGCGTCTGAAAGGAATCGAGCCTTCCAGTGATTTTTATGGAAAAAAATTAGTTCGGCCACTTTTGACAAGTCAAAAAAAAGAACTCTATGAATATGCTGAAAATTGTCATATACCCTTTACAGAAGATGCAACCAATCAAGAAAACGACTACACACGCAATCGTTTCCGGAATCAGATCCTCCCTTTGATGAAAAAAGAAAATAAGCAGGCGATTCATCACATCGCTCAAACCGCCAGTGATATTCAGAAAATCCAAACATTTCTTCAAACCCTCTATGATTCCAAAATAGAGTCTTTGACAGGGAAAGACACCACCATACTTTCAAGAAAAGCTCTGTTGGCAGAAGGAACAGAATCAGCCGAGTTTACTTTCAATTATTGGCTTCGCTCTTTTTTCGAAGAGAGGGAAGAAGAGATAAGCACAGACACGATAGCTAGTATTTTTATATGGCTTCAAGAGGGGGAGCCTAACACAAGCTGGGATCTTCCTGGCGGCTTCGAAATTTTTCGAGATTATGACTGGCTCTCTCTTAGAGAAAAACAGAGAAAAAATCCAGAAAAAATGGCTCCTCTCATGCTCACCCTCAACACTTGGCATGCCCTTCCTAATGGCGAAAATCTTGGCTTTTTCGAGATTAAAAAAGGCTTCCAGGAGATAGACCAAAATGAAGAAGCAAAGTATGTTATAATTGACGCTTCCAGCGTCTCCTTACCACTCTGGATTCGAAACCGCCGAGACGGGGACCGAATCAGCTTAAAAGGGATGAGCGGGAGTAAAAAGATAAAAGACATTTTTATCGACCAAAAAGTACCTCTGGAACAAAGGGATCAAGCCTATTTATTGGTGGACGATAAAGATCAAATAATCTGGCTGGTTGACTATAAAGAGTCAGAATTGTCGAAAAACTTAGATATTGATACACAACAGTACATATTAATTTATAAAGAAAAAGAAGAGGAGATTCTCTAATGAAAATGGCAGACACGCTCGAAAAAGTATTATACAGTGAAGAAGATATCCAGGATAAAGTCAAGGAACTGAGTGAGATATTAACAGAAGAATATAAAGATAAGAATCCTGTTTTAGTATGCATTTTAAAAGGTGGAGTCACCTTTATGGCTGATCTTATGAAAGAAATGGACATTTTCTTGGAAATTGATTTTATGGACGTTTCAAGTTACGGCCATGGTTTAGAATCTACGAATGAAGTGAAAATTTTAAAAGATATGAGTATCACCGTTGAGGGCCGGCATGTTTTGTTTGTAGAAGATATCATCGATACAGGGAATACTCTACACTACTTAGATACCATGTTCAAAGCTCGCAAAGCAGCCTCTGTCCGTGCGGTGACTCTGCTCGACAAATCTGCTCGCCGCAAGAAAGACTTTGAAGCAGATTGGGTAGGATTTGAGGTGCCGGACGAGTTCGTGGTAGGTTATGGGTTAGACTATAAGGGAAGATACCGGAACCTGCCTTACATCGGTGTGTTAAAGCCTGAAATCTATGAATAAAGAGAAAACAACTTTTAATTTCAAAAAAGTCTAAAAAAGAAGTAAAAAGAATGGTTAATAAACATCAGAAATGGTATATTGGTATTATTGGAATTTTAAATATTACTAAAAAAATTAACAATAGGGGGACAATATGAAAAGAAATAATATGTTTCGCAATGGTCTCTTCTATTTGATTGTATTTGTTTTAATTATAGGATTTGTGAGCTGGCTTTCAGGTGATACAGAATCACAGCAGGCCACGACCATTTCCTCAACTGAATTTGTACAACATTTGGAAGATGATGATATAGAGAGCTTCGTTATCCAGCCCATTGCCGGAGTATATCGTGTACAAGGTGAATTTGAAGAACCTCAAACGATAGAGCAAGACGATCAAATACCTGGATTATTCGGAGATACTACGCCTCAAGAAACTACTGTATTTAATACAACTGTGCTGCAGAATGATCCGCTTGTGAATGAGATATTTTCAATAGCTAAAACTACGGGAACAGAGGTCGTGCCCCAACAAGAAGAACAAGCAAGCATCTGGGTTAACCTCCTCCTGACTTTCTTACCGCTTCTTATCTTTGTAGGCTTTATCTACATGATGATGAGTCGTTCCGGACAAGGCGGCGGGGGCGGCCGCGGCGTGATGAACTTTGGGAAATCCAAAGCAAAAGAAGCGGACCCGGGACAGAGTAATGTGCGCTTTTCTGACGTGGCAGGTGCAGAAGAAGAAAAGGCAGAACTTGTTGAAATTGTTGAATTCTTAAGAGACCCAAGAAAGTTTACAGAATTAGGGGCCCGCATCCCCTCCGGAGTTCTTTTAGAAGGTCCTCCAGGAACAGGTAAGACTCTCCTCGCGAAAGCTGTTGCCGGAGAAGCTGGCGTTCCTTTCTATTCTATTTCAGGCTCTGAGTTTGTTGAAATGTTCGTTGGGGTCGGTGCAAGTCGTGTTCGTGACCTCTTCGAAGAAGCTAAGAAAAACTCACCTTCCATTATCTTTATTGATGAGATCGATGCGGTAGGTAGGAAACGTGGGACCGGTCAAGGCGGTGGAAACGATGAGAGAGAGCAGACCTTGAACCAACTCCTTGTGGAGATGGATGGTTTCACTGGTAAAGAAGGCGTCATTGTTATGGCTGCAACTAACCGTTCAGATGTCTTGGATAAAGCACTATTGCGTCCAGGCCGTTTCGACAGAAGAATTTTGATTGGAATGCCAGATGTTAGAGAACGTGAAGCGATACTACGTGTCCATGCCAAAGACAAACCCCTCTCTTCTGAGGTCGACTTGAAAGCAGTGGCTAAAACAACACCAGGTTTCTCAGGTGCAGACTTGGAGAACCTCTTAAACGAGGCTGCTCTAGTTGCTGCTCGTCGTGACAGTAAGATTATTGAACCCTATGACGTCGACGAAGCGAGTGACCGTGTTATTGCAGGTCCTGCAAAACGCGACCGGATCATCAGTGAGAATGAACGCCGCATGGTTGCTTACCACGAGGCCGGACACACCATTGTCGGTTTAGTTTTAAGTGATGCAAGAGTGGTACACAAAGTAACCATCGTTCCGAGAGGAAAAGCGGGCGGATATGCCATTATGCTTCCGAGAGAAGACCGCTACCTCCTCACTAAAAAGGACTTGTATGAACAGATTGTTGGATTGCTTGGAGGAAGAGGAGCGGAAGAGAAATTCTTCAACACTCAATCTACGGGAGCAAGCAATGACTTCGAGCAGGCAACGAAGCTTGCACGTGCTATGGTGACTCAGTATGGGATGAGTGATGATCTAGGAGTTGTCCAGTATGGCAGCAACGATGAAAATCAGTTTATCGCTTCAAAACCTTACTCTGAGCGTATTGCCTATGATATTGATTTAGAAGTAAAAGGTCTCTTAGACCGTGCCTTGAATGAAGCACACCGGATTATTGACGACAACCGTGAACGTTTAACGGTTATTGCCGAGACCTTGCTCGAAGTGGAAACACTGAATGAAGAAGAAATCAAAAGTCTTTATGAGACAGGTAAAATGCCGGAAGAAGGCGGAAAAGAATATCCTCGTGAAAGCGAACTAGAAAAAGAGAAAGATCTCGAACCAAGTGAACCCATTACTGGAAAATCCTTTGACGAAATTCGCGAAGAACAAGAGAAAGCAGAAGCGAAGCGTGGGGAAGTGTACAGTGATCGTCACGGCATTGATGAAGATAGTGGTGAGAAAGAGACGGCATCTTCGGAAAATAAAGAAGACGACACGTCGTCTGAAGGAAGAGCAGGATCAGATCCACGTCGTAATGTCTCTGGTTCTACTACAGGCAGAGAATCCGATGATGAGGTTAGAGATAACGCACATATCGAGCAAGACCGCACATCAATCAAGAGAAGAAAGATAGATGATAAAGAAGATTCCGAAGAATAATAGCGGAATAATGTCACAATAAAGAAGGTGCAAGCATGCACCTTCTTTTTCTACGAGGAGAGAAGAAAGGAGCACTACATGAAAGATCGATTATTAAAAGCCCTAGCTTTCGAAGGTCAGATCCGTGTTGTTATTATTGACGGTCAAAATATGGTTCAAGAAGCTCAAGAGAGACATGGGACCCTGCTGAATGCGACAGCAGCCTTAGGCAGAACTTTAATGGGAACGACCTTGCTTGCTTCAAACTTAAAAAACGATGAGACCTTGACGACTCGTCTGAAAGGAAACGGTCCTCTAGGCGGAATAGTAGTTGTGAGTGATGGGGTTGGGCGCACAAAAGGCTATGTTCAAAATCCTAAAGTGCGTCTGGAACCCAAAGAAAATGGAGCAATCGACGTGAGCCGTGCTGTCGGAACAGAAGGAATTTTGAACATTACAAAAGACTTGCATATGAAAGATCCTTATAGTGGAGAAGTGCCATTAGTCAGTGGAGAGATTGCTGAGGGCTTTACCTACTACGCAGCCATTTCTGAGCAGACCCCTTCTTCCTTCGGATTAAGTGTCTTGATCAACCCAGACGAGACGGTCCAATCCGCAGGCGGCTTTATGATTCAAACTATGCCAGGAATAGAAGAAGAGACCATTAAAACGATAGAAGAACGTTTAGCAGAACTAGGTCCTCTGTCAGAAATATTTTCGAAAGAAAAGAATTTGGAAAAGGTTCTGCAACTCTTAGTTGGAGAGAATGCTTATAAAATTTTAGAAGAAACAGCAGTCGGTTTCGTCTGCGACTGTTCTAAAGAAAAATTCGCTGAGGGAATGGCAAGTCTGGGGAACCATGAACTGGACCAGATGATAAGAGAAGATCAAGGGGCTGAAGTACAGTGCCATTTCTGTAACGAAAAATATCACTATAGTGTAGAAGAGTTAGAAGAGTTGAAATCTTAAGTAGACTCAGTCTTGTTAAATTTTTTTGAAAGATTATAATATGTTAAGGTAATAGTGCAAAACTCAGAGATTCGCGAGACATATAAGACTACTTACAATTGAGAGGATGGAAAAGATGTCTAAAGAAATAAACAATAATGAAAATGTAACAGATCAAATACAAGTGCGCCGTGAAAAGTTAAACGGCTTAAGAGAACAGGGGATTGACCCATTCGGTGAAAGCTATGACCGTTCTCATCTCGCTTCAGAATTACACGAAAAATTCGAAGATTTAGAAAAGGCAGAGATTGAAGAGAAAGCAGTTCGGGTCAAAGTAGCAGGTCGTCTCGTCTCCCAGCGGGGAAGCGGAAAAACAAGTTTCGCTGACTTATTAGACTCATCTGGTAAAATCCAGCTTTATATCAGAAAAGACGAAGTAGGGGAAGACAGCTATGATATTTACTCTAGCTTGACAGACCTCGGAGATTTCATCGGTGCTGAAGGAACAGTGATGAAAACAAACACAGGTGAGGTGTCGGTCCAGGTAGAGGAGTGGACGTTCTTGACAAAATCCCTGCGTCCATTGCCTGATCAGTACTATGGTTTAGCTAATGTTGATCAGAAATACCGTCAAAGATATTTGGACTTAATCAGTAATGGAGACAGCTACGACCGTTTTGTGACGCGTAGTAAAATTATCTCAGAAATGCGTCGTGTGCTTGACTCTAAAGGTTACCTTGAAGTAGAAACACCGGTCCTTCATAATGAAGCAGGAGGAGCGAATGCACGTCCTTTCAAAACACACCATAATGCTCTAGATATTGACTTATACTTACGGATCGCTTTAGAATTACATCTCAAACGTCTCGTGGTGGGCGGAATGGAAAAAGTCTATGAAATCGGTCGTGTCTTCCGTAACGAAGGGATTGATACGACTCACAACCCTGAGTTTACGATGATCGAGCTCTACACCGCTTATCAGCAGATGGAAGGAACCATGGATTTAACAGAGGATTTAATCCGCACGGTTTCTGAAAATGTGCTCGGAACCGCTGAAATAGAATATGATGGAGAGGCCATCGATTTAGATTCAGACTGGAAACGAATCCACATGGTGGACGCTATCAAAGAGGTAACAGGAGTAGACTTCTGGGGCGATGTAAGTGATGAAGAAGCCCGAGAGCTTGCTGAAAAGCACGATATCCATGTGCCTGCTTATGCTACTTACGGCCACGTTGTGAACGAGTTCTTTGAAACACAGGTTGAAGATACGTTAATACAACCTACATTTGTTTACGGTCACCCCGTTGAAGTCTCACCTCTATCTAAGACGAACAAAGAAGATGAACGCTTCACAGATCGTTTCGAGTTATTTATTGCTCGTCATGAATACGCGAATGCTTTCAGTGAATTAAACGATCCGGACGAACAGAGAGAACGTTTTGAATCACAAGAAGCCGAAAGAGAACATGGGAATGAGGAAGCACACGGCATAGACGAAGACTTCCTTGAAGCTCTAGAACATGGTCTTCCGCCTACAGGTGGACTAGGAATCGGTATCGACCGTCTTGTCATGCTCTTGACCGATTCGCAGTCTATCCGTGACGTACTTCTTTTCCCAACACTCAGACCGCAATCACGCGACTAATACTTGTACACCATATTCTGTGTATTTTTATTGAGAAACAGAAGGGTGTCGAATGGAAGGATTTTGTAAGTGGCAGAAGAGAACACAAATCAAAGTTGGTTATTTCGTTTTGTAAAGGGAATGTTTGTAGGATCTGGCTTTATTATTCCGGGAGTGAGTGGAGGCGCCCTAGCAGCTATATTTGGCCTCTATGAGCCTCTCATACACTTTTTAGCTAATATCACCCACAAATTCAAAGAGAATTTTAAGTTTTTCTTACCGGTAGGTCTAGGAGGATTCTTCGGTGTATTTCTCCTTTCTTTCGTTGTGAGCTTCGCTCTGGAAAACTACGCCACTATTGTGTTGTGGTTTTTCGTTGGTGCAATCGTCGGAATGTTGCCTTCTTTATGGAGAGACGCAGGTGAAGAAGGTCGCGACAAACAGGATATTGGAATAATGCTCGGTTCCTTTGTGTTTGGTATTATCTTATTAGGCTTTGGAAACGTCTTATTCGGAGGACAGGTTGAACCGAGCTGGTGGGCTTTCCTGCTTTGCGGAGTTTTTATCGCTTTAGGAGCGCTTATTCCAGGACTCAGCCCATCTAACTTCATTGTTTACATGGGACTCTATGGAGCGATGGCAGAAGGATTTAAGAATTTTGACTTATCTGTTCTTGTACCATTAGGAATTGGAGCAGTTATCACTGTTTTCTCCCTTGCGAAAGTGATCGAGAAAATTTTTGACCGTTTTTACAGTCAGTTCTTTCACTTTATCTTCGGAATTGTCTTGGCTTCTACAATTATGATTATCCCAATAGATTATACCGGTTTCGGCTTGAGCGAGTACATCTGGTGTGTTGTTATGCTGGTACTTGGGATTGTACTCGGCAGCTGGATGTCGAATCTAGAAGAACAGTACAAATAGAATGTGTATCAGAGGTTATGTTGAATGAGAATTTGAGGGATGAATACTATCTGATTGAGAGGACGCAGATGATCTGTGTCCTCTTTTTTATGGACTTAAACATAGTTTTTTAAGGTGGATGGTTTTGCGCCTGGACCAGACATT
This sequence comes from Carnobacteriaceae bacterium, assembly GCA_043424675.1. Taxonomy (GTDB): domain Bacteria; phylum Bacillota; class Bacilli; order Lactobacillales; family Carnobacteriaceae_A; genus JBHWPB01. The sequence continues at coordinate 9,440 of JBHWPB010000075.1, read as the reverse complement.
GTATGATTACTCTATACGGATAATTCATATCCATTGAAATAGACAAATTGAAAAATTAATGATAAACTGTAAGCGGTTATAAGCAGAGAAGATAGGGGAATGAAGTTGGCCAAGGGATTGAAAAAAATGATATTCATACATTTTTCTAAGGCTTCGCAGAATATAAGGAAAGAGTGATCGACTTATAAGAAGCGGATAAGCTTGTTCTCTCCTCTTACTCTGCTGTGTATTATAGGTATAAGTTAAAGTAGAAGAATAGAAATAGACTAATGGGGGCATGAATAAGAGATGGCAAAAGTATACAGTGCAGCAAAACTACCAGAAAAAGCAGTACAAATGTTGGAAGACGCAGGTATCGAATTAGAAATGTTCGACAAGATGGACACTCCATCTGAAGACGAAATTAATGAGAAAGCACACGATGCTGATGTATTAATCAGTGCCGTGAATGTTCCTGTGTCAGAAAAAATCATCAATGACAATACTCATTTAAAAGCAATCACAAACGTAGGTGCAGGATATAATAATATCGCTATTGAAACTGCAGCAGAGCACGGTATTCCTGTTACAAATACACCCGGAAGAGACTCACTAGCTTCGACAGCTGAACATGCAGTAGGACTTATGATTGCTTTATCAAGACGTTATGTTCCAAACCACAAGATGATGGAGAATAACGAATATCCTGGTTGGCAAGTAACGGGTTACACGGGTGGTAACCAAGTTTATGGAAAAACATTGGGTGTCATTGGAATGGGGAAAATTGGACAAATTATTGGTGAGATTGCAAGCTCATTAGATATGGAAATCCTCTATTCAAAAAGAAGCCCACTTGAAGGGGACTACGATGAGCGTGTAGGAGCGACAAGAGTACCTCAAGATGAACTCTTAGAAAGATCAGACTATGTCATTTTAATGGCTTATTATGCTCCAGAAAACTACCACATGATTGCGAAAGAAGAATTGGCTAAGATGAAAAAAGATGCCTACTTCATCAACGCAGCGCGTGGAGGCATGGTTGACGAAGAAGCACTTGCTGATGCACTTGAAGCAGGAGAACTTGCAGGGGCAGCTTTAGACGTTCATGAACATGAACCAGAAGTTAACGAACGACTGGCAAAAATGGAAAATGTTTTACTCACCCCTCACATTGGTAACGACACAGTCGAAGCTCGTTTAGAAATGGCACAAACGGCTGTGGGACAAGCGATTAAAGTGATCCAAGGCGAAGAGTTAGATTACGTTGTAAACGATGAAAAGTAACAGATAAAAGTTTGAATATAAATAGTTAAAAGACTCCTGTAGAGCAGCTGGTAAGCTGCTCTGTCAGGGTCTTTTTTTGTCTGAGCTCCCTATTATTTACAGCACTTATATTTGCAGAAGGTCTTCCAAGGTGATATAATAAAGAAGTTCATGAGGCATCCTTAGCTCAATTGGATAGAGCACCTGACTTCGGATCAGGGTGTTGGGGGTTCGAGTCCTCTAGGATGCGTTAACAATAAAACGGCCTTAACAATTTTGTTAAGGCCGTTTTTGTTAAATTGGTTTCTCAAGCATTAGAAACAGGAGAGTTCTATAACTTCCATTTTCGATAGATAAGCTTTATAATAAGACTTAGTCAAAGAAAGTCAGGCTAATATTTCATCAAGAGGGAGGAGCGCAATGAACCAATTATTATTGGTTTAAACAAAATGAGCAGAAAAAGTTTGTCAAGTATTATAGAAGAATATCTCAAAAGAGTGCTTGAAGAAAAGAATGAAATTGAAATCAGACGAAACGAAATAGCAGAATTATTTGATTGTGTTCCTTCACAGATCAATTATGTTATCGATACCCGTTTTACGATTAAACAAGGTTATCTTGTCGAAAGTAAGCGGGGCGGCGGAGGTTATATCCGGATTAAAGAAGTTGATTTATTGGATGATACTCAAAAATTAGATACAATGATAAATGCCATTGGAACAGAGCTGACAGAACGTGAAGGAAAAGCAATTATAGAGAGCTTGTACGCAGCAGAAGTCATCAAAAAAGGCGAGGCCAAACTCATGCATGTTGCAATGGATAAATCTAACTATAATGGAGCAGGCTTACTGGAAAATAGAATCAGAGCTCGATTGCTTAGCAATTTTTTGATGACATATAAATATAAGGATTAATGAAGAAAGCGGAGGCGACAGAATGAACGAATTGTTTACAGAAAAAGCAAAATACGCCTTGAAATTAGCAGAAAACGAAGCCCGTAAGTTCCGTCACAAAACGATTGGAACCGAGCATATTTTATTAGGGCTGGTTATGGAAAAAGAAAGTATCGCAGGTAAAGTTCTCAGAGACTTGTCCTTAAAAGAAGAAGATGTTCGAGAAGAAATTGAACATTTTACAGGGTACGGACCTTCTCAAAACAATATGGAAGAAGCGATTTTATCCTATTCTCCGCGAGCTAAAAAAGTGATAACTTATGCGACGGATGAAGCGCGTCGCGCGCAGGCACCTCTTGTAGGTACAGAGCATCTGTTACTCGGATTATTGCGAGACAAAGATATCCTCTCAGCAAAAATTCTAGAAACTCTAGGTATTGACTTAAATAAAGCACGTCAACTTGTCTTGAGTAAAGCAGGCATGAAGCGAAATGATAAGAAAAATAATCGCCGCCAGAGAGGACAGGGTATGCAGCAACCACAATCGAACAGCAAGACGCCAACCTTAGATTCTGTAGCACGGGATATGACAGAAGCGGCTCGTAATAAGGAGCTGGATCCTGTAGTCGGACGAGATAAAGAAGTCAAACGCATGATTCAAATCTTAAACCGCCGTACGAAAAACAACCCGGTGCTCGTTGGAGAGCCAGGAGTAGGAAAAACAGCCATCGCAGAAGGACTCGCACAGCAGATTGTGGCAGGAGCAGTGCCAGACACATTGAAGAACAAAAGAATGATGAATCTCGATATGGGATCCCTCGTAGCTGGGACAAAATACCGCGGGGAATTCGAAGAACGTATGAAAACAATAGTGGATGAAGTTTACGAAGATGGAGAAGTTATCCTCTTTATCGATGAACTCCATACTATTATCGGGGCAGGGGGAGCAGAAGGATCTATCGATGCTTCTAACATTATTAAACCTGCTCTTGCTCGCGGCGAACTTCAGACGATTGGTGCGACAACTTACGATGAATACCAAAAGTATATCGAACGGGATGCAGCTTTAGAACGTCGCTTTGCGAAAGTTCAAGTCGCTGAACCTTCGGCTGAAGTTTCTATAGAAATCTTGAAAGGTCTGCGAGAAGAATACGAAGACCACCATAAAGTTTGGATTCCAGACTCTGCTATTGAAGCAGCTGTCTCTTTATCGAAACGCTATCTCACAGACCGCATGCTGCCAGACAAAGCGATCGATTTGATGGACGAAACGGCATCTAAAGTTCGGATTGATTACGCTGAGGAGAACTCTCCAGACGAAGAATCTGTAGATGAATTGAAAGAGCTTAACGAAGAAAAAATTGCAGCTATTCAAAATCAAAACTTTGAAGAAGCCGCTCAAATTCGTGAAAAAGAAAGAGAATTGCAGAAAGAGAAAGACAAACAAGACCAGTCTCAGGAAGAGTACCTGACTATGACAGAAGAAGATATAGCAGAGGTCTTATCCAACTGGACGAATATTCCAGTCAGACGGATGAATGAAGAAGAAAGTGACAAACTCCTTCATTTAGAAGAAGAATTGCACGAACGTGTGATTGGACAATCTGAAGCAGTCAAAGCTGTGTCTAAGGCGATCAGAAGATCACGCAGCGGTCTGCAAGATCCGAAGAGGCCGATTGGTACTTTTATGTTCCTCGGTCCAACAGGAGTCGGAAAGACAGAGCTCGCCAAAGCTCTTTCTGAAGTCTTATTCGGTTCAGAAAATAATATGATTCGCGTAGATATGTCAGAGTACATGGAAAAATTCAGTACCTCACGTCTGGTTGGTTCACCTCCAGGGTATGTAGGGTACGATGAAGGTGGAGAATTAACAGAACAAGTCCGCCGTCAGCCTTATTCTGTTATTTTATTCGATGAGCTAGAAAAAGCTCACCCTGATGTCTTCAACATTCTCTTACAGGTGATGGATGATGGAATCCTTACAGACAGTAAAGGTCGTGAAGTGAACTTCAAGAATACAATTATGATCATGACTTCCAACCTCGGTGCTACTGCTTTACGCGATGAGAAAATAGTTGGATTCGAAGCTGTAGAAGATAAGTATGACCATGATGCCATGGAGACACGTATTCGTGAAGAGTTGAAGAATTATTTCCGCCCCGAGTTCTTAAACCGTATGGATGAAGCTATTGTTTTCCACAGTCTAGGGAAGGAACACTTACGTGAGATCACCACTCTCATGGTTCAAGATATTATCAATCGTTTAGCTGAGAAGGATATCGATGCTAGGATTACAACAGCTGCCTTGGATATCATTGCAGAAGATGGTTATGATCCCGAGTACGGTGCACGTCCATTAAGGCGTTCAATTCAAAAATTGATTGAAGATCGTCTAAGCGAAGCTTTAATCTCAGGCGAGATTTCTGAAGGAGACAATATCACAATTGGAGCTTCTAAAGGCGATATTGTCCTGCGCTTTAGAGAAAGCACGAAAGATAAAGAAGAAGAAAAATCTCCTGAAAGTGTTCATTAAGAAAGTCCTCATATATAACTGTAAATGCAACTGCTTTCCATTTACCCAGGTCTAGGTTGTTTGATATACTGAAGGTAGTTGAAGATAGTTAAAGAAAGGAGAGATGGTATAATGGATGACAGAATGAAGAAAATACTCATGGGGTTCGGTATTGCTGCAGGCATTGGTGCAGTGGCATACGTCCTCTCTAATGATATGGTTCAAGAAAAAGTAGAGGCAATGTACAATCGTATGCGCGCTAAACACTTTGTTAAAGAGCATCTGAATGGTAATGAAAAAGCATTAGAAGCCATAGATCGTTTAGATGACGAAGGCATTAACGATATTTTAGAGACCGTTGACCGCTTCAATAACATGAGAAATAAATTATCAAGTGGAGGTTCTGACAATAAATACCTTGAAGCAGCAAGTGATTTCAAGGATCAATTGACAGACAAAACAAAAAAGATGTTAGGCTAAAAAGAAGCTGCGACAAAAAGTGATACGCTTGAATCTCTTGGTGAGAAAATGTCGAAAAGGATGCTCAAGGATCTTTTTGGAACATAATTAAAACAGCAATATCTAAAGGGTGAAGCTTTTGCTTCACTCTTTTTTTATGGAAAAAACTATCAATTTCAATCAGCATTCATATGGCTCTCGATAACCTTTTCGTGCTTAAGATAATTCCAACTCATATTTTGGTTTATCTTTGCTATACTGTGTCTGGCAGGTGATAAAATGATACAAACTTCAGATAAAAAAGAAAGATATATGAAAGAAGCTTTGAAAGAGGCAGAAAAAGCACGCGATATTGCAGAAGTTCCTATTGGAGCAGTAGTGGTTCGAGACGGTGAAATTATCGGACGAGGTCACAATAAACGTGAATTAAATCAGCAAGCAACAGCACACGCAGAAATATTTGCTATCGAAGAAGCTAACAGAAAGTTAGGCAACTGGCGCTTAGAGGAATGTGAACTTTACGTGACCCTGGAACCCTGTGCCATGTGCAGCGGAGCGCTGGTGCTCTCACGTATGAAGAAGGTTTACTTCGGAGCTTATGATATGAAAAGTGGAACAGCAGGAAGTTTAATGAACCTTCTTGAAGAAAATCGTTTCAACCATCAATGTGAAGTAGAAGGATCCGTTCTTGAAGCGGAGTGCAGCCAGATATTGAAAGACTTCTTTGTTGATTTAAGAAATAAGAAAAAAGCTGAGTGATTCAGATAAGTAAGAAATAAAAACATACAAAGTTGGGGTTGAGAAAGATGCTTGAGGTAAAAAACTTAAGAAAGACATTCGGAGACAATGTAGCGGTGGACGGGCTTGATTTCACGATTCTGCCAGGAGAAATTATGGGCTTGATTGGGCCCAATGGTTCCGGAAAAACGACAACCTTTCGTATGATACTGAACTTAATGGCTGTTGATACGGGGAGCACAACTTGGAAGGGGCAGGTTATTTCAGGGGAGGTATTGAATGAAATTGGTTATCTTCCTGAAGAGAGAGGTATGTATCCACGCGTCTCGATAGAAGAACAGATTGTTTACTTTGCGGAACTGCGCGGCATGAAGGCGGCCGAGGTCAAAGCAAAGATAGATGACTGGATGGAGCGCTTTAAGGTGGTTGGAAATAAAAAAGATGAGGTACGAACGCTTTCGAAGGGAAATCAGCAGAAAGTCCAGCTCATCACAACCCTGATACATGAACCAGACTTGATTATACTAGACGAACCTTTCAGCGGTCTGGATCCTATCAATGCGGATTTATTGTTAGATGGAATTTTAGAAGCTCGCGAGCGTGGCGCAAGCATTATTTTCTCCAGTCACAATATGAGGAATGTAGAAGATGTCTGTGACCACCTCATTATGTTGAGAGAGGGGAGACAAGTCTTGCGTGGAGGCGTTCGAGAAATTCGCAACAGTTTTGGCCGGACACGTGTTTTTTTAGAGACAGAAAAAAGTGAAGAAGAGCTTAGAACTTATCTAGGGGTGCTCGATGTTTCAAAAGATAAAGATGGCATTTACAAACTTATTTTAGAAAACTCAGATTATGGCAAACTTATTTTTGACCGTGTGACCCAGGGCGAATACATCCAGACCTTCAGTCATCAGCCGCCGACCTTGGACGAAATATTCAAAATGAAAGCAGGCGAAAAAGATGAATAAATTTTGGGTGATTTTTAAGAATGTCTTTTCTAAAAACGTTAAAACTACAGGGTTTTGGATTGTCTTGTTGAGTCCGCTTCTTTTTCTAGCTTTTGTTGCCTTAGTTGTCTGGCTGGCACAGGGAGCAGCTGATACAAGTTCAGATCAGATTGCAATCTTGTCCGAAGACAGGGATGTAGTTGGAATTTTTGAAGCGGCAGAAACTGAGGATTCATTTCAAATAGCAAGTGAGATTGAGACGGAAAAAGAGGCGCGTACTGCTTTAGCTGAAGAGGAAATTGAAGGCTATTTAGAAGTGAGCCTTGACGAAACTGGAACCATTCAAGCCGATTATACACACACTTCTTCTCTTTTATCAGGCGCAGAAAGTTTTGCCATGATCCAGTCCTTTTTAGATAACTTGCAGATGCAGCTGCGAGCCACAGAGAGCGGATTGAGTTCAGAGGAGTTGGCCAGCTTGATAGAGCCTGCAAACTTTGAAACCCATGCTGTAACGATCGGTGAGGATCAAAGTTTGGATGAAAGCAGTGAACACGGACAGGAACTCGCTTATTCGGCGGCCAATGTCCTGATTGTTCTCATGTTCTTCTTGGTCAACTACTATGCCAATATTATTGCGACAGAACTAGCAGCAGAAAAGGGTTCTCGTATCATGGAGGTTATCCTCTCCAGTGCCTCAGTTTCTGCCCATTTTTGGGGCAAGATACTAGGCGTTTTGGCTATGATTTTCGTACAGCTCTTTGTTTATGGCTTGATTGGGCTGGCAGCTTACTTTGCGATTCGGGAGAGAGAATTTTTCCGAGATTTTACAGCTCAGTTTGATTTGGGCGAGTTATTAGGAAGCTTGACAGGCTACTCTGTTCTCTTTTTTGTCTTGGGAATTATGTTGTATGTCATGCTCGCCGCTTTCTTTGGCTCGCTCGTATCCCGGACAGAAGATGCCGCAAAGGCCGTGACACCTGTAATCTTGCTTGGGGTAGCTGGTTTTTATATGGGAATTTTCTATTCCATCAACCCTGTGCCTGCGCTCGATATCTTAAGTTATTTTCCTTTCTTTTCCCCTTTCCTTATTCCCTTGAGAGTAGCCTCTAATACGATCACGACAGGGAGCATTTGGTTATCTATCGGCATCTTAATAATAACCTTAATTTTCGCTACTTTCATCACGGTTCAATTTTATCGTTCGAATATTCTTACCTACTCCGATCAGAGCATCTGGGATTCTTTCAAAAGGTCCTATAGTATGTGGCAGAGTAACCGTAAAGCACAGTCTTAATCTCAAAAATATCTACAGTGAAAGCAAAATCCTACAACTCATTTTTTCAAATGGGATGTAGGATTTTTTAGTCAAATTGATTTTCTTTGAACTATAGAAAAATTCAAACTTATGTGAGGTAATTTAAAGCGGTTTGTTTATAGGTATCGATAGAGTTCAAGTAGTCTTCGACATTGATTTTTTCATCGACAACATGGGCTTGATCCCCATCAAACACACTGAAAATTGCGAGTTCTATATCATTTTCCACTTTTAGAAAGTTAGAAGCATCGGTAGCATTCGGTATCGTCTTCACTTCTAAGTCATCGTCTGAAGCTGCAAGAACACTCTGGATAATCTGAGAGTCACGAGAGCTTTCAACCGGGAACATGTTCTGTGTGACATTCAGTTCCAGCTTGCCTTCACTCTCTTGATTCAACTCCGTCATAATACCTGATATTAAATCAACAACTTGGTCGTTATCAAATTCAGGTATGGTACGGGCATTACCTAGTAGGGAAACTTTCGCTGGAATACTGTTGATCTGCTCACCCCCATGAATCACAGTAAATGAATTGGTCATAGGACCCAGCTCGTCATTGATAATAGAGGCTGTTTTTTCATTGAATCGTTTCTCTGCTCGTTGAATGAATTCGGTTATCAAATTTAAAGCATTGACCCCATTTTCTGGCGTAGAACTGTGTGCGGAACGGCCTGTGGCGATAATTTCATATTGGATAGAGCCTTTGTGGGCAAAAATAATACCATTACTTGTAGGCTCCGCAATGACCATCGCGTCTATATCTTCCGTATAGCCAGCTTCTGTCAATTGCTTGGACCCCAACATTCCAATCTCTTCTCCCATACTGCCTAAGAAACGTAAATTACCGCTGAAGTCAGCACCTTCTTGATGAAGTTCGATTAAAGCGATGATAGTAGCTGCTACTCCTGCTTTCATGTCAGCTGTTCCTCTACCATACATATAGCCCTCCTCAATTTCAGCTTCAAAGGGCGGGTGTGTCCAATCGCTTGCATCACCAATATCCACGACATCGAAGTGTCCACTGAAAGCGAGTGTTTTATTGTCACCTTCCTTGTTGCCAGCGATCTCAACTACTAAATTGCTGCGGTCCTCAGCATAATCCACGAGCTCAGATTTAATTCCGTAAGAGGCGAGCAGATTTTGCAGATACAAAGCGACTGCTTTTTCATTCCCATTCACCGATTGGATTTGAACAAGGTCTTGCAATATTTTTATTTTTTGATCTTTGTCCATTAACAAATTCACCTTCCTGTATTTGTGATTTCTTATTGACTCAGTATATAGGTTAAAGAAGAAATAGTAAATTGTCAGAGGTTGTCAGAGAAATAGG
>JBHWPB010000074.1:0-6515 GCA_043424675.1 Carnobacteriaceae bacterium | reverse complement strand
GTTGTTTAGGTGTTTTTCACAGCAGCCGTTAGTATAAAAACTTCTGCTTTGTCTTTAAGCAAGTAAAATTATTTTATTTATCTCTACTCATTAATGAGAGAGATTTCTGTAAATTTACAGACCATACTTTGTGAAAAATTCTCATTATGTATATTAATATTGATAAGAAAGATGGAAATTCAGTTAAATAATTGGGAGGTTATACGCCGGAGGTCTATACATGGAAGAAATTCGTAAGGTACGCCAGCGTGCCATTTGGTTAATAATTATCATGATATTTATCTTATTTTTTGCAATTATCTTTTCTTTGCATATTGGACGTTTTTCAATTAGTCCAAAAGAATTATGGGCGATATTCTTGGGGTTATTTAATGTTGATATTGCTTTGCCGTCTGACCAAGCACAGCTCGTTTTATGGAGGATTCGTCTTCCACGTATTATAGCAGGAATCTTAGTGGGAGGGGGCCTTGCTGTATCAGGCGCAGCATTCCAAGCTTTGTTTAAAAACCCCATGGCCTCCTCTAATGTCTTAGGAGTAAATCAAGGAGCTGCTTTAGGAGCAGCACTCGGTATTCTCTTTTTTCTACCAAATTATGGGGTTATTTTATTAGCATTCATATTCGGTCTTTTGTCAGTTGGTCTTACTTATTTTATTTCATCAAGATTCCCAATGGAGAGAACTTTAGGCTTAGTGCTCTCAGGAATGGTTGTCGGGGCATGGTTTCAAGCGGGGGTCAGTTATATAAAGATGGTTGCTGACCCTGAAAATGTTCTGCCAACGATTACTTATTGGCTTTTAGGTTCTTTGTCTTCCGCCACATGGACACATGTGAAAATGATTATTAGTCCGATGGTGCTTGGGTTAGTTACCTTATTTATTATTTCTAAACAATTAAATCTTCTTACTTTAGGAGATGATAAGGCTCAGACACTAGGGGTTAACCTTAAAAGTATAAGACTTTTAGTCATTATTGGAGCAACTTTGTTAACCTCAAGCAGCGTTGCTATAAGCGGCATGATCGGCTGGGTGAGTCTCGTTATTCCTCATATGTGTCGAGCGCTTGTGGGTTCAGATTATCGTTATCTGATTCCGTGTTCGGCAATTATGGGAGCTGCTTTCATGGTTATTGTTGATACTATTGCTAGAACATTGACTTCTATTGAGATCCCTATTGGTATTCTTACTGCAATCATTGGTGGCCCTGTCTTTGTTCTTCTTTTAATGAAGGGAAGGAAGGGTCTTTATGTTAACCGTTAAGAATTTAAGTTTTTCTTATAGTGACCAAGAAATTTTATCAGACATAAGTTTTAGTGTAGGTTCAGGTCAATTCTTAGCTATTTTAGGAGGAAATGGAGCAGGTAAAACGACCCTCTTTAAATGTCTCTTAGGTCTTTTGTCGCCAGAGCATGGAGAAATCGAGATTCAAGGAGATCCTATCCATGAACTCTCCCGAGAGCAATTGGCTGATCGTGTTGCTTATGTTCCTCAAGAAAGTGATTTAAGTTTTAACCATTATATAATCGATATCGTTGAGATGGGAAATCAAAATCTGGAAGGCAGAGAAGCAACTCATAGGGCCTATCAAATCTTAGAACAATTGGGAATTGAAGAATTAGCGTTGAAAGGTTATCTACAAGTTTCTGGAGGACAGCGTCAGCTGGTACGGCTTGCGCAAGCGCTCATGCAAGACACCCCTCTGATATTGATGGATGAACCGACCAATAGTCTGGATTATGGAAATCAATTGCGTATCCTTGATCAATGTCGCACATTGAAAGAGATGGGACACACTATTATTATAACGTCGCACGAACCTCAAGATGTCTTGAATTTCTGCGAAAACGCTTTATTACTAACAGAAGGAAAAATTTTGATTTACGACAAAGTAGAAGATGCCCTGACAAAAGAAACTATTGAGGAATTATACGGGGTAGAAGTTGAATTAGATAAGACAATTTCAGGTTATCCAAGCATCGTGTTACCTAAGATAACACAATATGAAAATATAGAGGAGTATCAAAAAAACATATGAAACATAAAAAATTAGCAACAAGTTTACTTACTGTGCTGGCTTCATTTTCTTTAATGGCTTGTGGAACTACAGGAGTAGAGACTGCTGAAGATACGAGCCAGGTGGAAGAAACGGACGAACAAGTTGCATCAACAGAAACCAGTGAACCTGCTGAAGCGACAGAAACAGAAGATACAAGTGAACAGTCTGAAACAACAGAAAATACAACAGAGTTTACTGATGATGTTGGTCGTACTGTAGAAATACCCGAAAATATTGACAGCGTTTTAGGTGCCGGCTCTACGAGTCAAGCTGTTTTATATACTGTAGTTCCTGAACAAATGGTGGGTTGGAACAGTGCTCCTAACGAAGATGAATTACAGTACCTTCCAGAAGAAGCTGCTCAGATGGAAGAAGTAGGGTCACTTTTTGGTGGAGGCGAACAGATTTCTCCAGAAGAAGTTGTGGCGTTGGATCCCAATATTATTATAGACTTAGGTGAACAAAAACCTGGTATTGAAGAGGATCTCGACGAACTACAGGAGAATACAGGTATACCGGTTATATTTTTTGACGGGATGATTGAAGATATGCCGGCGCTCTATGAAAAATTGGGAGGATTATTTGATGTTGATACAAGTGAACAAGTTACTTATATTACTGACACTCTAAATTTTGCAGAAGAAAATAGAGAAGCTGTCCAAGAAAACCCAAGAGAATACTATCTTGGTAGTGGTGATGACGGATTCCGTACAGCTCCTCAAAATAGTTTCCAAACTGCTACTGCGGATTATATTGGGATGACTAATATTTTCCAAGTAGATGATGAAAGTGACCTTGGCTGGCAAGAAGTTTCTCCTGAACAAGTGATCGAGTGGAATCCAGAAGTTGTCCTCTTCCATACTTACAGTGGTTTTGAAGATAGAAACGAAGTACCATGGAATGCAATCGAAGCAAACGAACTAGGTCAGATCTATGAAATTCCTGACGCTCCGTTTAACTGGATGACAGGATCAGTGAATCGTATTCTGGGTATTAACTGGCTGGGAAATCTCGTTTATCCGGAAATTTATGACATGGATATGATTGAAGAAGCCAAAGAATTTTATAAGCTTTTTTACCACTACGATTTAAGCGATGAAGAAGCAAGAGAATTAATGAGTCATTCCACATTTCTTGAAGAATAAAATTATAAAAAGAGAGGGATAACCATGATAGAAAATATTCAGTCAACGTGTAACTATTGTGCTTTAGCCTGCGGACTCGATTTCATAGTAGAAGATAATAAGATAGAATACATTATTCCTAAACAAGATTACCCAGTCAATCCAGGTGCGCTTTGTATTAAAGGGTTGAATTTAGACAAACAACAAACAATGCATAAGCCATCTTCTCCGCTCCCTAAAATCAGACAAGCTGATGGAAGTATGAAAGAAGTTTCTTGGGAAGAAGGATTTCATCACGTAGCTGATAAACTATTAGAGGTCAAAGAGAAATATGGATCAGACGCTATTGCAGGATTAAGTACTGGACAGTTGTTGGTAGAAGATTTTGCTCTTTTTGGTCATGTCATGCGTAACCATTTAAAAGCAAACTTAGATGGAAATACTCGTCTCTGTATGGCAACTGCTGTTGTAGCTTATAAGCAGGCCTTCGGTTTTGACGCACCAGGTTATACATTAAAAGATGTTGAAGAATCGGATACTATTATCTTTATTGGCGCGAACCCTGTGGACGCGCACCCTGTTCTTTGGAATCGAGTACGTAACACACGTAAAGACACAGATCGTATCATCGCTATTGATCCCCGTAAATCTCACACAGCACTAGAAGCAGATTATCATTACGCCATTAAGCATTCCAGCGATTTGAGTCTTCTGTATACAGTGGCAAACTTACTCATAGAAAATGAATCATCGATTGATCGCGAATTTATTGAAAATCACACCAACCATTTTGAAGACTTTAAGAAATTTGTCAGCCAGTTTACTTTAGAAGAAGGAGCTCAGGCTACTGGCCTGTCTCGAAAAGAAATCCTCGAGTTTGTTGATCTTATTGAAACAGGAGAAAAGGTTAGTTTCTGGTGGACTATGGGAGTAAATCAGCACCACGAGGGCGTGCGTGTCGCACAGGCTATTATTAACCTCGCTCTTATGACTGGAAACATAGGAAAACCCGGTACAGGTGCAAACTCCTTGACAGGTCAAACAGATGCGATGGGGTCGCGCATGTTCAGCAACACAACCGGATTGCACGGCGGTTTTAACTTTGATGATGAAGAAGGTCGGGAACAAGTTTCAAATGTTTTACAAGTAGATGAAAGCTATCTTGCTGATAGTCCAACTCTTCCATACAATAAAATCATTGAAGGAATAGATAATGGAGAAATCAAAGCTTTATGGGTTGTCTGTACCAATCCAAGACATAGTTGGGCTAACAATGAGACATTTAAAGAAGCCATCGATAAATTAGAACTCTTTGTTGTCCAGGATATATATGACGACACTGAAACATCAAGTGAAGCATCTGTTTACTTTCCAGTTATTCCGGCTATCAAAAAAGAAGGAACGATTATCAATACTGAACGCCGCTTATCCCCAGTACGCCCTGTGCTCAAAAGAGAAGTAAATGAGCTCACAGATTATGAAGTCTTTAAAGGTGTAGGTGAAGCTCTGGGCATGGATTTAGCTCTTTGGGAAACACCAAAAGACGCTTTCAATCTTATGAAAGAAACTTCTCGTGGTCAACCTGGAGATATAACTGGCGTTGAGTGGGATGAATTAACTCGTTCAAATGGAATTCAATGGCCATATCCAGAAGGGGCCGATTTCACAGAAGATGAACGCAGACTTTTTGAGGACGGTCGTTTCTACACTGAGGATGAACGCGCTAAATTCATATTTGAAATGCCTCAAGATAATTTAAGTCAAGTGACAGAAGAGTTTCCTACTTTGCTCAATACTGGTCGAGACTCAGCTGCTGTCTGGCATACGCGTTCCCGTACTCGTGAAATACCAGCAGCACGTGAGATTTACCCTGAAGATGCTTATGTAGTTGTAGGGCGAAATTTTGCCGAAGGATTGGATATAGAAGAAGGCGATCGTGTCAAAATATATTCAATAAATGGAGAAGATGCAGATTTCGATGTGAAAATTCAAGTGGGCCAAAGAGAAGAGGAAGTCTTTGTTCCTTTACACTATATAGAGTGTAACAAATTGACACATTCTATCTTTGATCCGTATTCAAATGAACCCTCTTATAAAGATACGCCTGTTAGGGTAGAAAAAATATCGTAAAATATTCACCTACTACATAAGTGTAAAAGAAAGGGAGTACTCTATGAATATCAACGAAAAAATTGAAAATATACCCGTTCCTTTACTACCGACCATGACGGGTATCTTGACTTTATCTAATGTCTTTGGCGGAATGGGTTTCGAGTGGCTACGACATATCAACATGTGGTTAGTTGGATTTTTCATGATTTTGTATATTATTAAAATACTTAGATATCCCCAGAAAGTGAAAGAGGAGTATCAACAAGTGATACCAAGTAGTCTTTATGCTGGTTTCACGATGACTATGATGATTCTGAGCGCTTATATTGCAGAGTTTAATCATACCGTTGGACAGTTTTTGTGGTTAATCGCAGTGATTCTCCACATTATACATATTATAATTTTTACTCTTACGCACGCTCGTAAAAATTATAATACGCCACAGTTTGTTCCCTCTTGGTTTGTCACTTATTGCGGTCTAGCAGTAGCTGCTGTAATAGGTGGTGACATGGGCTTCGGTACTCTTCAAGACGGGATTGCTATCTACTGTGTGCTTATTTACCTTATATTGCTTCCCTTCATGGTTTATCGTTTAATTAAGAAACCAGTCCCTGAAGGTCTCTATCATACTCAAGCCATAATATTAGCTCCTGTCAGCTTGAGTCTTGTCTCTTATTTAAACCGTTTTCCTGAGCCTTGGTTCTGGTTAGTCACATTGTTAACTGTATTGCTTTTGATTTCCTTAGTTTATTATATTTTCATAGTCTTTGGTGGGTTTTCATTTAGGTTTACCCCTTCTTTTGCAGGCTTAACTTTCCCAGCAGCAATTAGTATTATAGCAACGGGAAAACTCGTCGAATTCTGGGAGGGAGCCGGCTATCTCAGTTTAGCAAGTGGTCTTGAACAAGTCAGAGGAATTCAGATTTTTATCACTACAGCAGTCGTTGGCTATATCGCTCTGCGCTTTTTAATGAACTTTTTAAATGTGAGCGAACGTATGGCGAAACGATATCCCGATTCGCAGCAGAGTTAGTTGATATAAGTGAATAAACCTTTATTCGATACGGCTATTATTTTAGCGGGTGGAGAAAGTAAGCGGATGGGCTTTGACAAACAATTTCTCATGCTGGAAGAAGAGCGGTTAATGAAATTAATTATGGAACAACTTACTCCTCTCTTCGATGATTTTATAATTGTAACGAATAAGCCAGAAAAATATGAAGAT
>JBHWPB010000073.1:0-3096 GCA_043424675.1 Carnobacteriaceae bacterium | reverse complement strand
TTTAATATTATCAAATGGCATGTTATTGGACCATCGCGCTTTTACCCAGCCCATCTTCGGAAGTTTGATGGCGTTCTTTTTCAATTCAATATTCTTATTATATTTGATTGTAAAAGATGGCGTTGCCTTTTTCTTCGATTTGAAACGGGGATGCCTGCGTGTTTTCTTGAAAAACTCAACAAAAGAACCATGAAGGGTTTCGCATACAACCTGCAGGCTCGTCGATTCGCTTTCTTTCAAAAATGGGTGCTCTCTTTTTAAGGCAGGAAGCAGGTTGTTCAAATCGTATTTCTTAAGTGTCGGTAACTTGGGATTATTCTGATACCGTGTGTTCCACATATTCAACATTTGATTCCAAACAAAACGCGCATTGCCGATGTTTTGTTCAATGTGTTGAACCTGTTCTTGGTTGGGATAGATTTTTACTTTAATTCCTTTTAACATTGCGTGTTCACCTCCTTTGTTT
Organism: Carnobacteriaceae bacterium; assembly: GCA_043424675.1. Lineage (GTDB taxonomy): Bacteria > Bacillota > Bacilli > Lactobacillales > Carnobacteriaceae_A > JBHWPB01. Next base: position 2,630 of record JBHWPB010000073.1, on the reverse strand, counting down.
CACCATATATTGACAGGGATGATTTGATAAAACAACCAAATGTCTCTAGCATGTAAGCGATAGGAGGTACTTAGATGGTGGTTAAAACAGCGACAAATGTATACCACACGCATTATCATTTTGTGTTTGTAACGAAATACAGAAAAGAAGTTTTTACAACCCATGAAAAAAGAAAACATATGATTTCAATCATGAAAGAAATATCAAAAAATCACGATTTTGAAATTGAACAAATAGAAGTCAGGGAGGACCATGTGCATGTAAGGGTTACTTTTAAACCTAAATATTCCATCACAGAAATTGTCAAAAAATTAAAGGGAAGTTCTGCTAGGAAGTGGTTCATAGATTACCCAGAAACGAAAGAAGAAGTATGGGGCGGTCATTTATGGACAAACTCTTATTATGTTGGAACGCTTGGCAGTGTATCCAAAAACCATGTTAACAAATACATTGAAAATCAATTAACAGAATACAACGATGGGCGCCCGAGACGTGATTCATCCTACGATTAAAATCGGAGGTTTTCTCACTGACGCCCTTTATAAAACCTCAATCCGATGAATTATATAATATTCTCGCTGTATATTTTAGGGGCTTCCCCTTTTAAGATACGGTTGCCGGCTTGAGCTAAAGCTTCCATCTCAAAAGCTCCAGGATAAACTTGAACAGGTGCAATGAAAGAAACACGTTCTTTGATCAAGTCAGTGAACCTGCTTGAATGCGCTAAACCGCCTGTTAAAATGATACCATCGACATCCCCTTGAAAAACGGCATTCAAGGCATTGATAGATTTAGCAACCTGATAAGCCATAGCTTTGTAAACTAACTCTGCTTCTTTGTTTCCCTCATCTATCATTTTTTCCACTTCTCGCAGGTCGTTTGTTTTGAAATAACTGACAAGTCCGCCTTGCCCTCTGATTTCTTTCTCTAACTCATCTTTTGTATATTCTCCTGAAAAACTTGCGCGTATAAGGTCCTGCAAGAGCAATCCACCTGTTCTTTCAGGAGTAAAAGGACCTTCTCCGTGCAGCGCATTCGTTAAATCGACCGCCCGGCCATCTTTATGAGCGGCGATGGACATGCCACCGCCCATGTGAGCGACAATCAGCCGACTTTCTTCATATTTTTTTCCTATCTCTTCAGCATATTTACGCGCCACAAACTTTTGATTCAAGGCATGCCAAATACTCTGTTTTTGTACATTTCTATGCCCTGTAACACGAGAGAGAGGAACCAGTTCGTCAACCACAATAGGGTCAACGGTATAAGCTTTGATTCCTAATTTTTCAGCTATTTGGTAAGCAATCATCGCTCCTAAATTAGAGGCATGTTTATCTTCAGTCGTCGACAAGTCTTCAACGATCTTTTCATCAATTAAATAAGTGCCTGATGGAATCGGCTGGAGACGGCCACCGCGAGCAACGATGCAGGATAACTCAGAAGCGTCGATTGCGACCTCTTCTAAAAAATGTTCTGTCAACTCTAATCGCCAAGGAAGCTGGTCGTTAATGTCATTGTAAGCTGCGATTTCTTCAGCAGTGTGTGTAAGTTTCTTTTCTTCTAATAGTTCCTCTTCATTGAAGAGAGCGAGTTCTGTCGAGGTAGAGCCTGGGTTGATAACTAAAATGTACTTCATATCTTTTCCTTTCCTGACTCCAGGGAAGATGAAAATTTAATATTTTTCTAAAAAGTCCTGAACACGTGCGATGAAATCGCGCAGGACCACAAGGCGTGCGTATTGTTTATCTTGGCCCGGAACAATTTTCCAAGGGGCTTCTTTGGTAGAAGTGTAGACAACCATCTCATTCATCGCCTGTTTATAACTGTCAAATTTTTGGCGGCTTCTCCAATCCTCACCTGTCAGCTTATACTGCTTATCCGGCTCTATCGCTCTGTCTTTGAAACGTTCGAATTGTTCTGTTTCATCGATAATTAATAGATATTTCAAAATAAGATAGCCATCATGAACCAGATTATGTTCCATTTCATTAATTTCTTGGTAAGCTTCTTTCCATCTGTATTCTGGTATCAACTCTTCTACCCTTTCGACAAGAACCCGGCCATACCAAGAACGATCAAAAATTGTCATCCGTCCTCTTTTGGGAAATTCACGGTAAAATCTCCATAAATAGTGGTGAGCGAGTTCATGTACAGTGGGAGCAGAAATAGCAGCTATATCATATCCTCGCGGATTCATGGATTGAGTTAACCGTTCATAATTTCCGCCTTTTCCGGAGGCATCTGTTCCCTCATAAACGACAATAATCGGTTTATTTTCAATATAAGCTTGATACAACAAGTTCCCCGCTTTTTCTTGCAGTCCCTCTAGTTCCGCATAATATTCTTCATCAGATATCGACAAAGTCAAATCCACTTGAGCAAGAGGCAGTTCTTCTTGAGGAGGCAATGCAGGTAATGCTTTAGGAACACGAGTCGTGTCTAAGGCAAGATAATTTTCGAGTTTATCAATACAAATCTGTAAGGCCTTTTTGGAAGTGTCCTCCTTGCTGTCGATATATAAAACATTCCAAGGATGTTCGGTATAATTTGATTGTTCTAGAACATAGCCAAGATGTTCATAAAACTCATCATAATTTTCCAACTGATAATAATCTTGCTCAGAGAGATGG
>JBHWPB010000072.1:0-2603 GCA_043424675.1 Carnobacteriaceae bacterium | reverse complement strand
ATGTGAATTGGTAATTTACTTGTAGTTTTGGTATTATTGTGGGTGAATGTTTGTTATATTGAACGAAGAAAAAAGATGAATATAAAATAAGAAAAGTGGTTGAGAATGGAAAATAATATTATTGAGATCCGCAATGTGTCTTTCCAATATGACACGACACGAGCTGAGAAAACGCTTGATAACATTTCTCTCTCAATTAAAGAGGGCGACTGGGTCACAATCATCGGCCCGAATGGATCAGGAAAATCTACTTTGATAAAAACGATAAATGCCATCCTAGAACCAGACGAAGGCGAGATTATCGTTTCTAGAATGCCTCTAAATGAGGATAACCTGTGGAGCATTCGTGAAAAAGTAGGGATGGTCTTTCAGAACCCGGAAAACCAATTTGTGGGATCGTCTGTCGAAGATGATGTCGCTTTTGGTTTGGAAAATAATGGCATACCGCGCGAAGATATGCAGGTGCGTGTCAGAGGAGCTTTGGAACGTGTGGGGATGTGGGAGATGAGAGATAAAGCACCTTCCAATCTTTCAGGCGGACAGATGCAGAGGGTCGCTATTGCAGGAATTATTGCTTTGCGTCCTGATATTATTATTATGGATGAATCCACGAGCATGCTTGATCCTAAAGGCCGCCAAGAAGTTCTGAGCACGGTCAAACAACTTAAAGAGGAAGACAACTTGACGGTTATCTCGATCACCCACGATTTAAATGAAGCAGTTGAAAGTGATGAGATTATCGTGATGAAAGCGGGAGAGATCGTTGAAACAGGCACACCTCAGGAAATATTTTCCTATGGTGAGGAACTGATAAAAATGGGGTTGGATGTTCCCTTCTCAGAACAGCTTAAAAAGTCTCTTGAAAAAGAAGGATTACATTTACCTGAATATTATTTGGATGAGGAGGCGTTACTGGAATGGTTGGAGACATACAATTCGAAAATGTAGGATTTTCTTACAGCGAGGGAACTCCGTTTGAGCATGAAGCTCTGCATGACGTCAACCTCACCATTAAAGAGAACAGATATACTGCGATTATTGGACACACAGGGAGCGGGAAATCGACCCTGGTCCAGCACCTCAATGCTCTATTAAAACCAAGTACTGGGGTTGTACGCATGAGAGATTTCGAAATCACCCCGACCAGTAATAACAAAAATCTAAAAGAATTGCGCCGCAACGTGGGAACCGTCTTTCAGTTTCCAGAGTCACAGCTCTTTGAAGAGAGTATCGGAAAGGATATCGCTTTTGGTCCTCAAAATTATGGAAAAACAGAAGAAGAAGCTTGGGAAATCGCTCAAGAAGCGTTAACTACAGTCGGCTTAGATGACTCTTTTATGGACGTATCTCCTTTCGACCTATCAGGAGGGCAACAACGCCGCGTGGCTATTGCTGGAGTACTAGCACTCCAGCCGCAAGTTTTAGTTCTAGACGAGCCAACAGCCGGCTTAGATCCTGAAGGGCAGAAAGACATGATGGATATGTTCTACCGCTTGAAAGTAGAAAAAGGCATCACTGTCATTCTGGTGACCCACAAAATGGAAGATGTAGCACAATACGCCGATGATGTCGTCGTTTTAGAGGGCGGCACCGTCATTCGTCAATCTACTCCGAAGGAAATATTTGAAGATGTAGACTGGCTCCGCAGCAAGCAGCTGGATATTCCAGTGGTTATTGATTTCGCACGCAAGATAGAAAAACGCTTAGGTTGGAGCTTCGATTCTATCCCATTGACGACAGATGAACTCGCTGAAGATGTTGCTGTTAAACTAGAAAAAGAAACAAGCAAAGCGGGGGATTTAGATGGGTAAGAACTTAATCCTTGGACGCTATATTCCTATCGAAAGTCCCATTCACCGCTTAGACCCGAGAGCTAAAATGCTGGCAACTGTTTTATACCTTATTATTGTTTTTTTCGCTAATAACTGGCTGACTTATCTTATTTTATTTCTTTTTGTCGCCGCTGGAATTACCTTATCCAATATCCCTTGGGGCTATTTCTTGCGAGGTGTACGTCCCCTCTTGGGATTAATTCTCTTTACAGTAGCTTTGCAGGTGTTGTTTACACCGGGGCAGACCACCCTCTTTTCTTGGGGGATCCTTGAGGTTTCTAGAGAAGGTTTGATCAATGGTGTTTTCATCTTTTTCCGTTTTGTATTGATTATCTTTATGTCGACCCTCTTGACTTTAACGACAGAACCGATTGCTTTGACAGATGCTATTGAGTTCTATCTCAGTCCTTTTTCAAAATTGGGCTTTCCAAGTCATGAAATTGCCTTGATGTTATCTATCGCTTTAAGATTTGTCCCCACTTTGCTGGATGAGACAGAAAAGATCATGAATGCTCAGAGAGCAAGAGGAATGGACTTTTCAGAGGGAAATCTCTTGGACAGGATGAAAAATGTAGTCCCTCTGCTTGTTCCACTCTTTATCAGTTCTTTTGACAGAGCTTTAGATTTAGCCACAGCGATGGAAGCAAGAGGCTATCGTGGCGGAGAAAATAGAACGCGTTATCGTATCTTAAAGTGGAACAGACGCGACACTTATCTTATCGGAAGCTTTATAGTTTTATATATCCTTATTTTTATCTTAAGAAACAGATC
>JBHWPB010000071.1:0-11647 GCA_043424675.1 Carnobacteriaceae bacterium | reverse complement strand
CAGTCCTAGGAAAATAACCTTTTGGCTTCCATCCAAAGCAATCTTTCCCTCTTTGGTCAATTGATCCAACAAAATAGGAATACTGGCAGCGGACGTGTTGGCGACATCCGCAATGTTTTCTGGAATGTGCTCTCGGCTTACATTGAGCTTCTTCGCAAAAATATCTAAAAAACGCGCATTAGCTTGATGACTGATCAGAAGATCAAACACCCCCACCTTTTCTTCGATAAAATCAGATAAAGACGGGATGACTTGCCGCAAAACAAAATTAAAAACTGAACGGCCATCCATCGACATGAAACCTTCTGCTGGAACTGCAATCGAATCCTCTTCATCAGGAACACTGATGAATTGGCTTTGATAATCGGTTAACTCTTCCCCATCCTGCTCAATCAAAATTGCGCCGGCACCATCACCAAAGAGAATCGACGTGCCGCGATCTTCGAAGTTTAGAATGTCACTCATCTTTTCTGTGCCAATCACTAGAGTGTAGCCAGAAGTTTGATCCCGACTCAACTTTTCAGCCATTTCCATGGCCATCACAAATCCTGAGCATGCTCCACTGATATCAAACGCCCATGCCTGTTCAATTCCTAAAGCGCGTTGGACTTGATTAGCAACTGAAGGCGTAGGCAGTTTCGAAGACATACTTGCCACGATAATGAGCTGAATATCTTGGACAATCTGTTCATCGACTTGCTCAAGCAGATTTACCGCTGCTGCAATTGCCAAGTCACTGACAGATTCTTCTGGTGCTGCGAAATGACGCTGCTCGATACCCGTGCGCTGCTTAATCCACTCATCACTCGAATCGATGCCTGTCTGCTCAATCAATCTTTGATTAGTCACTACTTTTTCAGGCAAGTAGGAGCCCGTGGCAATTACTTTACTCATTTGACTCCTCCTTCTTAATCAATTTTTAGATCCCTAGCAAATTTTTATGAAAATGGCTCCGAGCGAATTCCCATCTCTTTTATTCATCGAAATTCCGACAAATAAAAGTTAAAGGATTGCTTGCTCGGTGAAACTATATTAGGCGAATCGTCTAAATTTTTTATTAAGTTTTCAGAAAATTATTTTTTATTTGTAATATTTCGAAGTTGAACAATATAATTTATTCTCAAGATTTTCTATATCTTTCGAGGCATAAACGTAGAGCTTACCTCACTTTTGATCACAAAAAAATAACAGTCCTTTTTTAATGAAAAGACTGTTATCTGAGATTCTAAAGTTTTTATTAAGTTTTAGAAATTTAACTTTTCAGCGATTATAAAAGCGGATTTTAGAGATGATGCCTCTGATAATTCATGTGAAATATCCAATAAACACTGTATTTTTTAGAGTTTATATTTACTTCCATTTAGAATTTATTCATTCTTATCTGTTATTCTTTCATTTGTACTTCAAGTTGAATTTGACTCAATCGGCGATCAGCTTCCATAACTTCTGTTGAGGAACAGGAAATGCATAATTATCAAAATCAGCAGCATCTACCCAGTCCACTTCTTGATTTCCTAAATCCCCTATCTTCATCTTGTCTCCTGCCAAGAGATGGATCGTCCATTTAAGATGACTGAAGGTATGAGTGACTGTGCCCAGAGGTCTTGGATGAACCTCTGCTTGAACACCGTATTCTTCTGATAATTCTTCTTCTAGCACCTCTGTGGCTTTCTCATCTAGTGTCAACTTTGTATCTTTAGTCGACGGAAACATTTTCCAGCCTTTCTCAGCGAGATCATTTTCTTCCACTAAAGGAAATGTCCACATATTCGCTAAGAGACCAGTTTTTGGACGTTTTTGAATAAGATATTTCCCTTCTTCATTTTGAATGGTCAAGGCGAAATAAGTCACTGGGCGCTGTTTCACTTTAGATTTTTTAACTGGAAAAAAGCTCCACGTTCCATTTTTATAAGACTGATTAAACTCTTTGATAGGATCTTCTTCTGCCAGATATACTTTCGGCATAGATATAGTCGCTCCGATATCCATAATCGCTTGGTTAAAATCACCAGGACGATCAGGGTCAATGAGTTTCGTGACCAATTTTTGGAACATTTTTCTTGTTTTAGCTTTTGAGATATCTGCATCTATTTCAAAAAGACGGCTAAAGACACGCATAAGGTTTCCATCCACAGCAGCGATCGCTTCATTAAAAGCGATGCTCGCGATGGCTCCTGCTGTGTAAGGTCCGATTCCTTGAAGCTTTAAGAGTTCTTTGTAATTATCAGGGAACTGCCTGTCATAATCTGCAACTACTTGCTGGGCAGCTGTTTTCATATTGCGGACACGGCTGTAATACCCGAGACCTTCCCATGCTTTTAATAAGTCATCCTCGTGTGCTTCAGCTAGCGAGACAACATCTGGAAACTTCTCTAAAAAATTCTCGTAGTAAGGAATAACAGTATTGACTTGAGTCTGTTGCAGCATGATCTCTGAAACCCATATTTTATAAGGATCATCGGTGCGTCTCCAAGGGAGGTCCCTTTTATTCTCATCGTACCAATCAAGGAGTGTTTTCCGAAAAGCTTCTATCGTCTCCCCGTCCCACATGACAATGCCATAATCCTTTTTAAAATCTATTTCTTTAGTCACTAAATTTTTCCTCTTCTTTCTTTTCAATAAATTGATCAATGAGCTCTTTAGGAAAACCTTTTCGGTAAAGGCTGCTTTTTGTTTTTAAGCTTTGTTCGTAAAGCTCGAAGCGGCGGTAGCGGCGCCAAGCTTTCTCTCCTTGTTTTTCAATGGCCAGCCACTCTTCCTCATCGCTCTTTTCGTAATCTAAAGTAGCCAGCACCTCTTGAATAATCTCTCTGTCGAAGCCTTTGCGCATTAAAAATTCATTGATTTTGTTTTGCGTCTCACGACTGGAGCGTTTTTTAGATTTCTTAATTTGCTTTTCCCCTAAAGCTTTTGCATTTTCAAATTGCTGAGTTCGTGGATATTCTGTCATCGCCCGCTCAATTTCAGCTTGTTTGACACCTTTTTGAAAGAGTTCTTGTTCGATTACACGCGGACCTTTCGCGTTAATCTTAGCTTTCGTTCTCACATAACTCTCGGCATAGTTCAAATCATCGACGTAACCTCTGTCTTCCAACATTGAAAGCACTTGGTCTGCCACATGGCCATAATCTTTTTCAATCAGATTATCAGTCACTTCTTTTCGCGTTCTCAAGCCATAATTCAAGTAATCTAGAGCGCGATGGTATCCTTTTTGGACATCATCTTCTCCCTTCAACTTCTCTTGCAGATCCTGCGGCATCTCCATACCCTTATGAAGAAGATATTCAGCTAGGATGCTCTCGTCCACCCCAAAAGCAAAATGGTCGTCAATAAAGATATTGTAACGCCCCTGCTGCTTTTGGGTGGTTATCTTCGTGATGACAGGAATTTTAGACGTGTCTTGAGAAGATTTTATTTTTTTAGGGAATTTTTGAATAGGTTCCTGAGTGGTTTCTTTTGTCTTTTTATTCGTTCTTGTATAAGCTTTTTCTTGCTTTTTATTTCGAGATTTTGTTCTTCCTTTTTCCTTATCGGATGGAGTTATCTCAGAAAGTTTTTTCGGTAAATTAGTCATCATACACCTGCTTTCTCATCAAAATGTCGAAAAGAATATCTCTTTATGAACTTAACCCGCCATGAGACATCTTAACGCTTAATTTATCTGTAATAATGCTGAGGCGTTCGCGGAGCTTCACTGTCAACTAATAAAAGAACGGCACCCTCCTCCAGTGCTGGTAAAAATCTTTTTACCTCTATTTCCTCAAGCCCTAAATTTCTTAAATTTGTAGGTTCTTCCTCTTTTTCTTCTTCTACTAAAACTAAATCCTTCAGCTTCTCAAAGAATCCTTTAGAGCGATTCTCTATATCTACCTCAAAGATCTCTAGAGGATAAGCTTCTAAATTAGAATAGGCATCGTGCCCTCGTTTGACGACTAAACACATTTCTTCATTAATATAACCATTGGCGTGTAGCTTTTCAACAGCTTCATTTAAGTCATGATGATCACTGTAAGTCCCCTGAACTCTTCGCAGTTCTTCATTCTTCATATCCTGACCTCTTTACTCCTATTCTAACAAACATTTTCTAATCTATGAACTCTGAAACTCTCTAGAGTTCTATAACTTTAAGCTCGCGGTCTCTAGAAATCACAACGATTCTATCAAAACGTTATTAGAATAATAACATACATTCTATCTCTTTAAAATATTCATCCTATTGATACGAATGTTCAGCGTGTCACGTTGATTTTGTGATAAATATAGCGTATACTTATCTATAATAAAACTTAATTTAGAAGGAGGGGTGAGGCATGATGAAAAATATAGAAGAACGTCGTAAAAAAGAACTAGAAGCCATTATCAATGCTTCGACAAGCTCTCGTTATCTGATGGAAAAAGAAATGTCATTCGCCATTAAAGATGGAAACGTAGAAAAAGTAGCAGAACTGATGAAAGAATGGACAACTGATAAAGAATGTTTTCACGATGTTCCTTTGACTGGAGAAAACGAACTCTCTCTCTACAAAAATCAATTAGAACACATGAACACTTACAGCAGACTGGCCGCTATGAGCGGGGAATTACCCCCTTACCAGTTATACATCTTATCCATGCAAAATTCGTTATTGATTGACAGAACCAACTCCATCTCTTATCTCAAAGAAAAGATTTTCGATAAAATGTGCGCCGAATATTCTCAGGCCGTTCGGGATTTTTCGACGAAAAATTACTCTGACACGATGAAAGAAATTGTCCAATATATTTCAGAACATTTGGTTGAAGAACTTACTCTGTCAGACCTCGCTGAACGGTATCATATGCACCCTGTCCACTTAGCCCGCAAGTTCAAACAGGAAACTAAACTTACTTTTATAGAATATGTCAATGTCATGCGCGTCAATCTCTCAAAATACTTTTTCCATTTGAACAAATACAGCTTGAGTGAAGTCGCTTGGCTGTCAGGATTCAACAGCCACTCTTACTTTACAAAAGTTTTTAAGAAACACACGGGGCAAACCCCAACTCTCTATATAAAAAATCTCTACAAAGGTCTCCACGTCTAGTTTTGCATACAATCAAAATCTGAAAGTGCCAGGTCATCTTCACAGTCTGCCACCTCTCATCCCCTGTTAGCTATACTTTACTTTCCGATGCTTCTTGTTCATGGCAGACTTTTATTTTCATAAAAAAACAACCGACCCAAACTCGGTTGTTTTAAAGAGCGAATTGAACTGCTTTTCTGTAAATATCTCTGTAAGAAGCTTCGAAGAATAGTCCTCCTCTACCTCCTCTACCCTCTAAATGTCCCAAGCAGAATGTTACTTATTCTTACGCTTGTTCTAGCCACACACAGGCAAAGGTCTGTGCTGCCGGGACAACTGCTCGATACCTCCCATGGTTGTCATATCCTTTAAAATATAAGTCTCCTTCTTCATCGTATCCATAAGCATAGACAACGAGCCAATGGTTCTTATAAACACTATTCAACATACTTAAAGTCCCTACGATAACAGGTTTTGGCTCATTCCCCTCTAGTATCTCTACGACTTTTTTATCAGGTATGAGGTGAGACTTCGCTTTGATTCCTGGAATATCTCCCAACATATAATTTAACCCATAAGCCACGTCCCAGAAAAAAGTGCCTTTATAGGGCATCAGATTGTCTACAACTGATCTTAATCCCTCTAACAATCTCTCTTTACCTATCTTGATACCCTGTTCTCTTCGCAAATAGTCATCCAACAGAACAGCAGAGACATAAGTGCCGCACTGGCCAGGTGTTTCTCTATTTATCCAAGAACGATATTTCTTAAATCGTTTTTCCGGGAGACCTATCCAATCAATCTCATATAACTTATCTTGATAATTTTTCTTCATATTACATCTCCAACATTTTTAGTACGTCATCTTTTGTAAGGGAAGATATCTCACTTGAACCAGAATCAATAACAGTATCCAATAGGGCTCGCTTTTTATCTTGCAGTTCGTGGATGCGCTCTTCGATTGTTCCTCTTGTAATCAAACGGACCACTTGAACAACTTTCTTCTGACCAAATCTGTGGACTCTGTCAGCCGCTTGATCTTCTACGGCAGGGTTCCACCAAGAGTCATAGAGGATAACTGTGTCGCCTCCCGTTAAGTTGAGCCCTGTTCCTCCAGCTTTCAGAGAAATTAAGAAGAGGTCTTTCTCTCCGCGGTTGAAACGCGTCGTATCTTCAAATCGCTGTTCTTTCGGAGTAGAGCCATCTAAGTAGTGGTAATCGTATCCGCGTTGATCTAATTCTTTTCGAATCAGATCTAACATTTTAGTGAATTGCGAGAAGAGAACAACACGCTTCCCATTCAGTCTTGCTTCTTCGAGATACTCTAATAAACGAGCGAGCTTGCTGGAATCACCCTCGTAATCTTCGAGCACCAGTCGCGGATCATTACAGATTTGACGGAGACGCGTCATCCCACTCAGGATTTCCATACGATTGTTTTGGAAAGTATCCTCTTGAAGATAGCTGGAAACTTCATTTCTTAAAACAGCTAACTGTGATTGATACAATTTTTTCTGGTCGTCTGAGAGTTCGATGTACTCTGTCGTTTCTGTCTTCTCTGGCAGATCATCCAGAACTTCTGATTTCAAGCGGCGCAAGACAAATGGTCTTACTTTCTCTGCAATACGGGTGGTGCTGCTTTCCTTAAAGTCAGTTTCATTTTCAAAAAGTCCCGGCTGGACGATAGAAAATATTGAATAGAGTTCATGCAGACTGTTTTCAATAGGTGTTCCCGAAAGCGCAAAGATTGTCTCACTGCGAAGCTGTTTAACTGCTTTTGATGTTTTAGTAAATCTATTCTTGACATACTGCGCTTCGTCCAAAATAATCGAAGCAAACTGCTGATCCGTATATATGTCATAGTCACGCTGAATGAGGGGGTAAGAAGTAATAATGACCGGAATTTCTTCTTCTCTAACTTCCTCGAGAAGTTCGATACGTTCTTCTTTGTTTCCTTGAATGACTTTCGTTTGAACCTGAGGTGCAAATTTTTCAAATTCACGCTCCCAGTTAAATAATACACTGGAAGGACAGACAACTAAGAAGGGTGCTTCACCCTCTTCAATTTCAGAGGCGATATAGGCGATAGTTTGAATGGTTTTCCCTAATCCCATATCATCTGCCAATATTCCTCCTAAGCCATAGTAGTTAAGAGTTTTCAACCACTTAAACCCTGTTTGTTGGTAACTTCTGAGATCGGCTTCCAGCAATTCAGGTTTGTCGAACTCTAATTCCGAAGGCTCTAAGAGGTCTCGCATGAGTTTTCTGAATTGTTCCCCTTTATCCACGAAGTCATCTTCAAAGACAGTGAGACCTTTCCACAGTGGTGCCGTCATTTCTTCTTGAATATCGTCTTCATCAATCGATAAGCGTTCCAAGGATTCATTCATATTTTGGAAGTTCTCACCCTTGAGGTTCAAAATCGCTCCATTAGATAAACGATAGTAATTTTTGTTGTCATTCAAATCTTTAATGATGCTGCGCAGCTCATTTTCTGTAATGTCCTCTGTTTGAAATGAAATTTCTAATAGATTAGAATTCTCATTGATATCTATCCTTATAGAAGGTGCGGTCTCTGGTTGGTAGATGATATTTTGAGCTGCATTGGTTAAGTAGACTTCATAGTCTTCCATCAAGATTTCCAGATGATTATATAAAAAATCTGTCATCTCACCGAGATTTTCAGTTAATAAATATTCCTCGCGGTGCGACCAATTATCCGTGCGATCTTCAAGTTTTTCTAAAATATCATTTTCTGTTTCAATGTCACGGACGATGAGACGGTCATTTTCTCTCACTTCCGAATCGACATCATCATCTCCATAAGGCAGGACAGTTTGATCCATATACTTAAAGACGGGGCGTATAAACAAGGTTCCGTTTAGATAATCAATATAAAGTTTAGGTTCCAAGACAGGTGTCAACATGACGTCATTAATTTCATCTGCAATATCGATGTGAATAAACCGTCTGATCTGTGGCAGAACCTCTGATGCGAAAACTCCAAATTGATCGTTATCCATGACAAGCGGGTCGCCCCCGACTTCGTCTAAAGCGTTTCTTAAGAAAAGTAGAGACTGGTATTGTACTGCGCTAAGATAATAAAAAGACTCCTCAATAAGGACGATATTTGTTTCGGGATAAAACCTCAAACTATCAATTTCTTCTTTTGGCATAGACATCGACACTTCATTGTCCGTGTGATAATGGATAGCCAGATGCAAAGGGAGAATGTCAAAGTCTTGAATGATGTGAGCCGTTGTTGAGCTTTCTCGATTTAAGGAAGGCTGATCAGGCTTTTCATAGTAAATCGTACTTCTATTAACTTTCGATAGACTGTTCATCACTAACTTCACATACTGAGGAGGGATGGATATTTCACGTTTTTCAGCCTGCGATACATCACCTTGCGCGTTCAAAGTGACCTTAATAATATCATTGAGGTTCTCTAACATCTCTCTATCTTCTTGACGAAGACGATGAACTTCTGGAGAAAAAACGAATCTCTTTCCAAATTCAATTTCATTTCCTCTCAAGAGATCATTGACCACATCGGGTACATCATGAACGACATATAAATAATCTAGACCCACTTTCATAGATAAAAGATAACCCGTCACTCGTTCAGGTCCTCGGATGTGTAGTTCGTATTCAATGTTTACAGGCTCTTTAGAAACATTGGTGCGTCTTGTTAAACGCTGCTTGCGGTAATTTTCTAATAGATCTGTGACCGCCTGTCTGTTACGCGTGTGAATAAACCCTTGCGTCGGCGTTTTAGCTTTTTTCGCTGTTTCACTTGTCGGAATCTCTTCATTCTCGTAATCATTTAAGCTGAGCATCGCTGCAACGACATGACGACAAGCACCGTCATTATTTTCAAAAGCTTCACACGTACACTGATACCCCTTGGCAACACCATTTTCATAGAAAGAAAGAGTAATCTCATAGTCTTTACTATCCGATACACGGAATGTGATACTGCGATCCTCTTCATTTCCCAAAACATCGTGGACTTTTTTACCATTTTCTGCGATTTCTTTTCCATCTTCAAATGTTTTCAAATTAGAAGCAATATTTTTCACATAAAATTCAGGAAAGTTTTGTTTCTTTATCAATAACAACGTACCCCTTTAATTTCTTATTATTCTACAATTTTAACAAAAACAAAGTATAATATGTAACTTATTTATCCTTTATTCCGATTCTATCTCTGACTCAAAAGTTCTTGAGCAAGTAATTCATAGACATGCAACCGTTGCTTTTGAGAATGGGGAATAGTAACGATCATCGCCTCATCAAACCCGTACCGTTTTTGTTCTGCTAAGAGACGGTGGGAGACTTCTTCTGGTGTTCCAACATAGTGAGTCCCTTGAACCTTGCGATTGTTTTTAATCGTCTGTTTAGCAGCGTCATTTAAGTTCAACCGGGACGCTTCCTCAGGTGTCATCATTTTTTCAGAACGACCTTGTGCACGGCGCATGCGATAGATGTCATAAGGCAGTGCTTGGTATTCCGCTTCTTCTCTTGTCTCAGCTACCGTTACCATATAAGAAACGATGGTATAAGGTTCTTCACTAAATTCTGAAGGTTGAAAAGCTCGTCGGTAGTGTTCGAATACTTCTTCACGCATAGAGTTCGACATGAAAAATTGTGCGAAAGAATAGCCGACTCCCATCCGACCTGCTTCTAAAGCACTACTTCCTGATGATCCTAAAAGATAAGGTTGCGGTAAGCTGACTTCTGTCGGAGATGCAATAATATTTTTATAATGTTCATGATCGGGAGAGCCGCCTTTTATAAATTCTAAAGTATTTCTGAACTTTTCATACTGATTATCGTAATGAGGAGGGCGTTCATCCGCTAATGCTTGAATGGCTGCTGGATCTCCTCCCGGTGCTCGCCCTGCTCCAAAATCCACACGGTCTGGTCCCAAGGCACTTAGAGTTTTAACAACCTCTGCAATCTTTAAGGGAGAATAATGCATGAGCATGATTCCTCCTGTACCGACACGTATTTTCTCCGTCTTTCCTAAAATGTGACTAGCGATAACTTCTGGTGCGGAACTCGCATACTGGTCTGTATTATGATGTTCTGCCATCCATATTCTATGGTAGCCTAGAGCCTCTGCTGTCTGTGCTAACTCGACAGCGTTTTGAATCCCGTCCACCCCTGTATGCCCCGATGTTACTGGGGCCTGATCTAAAACACTCAACCGCATGATACATCCTCCTCGTGATATTTCTTGACCTCTTTTTGGCGTCTTTCCCTAGTTTAACATGGATGAGTCTTAAAGTTCGACTTTCGTGGATATAATAAGTAAAATTTTATTCTTGGAAACAAAAAAAGATGCTGGCGGATATACGCCGGCATCTTAAAAATTTTAAATTGCGGGGTTTTTAGAACTTCATATCTTTCAATCGTGCGTTTTTAACATCATCGATCGTCTGGCATCCTGTCAGTTGCATCACGCGTTTGAAATCTTTTTCAAAATACTCGAGAACAGATGTGACTCCTTTCCAACCTCCTAAAGCGAGACCATATAGAATAGGACGGCCAAGCGCCACGATGTCTGCTCCGCTTGCTAAAGCTTTAAAGATGTGCTCTCCGCGGCGAACGCCACTATCAAAGACAATCGGTACTCGACCTCCGATAGCTGTTGCAACCTCTTCTAAATTGTCGAAGGCTCCTGGCGCACCGTCGAGCTGTCGTCCTCCATGATTTGAAACCCACACTCCTGCAGCACCTGCACCGATAGCAACGGAAGCATCTTCAGCTGTCTGAACTCCTTTTACAAATACCGGAAGATCTGTGTATTCTGTAATCCAACGGACATCTTCTGGGCTGATCTTTTGTTTGGAGGTGGCATAGATATCGGCCAGTGCCATTCCGCTTCCACTTCCTTCAAGATAGCTTTCAACGATAGGCATGCCAAATGGGTAGACAAATTTATTACGTTTGTCTTCCTCTCTATTTCCACTCACTGTGGAGTCTGCAGTTAAGATAATCGCTTTTGCACCGAATTTTTTGGCTCCATCCAAAATAGTACGATTATAATCATTGTCTTTACTCATATACAGTTGAAAGAAACTTGGCTCATTATCGTCATAAGCTTCGGCAACCTCATCGAAACTTGAGCCTGAATAAGAAGAAAGTGAGAACACAGAACCAAATTCATTGAATGCTTTAGCGACCCCTACTTCTTTCTGTTCATGCGCAATTCCCAACGCTGCAATTGGGGCAAAGACAGCAGGAATTGTTAAATCGATGTCCATAAACGTCGTACTTGGATCTGGGTTTTCCACATCTGCTAACACCCGTGGTAAAACACCCTTGTGATTGAATGAAGAAATATTCTGTCTTAATGTGAACTCGTCTCCTGCACCACTTCTGATATAGCCAAAGCCACTCTTTGGGATAACCTTTTTTGCCTCATCTTCTAATTCTAAAGTGTTGATAATATCCAATTCTTTTACTTCTGTACCTGCAATATACTCTTCCGCCATGCTAACACTCCTTTTTTGATCTCTTAGTGAACAAGAAGTTGACAAGATGAAATAATATTAGTTTCTTACATCTCAATAGTAGCATATTCTGCTAGAAAATTA
>JBHWPB010000070.1:0-4193 GCA_043424675.1 Carnobacteriaceae bacterium | reverse complement strand
CACTAGGAGTTGTAAAGTGTGTTTTTTGAAGTAGAAAATGTTACCGAGCGAATTTTTCGCATCACTATGCCTTATGTCTGTTGCTATTTAATCGTGGGAGAGAATCAGGCGGTTTTAATTGATGCAGGCTGGGGTTATGGCGACCTCAAAGAAGTGGTTGAGAGTATCACAGATTTACCTGTTGTTTTAGTACTATCTCATGCTCATCCCGACCACAATGGGAGTGCTAACCAGTTTGATAAAGTATATCTGAATGAAGGAGATTTCAATCTCTTTGCGTCTCAAAATCAGCTTTCTCTAAGAAGAGAAATCATGCTCGGAAGTGTATCCAAAGAGTTTGAAGAAGACAAAGAGATGTGGCAGCCAGAAAGAACAGAACCTTTACTCCCTTTAGAAGAAGGTATGAACTTTAATCTAGGTGGGATAACTGTCATGCCGTTTCACGTTCCAGGCCATACCCATGGCAGTATGGTCTTCATCCTTCCTGAAGAAAGAATCGCAATTTTTGGTGACGCAATCTCTCACCCAACAGTGATGTTTCTAGAGAGCAGTACAAAAATTAAACCCCACTATGAAGCAATGATCAAATTTAAAGAAAACAGTCATCTCTATGATAGAGTGCTCGTCAGTCATGAAACCTATGAACTGGATAAAATAGTTTTAGATAACAATATTAAAGCGGCAAAAAATATATTAGAAGGCAAAGATGAGAAGGGGCGTTCCTCCAAGCGGACTGAAAAATTGAACAACAGAGGTCCTATCTATACTGCCAGAAGGAGAAAGCCTTGGCTTCCTTCTCATCCTGAAGATATCGGAAATATCTACTATACAGAAGACAAACTATGATTTTTAATAAACATCAAAAAACCGTCTTAAACACTAACAAGAAAGTGTGTAAGGCGGTTATATTATGGTGAGACTATTTCTCTTTCTATTCTTTTATTTTTCTGAAGACTCTCCTGATAAGATGAGGAACTCTGTGGTATAATGGACACATTGTTTTTTAAGGAGTAATGTCATGAACGAAAAGTTAAACTTTAAATCGAATCTTTTAATCGGTACACTTTTATTTGGCTTATTTTTTGGAGCCGGGAATTTAATATTTCCTGTCCAGATGGGGCAGTTGGCGGGTGAAAATACTCTGGTGGCGACACTGGGGTTCCTCTTGACAGGAGTAGGCTTGCCGATCTTAGGTGTAGTGGCTTCTGCAGTCTCTCGCAGTGAAAGTCTCTACGACATGGCACTGCCCAACGGGAATCTATACGCTATACTTTTTACTTGCGCACTCTATCTGACGATTGGGCCGCTCTTTGCGATCCCGCGTACGGCAACGGTGGCTTTTGAAGTAGGACTGACTGGTTTTATTCCAGCTGAAATACATCCCTTCGCTCTCTTTCTTTTTTCGCTCATTTTCTTTGTGTTAACTTTATATTTTTCTCTGAGACCGGCTCGCATCCTAGACTGGGTGGGGAAGTACCTTACACCTTCTTTTATTGCGCTCTTGTCTATCTTGATCATCGCAGCTCTGATAAGTCCTATGGGAGACCCAAACTCAGTACCGGCTCAAGTCGACTATACTGAGATTCCATTTTTTACGGGATTGCTTGAAGGGTACCACACTATGGATGCTTTAGCTTCACTCGCATTTGCTATCGTCATTATTTCAAATGTTGAAAAGTTAGGCGTCACGGACCCTCATAGAAAAGCGATCGAAACACTCAAATCCAGTGTGGTTTGTCTGATTGGAATGGGTGTGATTTATTCTGCGCTTGCTTATATGGGGGCTTCTAGTGTTGGAAGTGTCGGCTACGGAGCGAATGGCGGCGTTATTCTGTCAATGATAAGTGAACATTACTTTGGTTTCATCGGCTTAATCTTATTGGCAGTGATTGTTTTTATTGCTTGTCTGAAAACAGCTATCGGACTTATCACGTCCTGCGCGCAGATGTTCAGCGAAATGTTCCCGAACTCTCTGTCTTACAAGGGTTACGCCGTTCTTTTTACATTACTTTCATTTGGAGTGGCTAACTTCGGACTCGATACGATTATTGAACTTTCGCTGCCGGTTTTAATGTTTCTTTATCCGCTTGCCATTACTTTGATCGGTCTATCTTTGCTTTCGCCTTTCATTAAAAAACAGCCGGATGTCTACCGCTGGACGACGCTTTTTACCGGATTTGCGGCTTTCATTGATTTCCTGAATGAACTCCCGCAGTCTTTAAAAGAGAATCCTTTGGTTGCGCGTGTTATTGAGTTTGGTGAGAGTTATCTGCCTGGTTTTGCCTATGGTTTCGGCTGGGTTGTTCCGGCATTGCTTGGTTTTACGATAGGGATTATCGTATGGCAGATACGAAAGAGACAGGTAACGGCTGAATAAACAATATGTAGATGTCCTTTTTCTAAGGAGGGATTTAATGGAATTAACAGTTTTAACGACAAGTGATATACATGGCTATCTCACAGCCGACAGTTATATCAATCGAAATGAGAAAACAGAAACAGGCTTTACGCGAGCGGCAACAGTCATCGAAGAAATCCGCGAAGAAAGCGATGGCGAAGTACTTTATATAGAAACAGGGGATTTATTTCAAGGATCGCCTTTCGCAACTTATCTAAATAAAAAGTTAAAGAGCGGAGAGCAGATAATTCAAACGGTGAATCTGATACAGCCTAACATAGGAATCTTGGGAAACCATGGTTTTAATTATGGTTTAGATTATCTCCAGGAATCTATTGATGCCGCTGATTATCCGATTCTGTGTGCTAACATCTTAAAAAGTGGAAAACCTGCTTTTGGCCAAGCTTATAAAGTCTTTGATTATGGAGAGATCAGAGTAGGAGTGGTCGGTGTCACGACCCAGCATATTCCGAACCAAGAAAAAGAAGAACATATCGAAGGTTTAGAATTCAAGAGCGCTCTCGAAGCCTGTGAAAAGTATGTGCCGATATTGAAGAAGGAAGAAAATTGTGATGCAATTATTGTCGCTTACCACGGCGGTTATGAAAGAAACTTAGATACTTTTGAACCGACTGAAAAAATCACAGGAGAGAATGAAGGCTCAGCGATCTTAAATTCAGGTCTTCCAATCGATGCTCTTGTCACAGGGCACCAGCATCGCAATCTCGCAGAAATAGTCAACGATATCGCAACTTTACAACCTGGCACCCGCGGGGAATCGGTTGGAAGAATCGTTTTAGATGTTCACAATGATCAAGAAAACGAGATAAAAATCTGTGACTTGATTGATACTTCTCTTTATAAAGAACATCTCGAAGTAAAAGCGAGTATAGAACAGACTCTTTCAGATGCACAAGATTGGCTGGATCAACCCTTAGGAAAAAGCGATGGAGATCTAAAAATAAACAATATTCTGGAAGTTCAGAAAGAAACGCATCCTTATATCAATCTTCTTAATAATATTCAAATGGAAGCGATGGGAACGGATATTTCAGGAATCAGCATTTTTTCAGAGGAAGTCTACGGTTTCAATGAAACGATTACTCTGCGGGATATTATTACCAATTATCCTTTTTCGAATACCTTGACCAATGTAAAGGTTACAGGGAAAGAGCTCAAAGATATCCTTGAGTTTAATGCTGGCTATTTCTCTTTAGATGAAAACGGAGAGATTATTATCAATCCAAGTTATCTTTATCCTAAAAAGAGAGTATACAACTACGATATGTTCTCAGGCATCGACTATATAATGAATATTACAAAGCCTGTGGGAGAAAGAATTATCACGTTAACAAAAGACGGAGAAGATATTTCAGAAAGCGATAAGGAACTCATCATTACCCTCAGTAGTTATCGAGCAGGCGGGGGTGGAGAGTATCCTCATTATAGCGACGAGAAAATCGTACAAACGGATTCTAGAGAAGTACCGGAGCTGCTTATCGAATACATTAGCAGTCAGGGCTATATAGAGTCAGACCATCATATAAACTATAAAGTGATCACGTGATTTTGCAATTCTATATAAAATAAGCCGCTTCTTTTTTGAAGTGGTTTTTGCTCATATAATTTATTGTGTTAATTTGAACAATAATAGGGAAGATTATAGAATTAAGTTAGCCACTTCAAATAAAAAAGCCATGTGAACGTGTTATATTGAAAGTACCACCAAATCAATATAAGGGGAATTCACATGACTCAAATAAATAGTACCACAGAAACACGCAAAGGAAAACAT
>JBHWPB010000069.1:0-2859 GCA_043424675.1 Carnobacteriaceae bacterium | reverse complement strand
GGAAATGGCGTCAGTGTATTAGATCTTGTACATACTTTTGTAAAAGTAAATGACGTGGAAGTTCCCTATGAACTTGTAGAACGCCGTCCAGGAGATGTCGCAGTGAGTTACGCTGATCCCAGCAAAGCAGAAAAAGAGTTGAATTGGAAAGCAGAAAATAATCTGGAAGATATGATGCGAGATTCTTGGAATTGGCAAAAAAATAACCCCAATGGCTATGATACTTTATAAAAATAATATGCAGACAAGACAACAAAAAGTTATCCCCTATATGGCATAGAGGATAACTTTTTTGGTTTACCAATCTTTTTCATTGTTCATTTAACTCAGTATTTTATACGTGTTTATGCAAAATATCGATCAATACCATCTGCTACAGAATGAGCCAATAAATTTTGATAACTATCTGTTATTAATTTACTTAACTCAGCCCAATTGCTCATAAAACCTAGCTCTAACAGTACAGCCGGCATAGTCGTTTCTCGGATAACAGCAAAGCTCATCTCCTTGACCCCACGGTTATTAGCTCCGGTATCTTGAATTAATTCACCATGAATCGCATTCGCTAATTTCAAGCTCTCTGCTCCTCTGTCTTGCGAAGTTGCTTTTCGGTAAGTTGCTGACCCCGGGTTCCTTGGTTTATAATAATCGTCGTAGTCATACTTGTAGTAAAAGTTCTCAATGCCTGACACACTGGAACCATTCGGCATTGCGTTGTGGTGTACACTGACAAAAATATCTGCATCGCTCCGGTTAGCATCGTCCGCACGCTCATACAAGCCAACATAGCGATCAGTCGTCCGTGACATGAGCACTTCATAGCCGCGATTACCTAATATCTGACTGATTTTTTTAGAAACTGACAAGTTGAGGTCTTTTTCGTTGACTCCGTGATAGGAAGCTCCAGACTCCCAACCACCATGGCCAGGATCTAGATAAATGACATAGGGTGTTCGGTTAAAGTAATCTTCCGTTGCCTTGGATAAAGTTAATGGACCACCAATCAAAGTGAATCTTTCCGTATTTTTCTCTTTCGCAAATTCCTTTTGTTCTTTCAAGTTTGCTTGGTTATTATCCCTGACCAGTAAAACTGCACTGCCTTCTTTTGCAGCTAAAGCGGAAGCAGGTAGCGCATCTGAAAAATGCTCGCCAGAAGCGACATACATATGATTGCCAGGTGTACCATAATATTGGATGACGTTTCGATTCACTTCATAGCGATTTTTTCCATCAATACGTTTTGTTTCCGCACCTAATGATTGCATTTCTGATTCAACACTTGGAAAGATTGTAAGCCTCCCACCAATGATTGTCCATGAATTTACATACGGAATAGCATTGATTACTGTTTGGTGTAGGGTATGTCCTTTGGTTAAGAAAATTGGCAATCTTTTTGAAGCTGCTACGGGAGCAATCGACATGGCGTCTGAAAAAATTTCGCCATTGACAAGAAAAGCATCTCGGTGTAGACCTTCTGCAGCCATAACTTCTTTAGCAATATTTTCTGCTAATATGTAACGATTTTGTCCAGCGATTCGCCTAGTTTGAAAGCCACTTGTTTGTAAACTGTCTAAAATACTGTCTGAGATAGATAGCGTTCCCCCTAAGACAACAACTTCATTTGGATTCAAGCGTTTCACTTCTTCAAGTGTTTCTTTAGGTAAATGACCAGATTTTGTCAGTAGAATTGGTGCGTTGTACACTGAAGCTAAAGCTGATCCAGTCAAAGAATCTGCAAATTTTTCTCCATTTGCAATCAC
Organism: Carnobacteriaceae bacterium; assembly: GCA_043424675.1. Lineage (GTDB taxonomy): Bacteria > Bacillota > Bacilli > Lactobacillales > Carnobacteriaceae_A > JBHWPB01. The sequence continues at coordinate 1,099 of JBHWPB010000069.1, read as the reverse complement.
AACGGTTGAAGCCTCTGTCCAGCCTGCCTTACTAATTTCAACAGCGTTCGCATAGCGGTTTGCTCCCGCTATGCGATCGACAGCATCTTCTTCGTCTCTCTCGCTTGCTACAGACGCTGCCATAGGAAGAGCTGCTGTTTGAGCGGAAAACGATTGGTTAAATAATACTGTTCGCTTTTCATCTTCAGCTTCACGGCCTTCATTTTCTTCTACCTCTTCATATGGTGTTTGTGGCTCTTCAGTATCCTCTACCGCTGGTTCTTCTGAATCTTCTTTCACGCTCGTTTTTTCTTCGTTTTCAGGTGTCTGCTCTTCTATCTCTTCATTTTCTACTAGAGTGTCCACCTTGATGCCTTCCTCTTCAGGTCTTTCTTGTTCCGACCCTTCAGATTTTACACTCTCAGCTCTCTCATCTGACATTTCAACCTCTTCTTCGTTGTCAGTGCCGTCCGTTGATTCAAGAGGATTTTCATCCTCTTGTGCTGTTTCGCTTAGCAAGACTTCTTCGTCTGGTGAGGTTTCCTTACCTCCATCTTCATACATTGACGGAGGTTCTTCTTTTGGATCTGCTTCTTCGTCATCGATTAGTTCTGACGTTTCCAGAACTTCTGGTTCTGTAACCGATGCGTCCTCTTCTGAAGTGACTTCTACAGTGGTTTGCTCGATGAATCCATCATTTAGTCCTTCAGCAGCTACTTGGTCTGCATTAAAGTAAAACAAAAAAAGTGCATGTAAGAGAAGTACTGCTTTGATAACAAACGATTTTATCATCTTTTTCTCTCTTTCATTCACATAATCCTTCCTTTCCTTATACAGAATTAAAACACGTGGGATTTACCCACGACTCTACTTTAACGAATAATAATTCATCTGTAAATATAAAAAAAAGAGAAAACATTCCTCTCAGAGAGGTTATGAGTTCTCCTTTCATCTGATTTCATTCGATACTTTTGCATTATTAACTTTGAAATCAACACGTTCTGTATACTGGAGAAAGGCGATAATTATCCCCCAAAATACCCATTGCCATTCGATTACCATATTGGAAGCTGATGATGCCGAAGAAATAATAAAAGCAATCAGATAACCGAACAAGACA
>JBHWPB010000068.1:0-5071 GCA_043424675.1 Carnobacteriaceae bacterium | reverse complement strand
TCTCTATGAAAGAACAAGAGCTTCTCAAATGGCTCTTGTTCTTTTTTTTCAAATTTTAAGAAATAAAACAGGATAACAAAATTCCCCCGTTTTACTTAATAACTTGTTTAGTTTTAACATTAATATTAAAAATCGTAATCGTCTTCTTCCATGGCTTCAGATTCTCCCATCAGGTAACTGTTGCCGACTTGCGAAAAGAAATCGTGGTTGGAAGATTCGGTTGAGATGCCGTTCATGACAATCGGATTGACATTTTCTGGTGTGCCGTCTTCATAAATTGCTTCGAATCCCAAATTCTGCAGGGCTTTATTGGCATTGTATTGAATAAAGGTTTTCACCTCTCCTGTCCAGCCGACTTGCGCGTAAACTTCTTCTGTGAATTTCTCCTCATTTGCCATCAGATCATAGAGTAACCCATACATCCAGTCTTTCAATTCATTTTGTTCTGTTTCGTGTTTCGGAAAGTTCCTCAAAGCCCAATTGGAATTTATAGCCCAAATAGGTTCCATGAACAGATTCATCGCGAATGATCAGCTTGATGATTTCCGCCACATTCTCCAACTTGTTGTTCCCCAAGTACCACAACGGAGCATAAAAGCCGCTGTAGAATAAAAAGGATTCTAAAAAGACACTGGCGATCTTTTTCTGCAGAGGGCCTCCCTTTTGATAGACCTCGTTGATTCTCTTTGCCTTGTATTGCAGCCTTTCGTTGTTATTGCCCCACTCAAAGATGTCATCAATCTCGCTGGATGTGTTGAGAGAGATGAAAATAGTGGAGTAAGATTTCGCATGGACCGATTCCATAAATAACATATTATTCAAGATCGCTTCCTCGTGCTGGGTCCGGATATCGTCGCGCATCACATTGGCGCCTTCTTCCGACTGCAGAGTATCTAACAAGGTCAAGCCGACAAAGGCTTTATTGACAACGTCGCGCTCTTCGGGAGACAACATTCGCCAATCGTTGCGGTCGTTACTCACAGGGATTCTCGTATCCAGCCAAAACTGACTGGTTAATTTCTCCCAGGTCGCTTTGTCGAGCGCATCTTCAATTTGGTTCCAGTCGATGGATTTATAATAATCCACCGTGTGATGGGGTGCTTCTCCTGATACTATCTGATTGAAATAGTCTTTCGTCATTAATGATTTTCCCTTTCCTTTCTTAAATAACACAGCTCTCACAGTCATTGACCCCAATTTCTCTGTCATCGTCTCCTGTATGCGTGCGGACATAATAGATCGATTTGATACCCTTGGACCAAGCGTAGTTGCGCAATCTATTGAGATCACGGGTGGTCATATTCTGCGACTTCCCGTCTTTCCATTCATACAAGCCTTCCGGTATCACGGAACGCATAAAGAGGGTCAAACTTATGCCTTGATCGATGTGTTCCTGCGCAGTGGCATAGGTATCGATCACCGCTCGCATATCGGTATCGTAAGCCGAGGTGTAGTAAGGAAGCGTCGCGTTGTCCAATTGGGGCGCCGGGTAATAGATCGAGCCGATATTTTCTTCTTGACGGTTCTCCACGAGATTGATGATCGGATGCAGCGAGCTCGAGGCTTCATTGATATAAGAGATACTGCCGGTGGGAGCAATGGCAAGTAAGTAAGCATTATACAGCCCGTCTTTCATAATCGCTTCGTTTAATGCTTCCCAATCAGAGATTGTGGGCAGCGGAATGTCTTCAAAAATCTCAGCGACTTTATCTGACTCAAAAGAAAATTCCGGCTGGTCGATGTATTTCTCCTTGAGGTAAGAGCCGTCTGCATAAGCAGATTTTTCAAACTCGTAAAAACTCTCCCCTTTTTCTCTAGCAAGCTCATTGCTGGTTTTTAAGGCATAGAAACGCAAAGCTCTAAAGTAAGCGTCTGTAAATTCAAGCGCCTCATCGGACCCATAATGAATCTGGTTAACAGCCAATGCCGTATGCAAGCCCATGGCGCCGAGACCAACGGAGTTATAATCTTCGTTTCCTCTGGCAACCGTCGGAACGGCTTCAATACGGGTTTGGTCGGAGACAGCGGTCAAGACACGGATCGCTGTTTCCACCGATGTTTCAAAATCCGGTGATTGAAGCATTTCGGTGATATTGGTGGAGCCTAAGTTACAGCTGATGTCGTGCCCTACTTCTCGATAAGATAAGTCTTCGTTGAGCTGTGAGGGAGACTGGACTTGGAGAATTTCACTGCAGAGATTGCTCATGATAATCTGCCCATGAATCGGATTGTCGCGGTTGGCCGTATCGACATTGATAATGTAGGGGTACCCTGATTCCTGTTGCAGCTTGGAAATTTTTTGTTCCAATTCTCGGGCATTGATTTCATATTTTTTGATATCCGGGTTCTGTGCCATCTCATCATACTTCTCCGTGATATCGATATAAGCAAAAGGTTTTCCATAAATTCTTTCCACATCATAGGGGCTGAATAAATACATGGGCTCATTGGTTTTCAGCAGCTCATAATATTTGTCGGGAACGACTAAGCCTAGGGATAGAGTTTTGACCCGGACCTTTTCGTCCGCATTTTCTTTCTTGGTTGATAAAAACTCATAGGTATCGGGATGGAAGACATTCAAATAGACCGCTCCCGCTCCGTTGCGCTGCCCTAGCTGATTGGCATAGCTGAAGCTGTCTTCAAAGATCTTCATCACAGGCACAACCCCCGAACCGGCATTGACGATTTTTTTAATCGGAGCGCCTGCTTCACGCAGGTTACTGAGGTTGATACCGACCCCGCCACCCCGTTTCGAAAGCTGGAGCGCAGAGTTGATCGCGCGACCGATGGATTCCATATTGTCTTGGATATCGAGCAAGAAGCAGCTGACAAGCTCTCCCCGTGCTGTTTTGCCGGCATTCAAGAAGGTAGGGGTGGCTAATTGCAGACGCTGGTGGATATGTTCATCCGCAATATGAAAGGCCAATTATTCATGCCCTTCCCCAAGATATAAAGCGACGAAGCCGATGCGGTCTTCATATCTTTCGAGAAACTTGCTGCCGTCATTGGTCTTCAAGGCGTACTGGTTGTAGAACTTGTAAGCGCCCATGAAGCTGTCAAAGCGAAACTTTTGATCATATAAATGTTGGAAGAACTTTTTGATGAAGGAAAAATCGTATGCTTTGATAAAGGCCTCTTCTATATAGTCGTTTTCAATCAAATAGTCGATTTTCTCTTCCAAAGTGTGAAAGAAGACGGTGTTAGGATTCACTTCTTCTAAAAAATAAGCGCGTACCGCTTCGCGATCTTTGTTTAATTGAATTTCCCCATTTTCAGTGGGAATATTCAGCATGTTGTTCAACTTAAAATACGTCTTGTCTTTGGGTGGCTCTATCGTTTTTTTAGTATGTATTGTCAATTTTTTCTAACTCCTCTATCATTTTTTGAACATCTGACGGCGTTCCTTGAAATTCGAAGGTGTGAAGCAAAGGGAGCTCGTATTTATCCGCTAAAGTTTTGGCCGTCACACAGAATAATTCCGCAAAATTGCGATTGCCTCCGCCGAAGAGCCCTTTGCAGTAAGAGAGATTGTCGGCTGTTTCTAAAAAGGCTGCAGCGGACGCTGTCGAAAGGGGGTGAACATTCTCTTCATAAGACGGCATCACTAAGATGAAAGGTTCCTGGATCTCTACCGTGTGCTGATCTAGTGTAAGCTCTGTCTGTTCATAGTGCTCGATCTTGTTGACGAATTTTCTCGTTTGTCCAGTCTGTGAAAAATAAACAATTTTTGTCATTCCGCTGTCAGCTCTTCCAGTCTCTCTGGCTGGTAGCCGGTGAAGGTTTCATCTTCATCGATTGTTACAACGGGCAAAGAACGATAGCCCAAGGCAAGCCCTTCTTCCAGGTACTCCTCATTTAGATCGACTCGTTTTTCTTGAAAGGAAACATTTTCGTCTTCCAGGAATTTCTTGGTAAACACACATTCTGCACAGCCACTTTTTGAATAAACTGTTATATTCATTTTCTACCTCCATCGTATAATTTAGATTTGTAGTATAAATTTAAACACAAAAAAACCGTTCATTTGAGGATGAACGGTTAATAAACGACAGAAAGACTGCACAAGTTTTTCACATTAAAAAAACTTATACAATCATATATCAGTTCTATCGTTTCATCTTTTTCATCCCCGAAAAATAGAAACTACAAGTAACGGCAGGTCTCCTGGCTCGTGTTTCCTCCTACTAGAATCCTTCCCATATCAATTAAACTTTTGATACAGTGGTTTATTCGTTCGTCCACACTTACAGTTGCGGGGGCAGCTTCAGCCTTAAACTGAATTCCCTTTTCATGCATCACATGCAACCGGTACTTGAGATACTATATTTTGTGGTGTTTGTATTTCTGTACACTACATATAGGATTGTAGCATGGCGTAAAAAAATGTCAATCCCTTTTATTTTTCATATTAATCAGAATCATGGTCCAGCTCTTCTTTTATTTTTAACAGATGACGGCTTTCTCGGAACGTTTTCCTGCGTTTTTCTTTTAACTCTTCGTATTCAGCAAGTAGATTTTCTTTTTCTACTTCATTTTCGAGTCGTTCGAAGTCACGTTCCTCACGCTCTATTTCCTGCGCTGCTCTTCCTTCTTCTTCAAAGAGAGCCTGGTTCAGCAAAAATTTGTTATCGGACAAGTCAACATCATCAATCGTAAAGTCAGATAAGTCATAGTCACGGTCGGTCCATAAGTCATCGTCTTCTTCCTCAAAACCATTATCGAATTCATCGAAGTTCATTACTGTGTCCTCCTCGTTTCCTTCTGTATCAAACGCACAAATTAAAAAGCTTGTAGTCAACTAGTTTTGAAAAGACGTTTTACTGAGACTCTATATTTCTATGAAATCAATACTCGAGCGCCATGAAATGATATTGTGACACCGTTCATCCTCTTTGCGTGTCAATTCTTGATTTGTTGGAAGGGGTGGACTTTCGCGCAGCGACTTTCTCATATTAACTATAAATTACTTCAAATCGTTCGCACACGACAGGTATGTTTTCGTGGAATCTTTGACCAGCTTCCTCCAACTCACGCACAAAAAAATCCTCATGGACTTCACGCCAATATTCCA
>JBHWPB010000067.1:0-6161 GCA_043424675.1 Carnobacteriaceae bacterium | reverse complement strand
CATCTTATTCCTATATCGCCTCTCACTGCATCACCGAGCAAGCATATAGCTTTATATTGAAAGCGCCATCATGTACATTATAGTTTAGGAGAAAAGGGGGATTTTTATGAGTGAAGCATTGATTAGTTCCGACAACACATGGGTCTTATTAGCTATCATTACAGGTTTGGCAGCGTTAAGTATCTATCTGGAGCAGAGATACAAGTGGGCGGCGACAATCTCTGGCGCCGTCTTAGCCTTGATAGGAGCGATGCTGTTTTCAAATTTTAATATCATCCCTACCGATGCGCCTGTTTACGATATGGTGTGGAGCTATGTTGTCCCACTAGCTATTCCATTACTCTTATTTCAGACAAACATCAAAAATATCTGGCGGGACAGCGGCCGCGTTTTAATTATGTTTTTGCTCGGTTCTGTAGGAACAATCTTAGGAGCTTTTCTGGGTTTCTATCTCTTGCATGATCATATTCCTTACCTCGCTGAAATAGCAGGCATGATGACAGGATCTTATATCGGAGGAGGGGTAAACTTCGTTGCTTTAGCGGATACTTTTGATGTGCCAGGGGAGATGGTTTCTGCTACTGTTGTAGCGGATAACATTATGATGGCCCTTTACATCCTGATGCTGACGATCATACCGACCATCGGTTTCTTTAGAAGAAACTACCGCCATCCGCATATGGATGAGGTGGAAGCGAACGGCGAAGAGGGGATCAATCACGCTGCAGAACATTGGGAAAGAGAAGAAATTTCATTGAGAGATATCGCCTTTGCGATAGGAACAGCTTTTTTGATCGTAGCTGTGTCAATAAGTGTATCGGCTTGGCTTTCAGAGATTATCCCGACTACTAATGTCGTCTGGGCGATATTGAATGGACTACTTGGAAACGAATATGTCCTTATCACAACTCTTACCATGATGCTTGCTACTTTTTTCCCGAACTACACGGAGAACATTAACGGTACAGGGGAAATTGGAACGTATTTAATTTATTTATTTTTCGTCGTCATCGGGGTCCCCGCCTCTATTCCACTCATCATACAGAACTCACCGCTCTTACTCGTTTTCTGTTTCATTATGGTGCTTGTGAATATGGCCGTGGCATTTTTCTTCGGAAAAATATTCGGTTTTACATTAGAAGAAATTATTTTGACATCCAATGCCAATATCGGAGGGCCGACAACAGCAACGGCGATGGGGGTTTCCCAAGGCTGGTATCAGCTGACAGCACCGATTATATTAGTCGGAACCTTTGGCTATGTCATAGGTACCTATGCGGGCGTATTTGTTGGGAACTTACTCATGTAAATAAGGGCTAGCTCTCATAAACGAAAACTCCTTCTAAGATGATCTTAGAAGGAGTTTTTTGATGACTAGCATTTTTATGATTGCGTCGCTCCTGAAGTTGCATCGAGGTCTCTGCCGTCGTTTGAGATAAAGTGATAAGTAGGGATCTCCGCTTCACTGTCGTAGTCGATCTCTAAGTCTAAGCCTTCCACAAACCATTCATCACCTTGTTCAACAAATACTGTCAGACCTTCTTCTTCAGTTAAAGCTATAGGATTCTTAGGTGCCGTTATTTCAATACCTACAGAATAATTCTCATGAGCATTTGTACTTCCATAGACCTTGCCTTTAATACGGACTCCTTTATCTTCAGGGACATTCATATCATGTTTGTAAAAGTCAATCGCCGCTTGTGATAATCTGATATCAGTCATTGTCCAGATCTCCTCTCTTGTTGTTCCGGTTCGGTTTCACTTCGCTTTCACTTCGCTTTCACTTCGCTTTCATTATAACACTCATAACAGAGAATAAAGCAGGTAAGGTTCTCGCATCTTGTGAGCAGAAAAAAGATTAAGGCGATAAGATGTGATCCATCGTTTGATCTACCCGTTTTTCATAGATGCCCCCGAATTTATGCAAGTGAACCATAAAGATGTATAAACGATAAAATTGCAGGCGCTTCTCATATCCTTCTGCTAGAGGATAAAATTTTTGATAAGCTTGATAGAAGTCTTCGGGATAGACACCAAAACTTGTCGTAACACCGATATCAAATTCGCGGTCGCCGTAGAGAGGGTGAGGGTCGAATAGGGCAGGGCGCCCATCTGTTAAGAACATATGGTTCCCGCCCCACAAGTCTCCATGGAGCAGAGAAGGTTTGCTTTCGTGTTGCGAAAATTCATCCATCATCAGCGCTCGTACTTTTTGATACTTTCTGTCTTGTTCGTTATCCCACTGTCTCTTCTGGACCAGTTGGTTTCGCAAAACATCCATGCGTCTTTCTACAAAAAGTTCGTTCCACGAATCTGTCCAGTCATTGTCAAAAGTGATCTGGCTTCCTTGATAAGGGTAATCGTAACCGAACTTCCCATTCTCACTATAAGTGCGGTGCATCTGAGCGATCATCTTGGCCAGGTCGCTGTAACTGTCTGATTTTCCTTCTTCTAAAAAACTGATTAAGAAATAAGCGTCCTCATCGATTTCCCCTATGTCATAAACTTTCGGTACTGTCACCCCCGCCTCCTCCATATCTTCCAGTCCTGAAGCTTCCGGAAGAAAAAACTCTTTTTCCGTATGGGGCTGCACAAGCAGAAAATACTTTTTACCCCCGCTTACTATTTCATAAGCATCGTTCACGTCACCGCCGCTTACGGAGTGAATATCTTCAATGGTCTCGAGAGGCAGTTGCTTCAGCCATTCTTTATCCATACACTCGTTTTCCTTTCTCTCTTTTAATCATCGTCAGCATTCGCTTCTTTTCCTTCCTCTTCGCGTCTCTCTTGAATCTTATCATATCTCTGTCGCTGCCTGTAACCGTAGGTCGCTTTTCGTACAACGTCTTCATCCTCCAAGCCGACGCCGATCGCTCCTGATATTATTCCGACAGAGGAAGTCATCCAAGCCAGCTGCAGATAATTGAGTAGGGTAGGAGCGTCTGACATGTTCACTTGTTCCATAAAAAATTGCGGCTCGACCAGGAAAAAAGAAGTGATCAGATACAGGACGAACAATACAAGGTAAAAGAGGATGATCGCAACTAGCAAGGTGGAGATAGTCGCTGTATTATAGAGTTTTCGATAGACATTATCTTTACTGACATCTTTTGTTTCCCATAAATTATGCGCTTGGATGATCCACATAATTAAGATGGCGACAGAAAGGAGTGTGAGACTGATCAGTCGTGGTGAGGAATATTCATAACTCAGCTGCCACAAGGTAGGGAAAATCATCCCATATGCTCCTGAGGCGAAGGCGATAGCCAAGACACTCTTTAAAGCAGGCATCAATCGCCAGGGTTTATTGTCATAGGTCATCCCAGACAGTAAGGTCAGCGTCCCCATAAACCGAGATGATATCAAATACCGTATAACAATTTCATGTTTCTCTTTTTGTTTCTCTTTATCAATGTTGTCTATTAGAAATATATTGTTTAATCTTTGGTCACGCTCTCTCTTCTGGTAATCACTGTCTTTATAATACATATCTTCTATCACTTGCAGGACCATTTTTTTAATTCTCTGTTCTGGGGACCAGCCAAAAGCAGGAAGCGACAAAAAAACGATATTATGGTCAGTGTTGACCCGCCCTAATAAGATCTCACCATTATAGAAAAAAGGGATATCCGTTAAGGAGATAGTAAAATCCCAGTTCATACTTTCTTGTCTTTCTGTGATACCTTCCAATAATTTTTCGGAGTCTTCAGCCACAGAGGTGATACTGTCTATTTTCGTTTCGATCTCCCAATCTATGGCTTCTGAAATGTACTTATTCAATATCGAAGGAAGTTCATCTTCTAATTGATCCGCTATATCTTTAGACATCTCAGGTGTAGCTAAGATCCCAATGCTTATTTTTTTCACTCATATCGCGTTCCTTTCCTGTCTCATAACTCTAATATTATCAGACCGAGGCCGCGATTCAACATATTTACATTGGAAGAAGCCTTTTATTTTTCAAGCAGCCGCCCGTGAGATTCTTCCTACTGGAGAGCCGCGTTGTTTACAGCGGTCAGTTGAACTTTAGAAGCTTTTCCATTTAACTTTAAGTGAATACTTGCTATATTGAAAGTAGATCACTGAGTCAAAATAGGAATGATGGAGGAGATTACGAATGGTAGAGATCATGCAAATTTCTGAAAACAAACCTTTCCCTAATAGTTCTTTCCCTGTTTTGTATTACGAAAATGCCCTGAACGACGCCCTAGAAGAGGACTATTCTTCAAATGATGTCATCGCCTTCTTTGAAAATAATGGTTACGATGAAGGGTGGATGGGTGTCGTTAAAGATAAACATCACTTTCACTCCAACGCTCACGAAGCGCTAGCTGTTACCAAGGGAGAAGTCACCCTTCAGCTTGGAGGGCCGCATGGAGAGATGAAGACTTTCAGGAGAGGCGATGTGATTCTACTTCCAGCAGGCACCGCACATAAAAGGCTGGGCGGTTCTGAAAACTTTGAGGTCGTTGGAGCTTACCCAGAGAATGGAGAAAATCTCGACATGCAATATGGTGAGGCAAGTGATTATGAAGCCATCAAAGAAAATATCGATCAAGTCGAGCTGCCTTTGACTGATCCTGTGACAGGATCTCCTAGAGATATCGATAAGTACTGGAGATAAAATATTTTTATTGGAAGCAAATGTTAATTCAATATCTATTTGAAGTAGATTCCTGGCAGTCTGTAGGCTGCTGGGATTTTTTATTTATCATCTCTTGGTGCTTACTTTAGCTGTCAGACATGATAAAATAGGCAGACGACAGAAAACAACAGAGAATCGGGGGCGCTTATGAATCCAATTATCAAGTTTATTTTACGCATCTTGTCTTATCCGGGGATTGATATGAAAGAAGATTATGAATGGGTAAGAAAATTTCAATCATTTTTTTCAAAAAAACCTGAGAATAATTTTCGCTATCTGGATAAGAAAATTTATTCTAAGGAAGATCATCACGAGATTCCTATTCGTGTTTTCTTTCCAGCGCTTGCGCCCACAACAAATAAATCTATTATCTACATCCATGGAGGAGGGTGGACGATCGGGAACATCGATACCTATTCTCAAGCTTGTCAGAATATCGCAGATGAATTCAATATGATCGTTTATTCTATAGACTATCGTTTAGCACCAGAATACCAGTATCCTATCCCTTTTGAAGATTGCTATTATGCTGTTCAAGAATTGATGGAAAGGGAACAGACCCAGATAAACCAAGAATGGATTATAATGGGGGATTCTGCAGGCGGAAATTTAGCTGCTGGAGTTTCTTTGAAACTAAAAGAAGAAAATAAAAAATTACCAGACTATCAAATCCTGTTATATCCTTTAACTTACTGGGACCACACTTCAAGCTCTCCGTTTGAATCGATCGAAACAAAAGGGTATGAATACGGTCTGACAAGCAAGAAGATTCAAGAATATATGGAAAATTATGTACCAGACGAAGAGCAACGAAAAGAACGCTTCGTGTCTCCGCTCATGGCTTTCGATTTAACAGGACAACCTGATACACTTGTTATCACGGCTGAACACGATCCATTGAGAGACGAAGGAGAAGCTTATGGAGAAGCTTTAGAAGCAGCGGGAAACACTGTCGAAGTACACCGGGTTGAAGACAGTGTTCATGGGTTTATATCCCTTCCCACCTTTTCAAGACCCGTAGAAGAAGCTTACGCCACTATACATAAATTTTTAGACAACTAAACTGGAGGGAATCTCATGGCAAGCGACTGGGTGCGATTGGACAACGCATCGAATATTTTTCTAGCAGCCCAAAATGAAAGAGATACGAAAGTCTTTCGAATGTCAGCAACAATGAAGGATAAGGTGGACCCTGACGTCCTACAAAAAGCGCTCGACAAAGTATACCAAGACTATCCTCTATTCCACAGTGTGATGAGACGAGGGATTTTTTGGTATTATTTAGAAAAGAGCGAGAGAGAGCCGAAAGTACGCCCTGAAACCGAACCACCTTGCACACCCATCTATCAATCTGGCAGAAGAAATTTACTGTTTCGTGTCTTGTATCAGGGTTCAGATATCTACCTGGAGGTCTTTCACGCTTTAACCGATGGGACTGGAGCGCTGTGGTTCTTTCAAGATTTGTTATTGGAGTATATCAGAATTCGTTATATTCACGAAGATGCTAAGAGGAGCT
>JBHWPB010000066.1:0-4245 GCA_043424675.1 Carnobacteriaceae bacterium | reverse complement strand
AATTATTACAATTAGTCTTGCATCCTATAAAAGAACAAAAGAGCCGCCTGCAATAGGACGACTCTTCCATAAAATATAAAAAGATGATCCACGACCATCTTTTTATGCGTATACAAATTTTAACTTATTTGGGTTCTTCTTTAGCCGCTGCTCCTGGGTCCGGTACATCTTCACCATATTCATTCACATAGACACGCTTTGCAAGGATTGGGGATATGATTGCCAAAGCGATCGTTGCAAACAAAATCTGAGCATTGACTGAAGTCACGTACGGCGCAACTTCTGGGAAAGACTCTGCAATCGTTGGAGCAATCACTGTCGAAGTTCCAGCAACTGTCATAAAAGAGAGCCCAGAAATTCCTTCGTATCCTAAAACATTTTTGTCAATAAAGTAGAGTGAAGAAAATACAAGGAAGAAAAAGACAGTGATAATTAGACCCGATACTCCGGATTGGAGGGCCTCGATTATATTCATCGATTGCCCTAAGTTCCAGCCTAAAAGAGGCAGTAAAGCTCCGATTGTTGGTGAAAAGAGCTGGGTAAACCCTTCATCGATATTACCTAAAATAATTCCAACCAAGAGTGGAATCAAAGTTGAAATAATCGGCATCCAGTCAATTCCGACTACACTTCCGGATGAGTAAATAGAATAAACGAGTAACGGTACGAAGGGTAAGGTGAAAAGACCTGAAAGAGCTAGAATACCTGAGTCTTCTTCATAGCCGTAAGAAGACAAGACAGAAACTTGAACAGAAGGGTTGATACTGAACATAATCGCTAGGAAAGCTATCCCAGAAATCCCAAGAATACCTTCGTCTCCAAAAGCATATAAAAAGGCAAAAGAAAGAATCGTTGCGATGATCACTGTGATCAAGAGCAGAACCCCTTGGTGCTTCAAGAGGTCACCAATACGTTTGAAACTGATGGTTGTCCCTGAGGCGAAAGACAGCATCCCTATGATAAAACCCGTTCCCGATCCAGATAACCAAGATTCTGTGACTCCTCCAATAAACATCGCTTCCGGCCAAAAGGTGTAAATTAACATACTGATTACCATCGGTACTAAAAACGTACCCGCCGGTATTTTGTTGATTGCTTTTAACATGACATGTTCTCCTTCTTATTTCTTAATGTCTTTCCCGCATAGCAACACGAGATCTTTTATTTGTTGTTTGCCAACCATTTGATAGCAGCTTCTGTAAATAACGCAGCGGTTGGAGCCATCATCTCTTCATTAAAGACAACTTTTGGATGGTGAACCGGATAAGCATCGACGCCCTCTTGCATCATCCCGATATTGAAATAAACAGTCGGGACTTCTTGTGAGACGAAGGCAAAATCCTCTGAAGCTTGCGCAGGTTCTACAGAGTAAATCTCGTATTGGTCCCCGACAGTCTCTTCCGCATAGCCTCTGATTTCTTCGGTCATCGCTTCATCGTTGTAAAGAGGCGGTACGTCTGAGATAAATTCAAATTCAATTTCTCCACGATAAGCTTTCGCGATATGCTCTGCTATTTCAGGCATACGTTTCTTCAGATGTGCTTGCGTTTCAGTATTAAAGGTACGCATGGTTCCTTCTAAGACTACTTCACTAGGAATTACATTCATCGCCCCATCGCTTGCAAAACCGCCTGTGGTGATAACCGCCGAGTGTGCGAAAGGAATTTCTTTGGTTACTAAGTGCTGGAAGGCTTCAATAATTTGAGTGGCAATAAACACAGGATCAATTCCTAAATGCGGCATTGCACCGTGCGCCCCTACTCCTTTAACTTTTAAGCGATAGTTGTTAGCACTTGCCATCATAATCCCATCGACAAAAATAAATCCGGTTCGTTCGGTCGGCTGGACGTGAGCCGCCATCGCCGCGTCAACTTTAGGATTCTCTAAGAGTCCTGCTTCTACCATCGTTTCAGCACCGGTCAATAATTCTTCTGCCGGCTGGAAGACAAACTTAATCTGTCCTTCCAGCTTATCTTCATTCTCTTTGACCAACTTGGCAACAGCTAACATAATGGATGTGTGCACGTCGTGTCCACAGGTATGTGAATAGTCATTTTGAGATGCGAACTCTAATCCTGATTGTTCCACAATCGGAAGAGCGTCCATATCCGCGCGCATCAAAAGAGTTTTTCCTTTTTCACCGTCTCCTGCCAGAGCCACCACACTATTTTCGATTAATTCCTCTGGTTCATAGCCATAAGATTTCAACTGTTTTTTGACAAAAGCAGACGTATTGGGTAAATCGTAGCCAATCTCCGGGTTTTGGTGGAGGTGGCGGCGATTTCCGACAATCTCGTCATAAATTTCTTGTGCTTGGTCTAGATAATTCATTGTTTTAGTTTCCTTTCTTTTCCTTGTACAGTATTTGTTTTCTTATAATTATGGTATGATTTATTGAAAAGTATAACAATGTGTTATCCTATATAATTTCTTATCATTTTATGTGTAAACGCACATTTTGAAAGGTGATTCTGTGACAAAAACACTTGAGTATTATAAAGAGTTTATTGAACATAATTTTCAATGTCATCAATTTCAGATTTGGATTTGGCGCACCTTTTCTGATAAACCTGTTTTAGTCCTCGGGGACAGAGAACTGAAAGAGGAAAGTCCTAGCTTTGATGAAGTGACGCTTTACAAAGAAAAGCAGTGTGTGGTCGCCCACAGTAACTATACAGATGTCCAATTCAGTTATGCTTATGGGAATCGAGTGATTGTGCGTCTTTTTAAACAGAAAACCAAAATAGAGGAAAGACATGTGAAAGCCCTCTATTATTTCATGGAATCTCTCGATCTCAACGAAACTCTTAAATTAAGAGATAGAGAAATCAATAACATCCTCTACAGTACTATCGCGATTACTTCCAGTCTGAAATTGAACGATGTGTTGGAGTCCATTATTAAAAATATCATGCATATTTTGCCGAGTATTGATGCAGGGCATTTAATGCTGTATGATCCTGAAACCGAGCGGCTCGTAATTCAAGTTCAAGTGGGTTTTAACGCTTCTGTAGCGAATTTCTCGACCCGAGTGGGGGAATCCATCACAGGGAATGTGTTTAAAGACGGCAAGGCTCGTGTTTATAAAATTCAAGAAGAAATGATCAATGCCATGTTAAAAAGTGGGATCAGTGAAGAAAATTATCGTACTATCTTAGGAGCAGCTGACTTTTCTTATTCTGGTATCATCTGTGTTCCTATTGAAATCCATGGCACTCGCATCGGTGTTTTGACCTTACATAAGTGGAATCCCTTGGCAGAGGTGTCTGATCAGACTATTCGTTTAATAGCCGGATTCACCAACCAAGCGGGCATTGCGATTCAAAATGCTTATCTGCATGAACAGATGTCTGAAAGACTTACAACTATTTCTTCTCTCAACCGTGAATTGCAACAAAGTTATGATATTCAAACGCAACTCACAGAGATTTCTATGGAAAATAAAGGACTCGAACACATTATTCGTACCGTCTCTAAAATAATTAATCACTCTTTTGTCTTTTATAATGCTACCGATCAGAGTTTTTATTCTACACCAAATAATGACATTGATTATAACTGGATAACGCCTCAAGATTTACAAGATCAATTTGAAAAAAATAAAGAACCCATCTCTTGGACCGCCCAAAAAACGCGTCAGGAATTATACCTGTACCCCATTTATAGTCAATCCTTATTTTTGGGTTGCTTTATCATATTTAATCGCAGTGAGCTATCGAAATCAGATACCATCGCTCTCGAACAGAGCAGTACCGTCATTGCTTTAGAACTGGTAAAAACTCAAGCTTTGACCAATATGTATTATCGCAGAGCTCATGAACAATTCTCAGCTCTGCTGGAAGCAGGGAATACAGAAGACCTGATGAATAAGGGGGAAGAGTTGAACCTTCCTCTTGATCATTTTTATAGGGTTGCAATATTAGATTTTTCTCATGAAATGATTGACTTACAGCAGATTGATATGGCGATTTATCAATTGCTTTTACGAATAAAACAAGCTTTTCCAAATAATAAAAAAATTGCATACGGACAACACAAGACTATTATTTTACTCCTGTCTGCTCCAGAAAAGAAAACATTAGAAACGATTTATGAGACCTTAGTTTCTATACAAGAGAATAACAGGTATCCTTTTAGAGGTGGAATCAGTGCTATCTATCGAGGTTTGGACAATCTCAATACTTGTCATGAAGAAGCTGTCAAAACTCTAGAATATTTAGAGAGAAGAAACAGCCCCCGCAGTAT
>JBHWPB010000065.1:0-18453 GCA_043424675.1 Carnobacteriaceae bacterium | reverse complement strand
GGGTATACCATTAAAATACGCTGAATCCGCTGCCGAGTTAAATCCATTCTCTACCCTCACTCCTTTAGTATTTTTCTAAGTGATACAAAAAGATCCCATTATTAAATAATGGAGAATAATGGGCACATTACTCAAAACATGCAGTTCTACTATACTACAAGTTAATGACATTATCATCAGTCTTTTTGTCATAAATTAACTTTTCAGAGATTCCACCTCTTTTAAGAAGATAAATAGATTTTGTATAAACATTTTTGTGCATTCTCTTATGAAATAGAAAAAGCAGTTCAATTTTTTATTTTGAACTGCTTCTGTTTTATTACCATATTTTTATATATACTTTTAGCTATGTTCTAAAAAGCGTTTGGAGCTGCTTTTCATCGCACAATTATGAATCTATCTGGTCTATTCTTTCTGCTAGATTGAAATCAGCTTCCGTCAAGCTTCCTGTCTCATGAGTTTGTATTTCAATTTTAACTTTCCCCCAGGTGAGATAGATGTCTGGGTGGTGCTGTTTTTCTTCTGCAACTGCTCCTACTTTATTAGTGAAAGCGAGAGCTTGTTCAAAGTTATCAAAATTAAAGGTTTTATAGATTTTTTTTGCACCTTCATTTTTCCAATCATCGAGCTCTGCCACTCTTTCTTGTATCTCTTCTACTGTCATTCCCTCTGGTTTTTTTGTCATATTCATGACCTCCTGCTTACATTATAAAAATATTTCCATTAGAAGTTAAGCAATACGGTTCATCCAGTATAGGTGTCGAATTTTATAATCTGATCGCACCAACCGGCAGCAAGCTCTTCATCATGAGTAATGACGATAATAACTGCGTTTGTCTTCTTTAAGTCGTTTAACAACTCACCAAAGCGCTGCATGTGGTAGTAATCCAAGCCACTTGTCGGTTCATCCAAGATGATGATATCTTTTCCCGACATCATAGCGGAAGCAATTGCTACCCTCTGTTTTTGACCTCCAGAAAGACTCATCGGATGGCGTTCTTCCACTTCAAGCAAATTCAAAGTTCCTAGCACCTCATCCTTGTATTCAGGATAAGTCGCGCCAAGTAAAACTTCCTCTTTGACAGATTCTGTGAACAGTTGATAGTTAGTATCTTGCATCACCAGAAAACTTTTTTCGATTCTTTCTTTAGGAGTTAATGTTCTTCCATCTAACTTTATGCTGCCTTCTAAGGGCACTGATAAGCCCGTGAGTGCATCAGCAAAGGTAGATTTTCCAACACCATTAGAGCCCATTAAACCTGTAATTTCGCCGCGTCTGAACCCAAGATTGAGATTCTTTTGAACAATTTTCTCTCCGTAGCCTACAGTTAAATGATGAGTTGTTAAGTCGCCTTCGCTCTCTTTATACTTATCTTGCGTCATGTTGTCGATCGTTTCCCTGACTTTTTTTAATGAGAGTGCCCGGAGCCCCATCTTATGGAGGTTCACGTTCGAAATTTTCTCAAAAGCATCCGCTGTCCATTGTTTAACTAACCGGCCTTCATCAAATAAGAGATAACGATCCACAATACCTCTAGTCCAAGCCAAACGGTGTTCAGTTAAAACAATTGTGACCCCTCGTCTTTTTAGTTCCAGAATCATCTCACGAAGCTGACTGACGGCATAGGCATCCAGATTGCTCGTTACTTCGTCCAATACCAGTACCTTTGGATATAGCATATTAGCTGATACAAAAGAGACACGCTGCTTCTCACCGCCAGATAATTCAAAGAAATTTCGGTCTATAAGCTCTTCGATCGAAAAAATATCGACCATCTGCTGAATTCTTTCAATGATCATCTCTGGGTTCATCCCCATATTTTCACAGGGAAAGGCAAGTTCACTGGTCGTATCTAAGTTGAAATGCTGAGTTTTAGGATTTTGAAAGACACTTCCGACAACAGGCACATACTCTTCAATGGCATCCTCATCGGCTTTTAAACCATATGTAGAAACTTCGCCGACCAACTCCCCTTCAATAAATTGAGGAGATATCCCATTGAGTAAACGCGTGAAAGTTGTTTTTCCACTGCCGCTTTTACCGCAGATTAAAACGACTTCCCCTGGTCGAATCGCTACAGAGATATCTTTTAGAAAAGGGGAATCGCTATGAGGATAGGTAAAAGATGCTTTGGTGCTGATGATTCCTTCTGTCATACAATTTCACTTCCTATATACCAAAGTAATGGTAAAATCAATATCCCAATATACAACCAATCTTGTTTTTCCATGTTCAAAGAGACAATTGAAGTGGGTTCGGTAGAGCTGCTGAGTCCTTTTGTCAAGGCAGCTATAGTGAGATCTTCTGCCACCTGGCTGGCATTAATTAAGATAGGTATCATAATATACTCAAAAGACTGGATAGGTTTTTTTATGAGATCCCAAAAACTAGTACCAATCCCGCGAAAGGCCATCGCCTGCCGAATGTGTTTGTAATCTTCATAAATAGTCGGGAAAAAACGCAGCATGACTGAGATAGGAATCAATATAAAATTAGGAGCATTCCATTTTTTTAAGAGACTGATCCATTCACTTACTGGAGTTGTTTTCAGTGCAAAAATCCCTGCAATTATACCCAGCATTAAACCACGCATGCCATAAGTTAAGAAAGAAACGATATATAACAGAAAATAATGCTCAATTTCAGGCAGCAAAAAATAATAACCCAGCACCTGCAAGGCATAAACTGCCCCCAAACTCAGTCCTAATTTTTTTTCATCTGTCAGAAAAAAGGGTATGAGATAAATAAAGACAACAATCATCTCGAGCCAGATACTGACACGCAAAGCCATGAAGATGGGAGATAGAACTATCATAAGTAATTTGGTCCGTGGGTCAAAATCGAGCACCATTATACAATCCCAGCTTTTTCAAAGTGTTTTTTCATCATACGCTGTCCGAACAAACCTCCGATAAGCGCTGCAATAATAGTCCCTATAAATAAAATAATGACGGTACTGTTTGTGATCGACTCAAAAGCACTCAGCACGTATTCCATGGATTTGCCGCGCTGTAATAAATCTTGAGCATAATATTCAGGCATGAATATCATCGGTAACACGGGACCCATTGTAGAAAACGAGAAGATCGTATAGCTTAAAAGTAATCCCTTTTTACTTCTATACTTAAAAAGATAAGCAACACCGTCAGCTATCAAGCTGATTAGCACACTTGGAATAAGTGCGAGTGGAAAGCGTCCACTGACAAAAAAGAACAACCCCATAATCGACCCCATGATAGTGATAGCTCCGAATTTCGGCACTTTAGCAGCCATCAGCATAAATACTACTCCCGAAAGAAGTGCGGTCACAATCGGAATATAAATATAAGAATAGCCAGGCACAATAAAAACACAAAGAAGTGCAGCTATGGCCACTCCTACAAAATAAATAGCTGTATATACCCCTATAGAAACTAAGTCTTTGATTTGAATACCTTTACTTTTCATTTCAATCTCCTTCCAACAACGTACTATTTTAAAATTATAACAAAAATAAAGCCTCTTCCCAATTAAATCTGTGAAGAGCACTACAATATAGATAAATTTGTACTTTTCTTATAAACTTTTATCCACAAAGAAAGGATCCGCACACTGGGATCCTCTCTGAGTGTTCACTTTTAGGACACGGCTAGTGAACGATTCCTTTTTCATAGGCTTCTAATAACTCAATAAGATCATCTCTTTCCGCTTTTAACTTTTCTCCGGTATCAGTATCTCTTAATTTTTGTCGCTTCGCCTCTTCTTCTACTACTCGGCGCGTTGAAATAATATCTGTCTCATTAAGTACCGCATCTTTTCTGGAAGTAAAAGGATCATGAGTTGCAAGCTGCATCCCATAGGAATTATAAAGGAGAGTATAGCCTGCAATACCTGTTTCTGCATGGTAAGATTTTGAAAAGCCGCCATCGATGACAATCATTCGATTATTAGCTTTCAGCGGGTTCTCCCCTTTTCTTTCTTTAACAGGCGTATGCCCATTGATAATACGTCCTTCTTCCTTATCCGCTCCAAATTCTTCCAAAATCATCTCGATCACTTCTTCATTTTCCCTGCCAGCATAATAGGGATTTTTTATTTCTTCCTGTACAGCTTTGTCATCAATGTAATAACGCTCGAAAGTTGTCATTTGATCCTTGCCAAAGAGCGGTGACGCCTCTCCGGTCCAGAGATACCAGACTAAGTCTAAATAGTACTGGTGGTCTTCTCCTTCCTTATTAAAGAATGATTGACGGATAGCTTCATCAAACGCTTCAAACAAGGTTCGTCCAGAATATACTTTACCGTTGACCTCTAATTCTAAAAATTCTCCTTTTTCAGTAATTGGAACACAGCCATGGTAAAGAAGATTACCATTATAGACAAGGTACATACTGCCATTGTTGATCATGAAAGCGATATGGTCTCTCAAGACTTCAGATTGAGTGAAACTTTCTACTAAACGCTTAACAACTGATTCTTCTTCTCTCGTCAGTTTAAATGGATCTTCCGGAGCGACGGTTGGAAAATCGTAGTGATTCAACTGGTAGGTTTCTCCATCGAGTTCAATTGTCATATCGTCATAATTAATCCGTCCTAATAAGAGCCGGTTTTCCATTTCAAACTCTGGATTGCGGTCAATGACTTGTTTTTCCAATTTGAATTGAATAACTGCAATAGCTTGCTGGATTTTAGCAAGCTGGGTGGCTTCTTGGTCGTAATGCATTTCGCTGTAGGGCCCTTTTTTAGGGATAAAGGTCTCTCCGATATCATCACTGTAATTTTCTTGTGCAAAGGTTAAAAGTTGCCGCAAGGGAATACCGTAAGCATCTTCAATAATCTCTAAATTATCATAACGCGCACAGATTCTGATCACATTGGCGATACAGACAGCGGAACCGCTCGCCGCGCCCATCCACAAAGTATCATGGTTTCCCCATTGGATGTCAAAGGAGTGATGCTCTTTCAAACGCTCCATAATTTTTTCCGGATGAGGACCCCGATCATAGATATCTCCAACAACATGGAGATGGTCAACGACGAGTTGTTGGATAAGATGAGAGAAAACGGTGATTAATTCTTCTGCTTGCTCTAATGCAATGACTGTCTCTAAAATCGCTTCATAGTAGGCATCTTTATCATGATAAGGGTCTATTCTAAAAAGAAGTTCGCTGACAATATAAGTATAACCAGCTGGGATAGCTTTACTCACTTTTTTATTCGTATATTTCTTTGCACAATATAAAGTAAGTTCTATCAAGTAAAGGAGCGTTTTCCGATACCAAGACTCTCTTTCTTCTTGTGTTTCGAAGTCTTCTAAAATAAGTGGAATTTTTTCTTCAGGGTAATAAACAAGTGTTGCTAATCTGTCTCTCTCTGAGACAGTCAAGGAATCAGAAAAAATTTCATTTATCTTTTGCTTGATGTTTCCTGAGCCATTTCTCAAGACATGCTCGAAAGCATCATACTCGCCATGGATATCACTTACAAAGTGTTCTGTCCCTTTCGGCAAGTTCATAATAGATTCAAGATTAATGATTTCAGTTCTCACTGCGTCAATATCTGGATACTTCTGGGCAAGTAACTTTAGGTATTTCTCTGAATTTTGCATTGACAACCTCTCTTTAAATAATTATAGTACCGTAATCATATCATACTTTTCCAGTCAAGAAAACGCTTTCAAACGCTCAGGACCTCAGATGTCGACTCTCCTCATCAAAAAAGTCTTCTAAACAAGAGATGTCTAGAAGACAGAAAGTAATCAGGATTTAATAATTCTCTTTGATGGCACGGTCGATCTGACGTTCTTGGTCTCGACGTTTAATCGTTTCCCGTTTATCATATTGACGCTTCCCTTTAGCAAGCCCGATTAAAACTTTCGCTACTCCATTTTTGATGTACACTTTCAAAGGAATCAGAGTCATTCCTTTTTGACTGACTTGTCCGTGCAAACGATCAATTTGATTTTGATGCATGAGCAATTTTCGTTTTCTCAAAGGATCATGATTGTGAATGTTGCCCTGCTCATAAGGCGCAATGTGTACGTTGAACAAGAAGATTTCTCCGTCTTCAATCGAAGCAAATCCGTCTTGCAGGCTGATCTGGCCTGAGCGGACAGACTTGATTTCAGTCCCGCGTAAAACCATTCCCGCTTCTACTGTATCGATAATCTCATATTCATGTCTTGCCTTTCGGTTCTGGGCAAGCGCTGTGTTTTTCCCCTTCGCCATAGCCTCACCTCATTTCTCAGCTCTTTCTGTGGTCTTTATTTTTTACGCTTTATTTTAAAGGAGTGCTCGCGGTCTTTGCCTGTTTGATTTCTTGTAGATTTCGATTTGAATGGTTTTTCTTCTTTCTCTTCTTCCTCGTGAACCAGTTCAAAATCAAGTTCATTTTGTTCGAGATTGGCATTAGTCAATTTTACACGAACAGGCTGTCCGACACGATATTTGGCCCCTGTATTCTGTCCAATCAGCATCATAGCTTGTTCGTTAAACTCGAAATAGTCTTCATTCATGTTTGAGATATGGATGAGTCCCTCTACTGTATTTTCAAGCTGGATAAACATTCCAAAGCCTAGTACAGACACAATAACAGCGTCATAAGTATTACCGACTTTATCTGCCATATACTCTACCTTCTTCATCGCGTCCACATCACGCTCTGCATCAATCGCGCGGCGTTCTGCGATAGAAGAATGTTCTGCGATTTCCGGCAGTTCATTTTCCCAGTAAGATTTATCTTGAGCAGACTGCCCTATTTCATCATAATAATGGATGAGTCTGTGTAAGATTAAGTCAGGGTAACGACGAATCGGTGAAGTAAAGTGTGAGTAGTACTTTGCTGCAAGTCCGAAGTGACCCAATGACTCTACGTCATAGCGTGCTTGCTGCATACTGCGGAGAAGCGTCATCGTAACGACCGTCTCTTCCGGCTTCCCTTGAACTTCATCGATCACATTCTGCATTTGTTTAGGTGTAATGTTTTCTTTTTTAGCTTTCACTTGAATACCTAAAGTTGCAGCGAATTCCAAAAAGGACTGTACCTTTTCTTCATCTGGATTTTCGTGCACTCTGTATAAGATAGGCAAGTGGCGTTTCGTATAATGTTCTGAGACTGTTTCGTTCGCTGTCAGCATGAAAGATTCGATCATACGTTCACCGACACGGCGTTCACGCAAGACGATATCCGTCGGGTGCCCGTTTTCATCGACAATAATTTCTGCTTCATCTGTATCGAAACTGATCGCTCCGCGGGCGATGCGTTTGTTTTCTAAGATGTCATGCAGCTCTGCCATAATTTCTAGCATATCTACATAATCTGCATATTGTGAGCGTAAAGTTTCATTTTCATCTTCTAAGATTCCATTTACTTCATCATACGTGAAACGCTGGTTGGAGTAGATGACAGAAGGCCCAATTTCATAACGCACAACTTCACCTTTTTGATCGATCTCCATTTCAGCACTTAAAGTCAGGCGGTCCACTCTTGGGTTGAGTGAACAGATTCCATTCGATAACTTTTGAGGAAGCATCGGAATCACACGGTCTGTGAGGTAGACACTTGTTCCACGTGTAAAAGCATCTTCGTCGAGAGCACTCCCCTCGCGCACATAGTGAGAAACGTCAGCAATGTGCACATCCAGTTTGATATTGCCGTTGTCTAAACGTTTTGCAGAAATAGCATCATCTAAATCCTTGGCATCTGCACCGTCTATCGTAATCGTCTGTAAGCCTCTTAAATCCTTACGTCCTTCTAGATCTTCGGCATGCACCTCATCTGGAATTTCATCCAACTCTGTAAGAGTGGCGGGAGAAAACTCTTGCGGGATACCATGATCATAGACAACTGAAAGGATATCTACTCCTGGTTCGTTTTTATTCCCAATTTCAGTCGTGACTAAGCCAAACAGTGCCTTCGGGTTATTATCGTCTGGATATTTTGTGATCTCGATGAGAACAATAGACCCATTCTTTGGCCTGACACCTTGTGTTTCAATGTAAATAATATGTTCGGTTAACTTTTTGTCCTGTGGCTTAACATAACCATAAAGTCCTGTCTTTTTAACCTCTTCTTCATCGTAAGCCGTAAACTCTCCGACGAGACTCGTTATGTTGCGTTCCACAATTTCTTCAACAGCACCTTCAGGACCTTTCCCGTTCCAAGGTTGAGCTTCTCTAGTCATCTTTATCTTAACAATATCTCTGTGCATGGCGTGGTTCGTAACAGGAGGCGGAATGAAGAAATCATCATCAAAGCCTTCGACTGAAACAAAGCCAAAGCCGCGTCCGCTGGCACTGAAGCTGCCTTCGTAAATGCCATCCTCATTTGTGAGTGAGAACGTCCCGTCATCATTTAGGTGAAGTTTGTTTTCTCTTTCTAAGGCTGCAACACCCTTCACAACCTTTTGAAAGTTATCTGAAGAAGTCATATCTAATGCTTCTGCCAGCTCGCTCATTTCTAGATTCTTTTGATTGCTGTCTTCTACTACTGAAAGTATCTTTTTTTCTAGTTCGTTTTGTTTACTCATTAATTATTTTCCTCCGTCCATGGAAGCTGCTCTAAGAATGGTATGAAATCATCTAAAACTTGGCGACCGCTCCGTCCCACTGTGATATAGTGTGGGGCATCTTCATAGAAATAATAACTTACATCTGCTTTTTCTAATTCATCTCTAAAAGCGGGACCATGTTTTGGTGAAATCATAGTATCAGCTCCGCCTTGAGCGACAAACATGGGCAAGTTTATTTCCTTATACTCAGGCAGCATGTCATCGATTCTCAGTTCCATACTTTTCAATTCTTCGTCAAGTTCTTGACGCGCCTCTTTCCATAGTTCTTCTACTTCTTCATCATTGTGACCTGCTTCTGACTTCATCTGACGATACAATCTTTCGAAGTTTTGATCGATATTATGATCTTCAGTGATATTCATAACTGGGGAACAAAAGGTACCGCCAGCTATAAATTGGCTTTCATCTTCTACAATTAAAGAGGTGGCGACAATGCCCCCTAAAGACAAACCAAACACCGCAATTTCTTTATAGCCTTTTTCTTTCAAAAAGTCTAGAGCTTGTTTGCCATCTTCTACGTAAGTTTTCATTCCATTATTTAGAAAATTATCCGGATTATCAGTCCCATGTCCCGTGAAAGTTGGGGCATAGACTGTGTAGTTGTTACGTTTGAGCTCATTGGCAAATGAGAAGAAATCCACTGGGGTACTCGTATAAGCATGTAATAACAATACCGCTCGTGGCCCTTCTTCATAAAATACCGTTCTGTCTTTCATTCTGTTGTTCCTCCGTTATTTTCAGTTTAATTTTATTTTATACTAAATAAGCAGTGAATGGTATTATAAGAGTTTATTTCATTTGTCAATTTCCTTTATGAATATAAAAAAGCTAGGAAAGATCTCCCAGCTTTTTCCTCATATTCAACTCGTCGCTGCAATAATCACTGCAATAATCATGAAAGCAGCGCCTAAAACTATTGTCGCTCTTTGAAGGAAAGCTTCAAAACCTCGCGCTTTCGTCTGAGCAAAGATATCTTTTGCCCCACCCATGAACGCGGTGGAAGAGTTTGACGTTTTGGTTGGTTGTAAAGCCACAATGATAATAAGCAAAACCGATATAACCAACATAATAGTGACTAAAGTATTATACATGCAAAGCCTCCCTCAATTATATTCTACCTCATCAGCTTATCATAGATTGAGAAAGTTTTCTATCTATCTTTTCATTAAATTGTAAAAGACATCTTGCCCCTTATAAATAGCGAGGTCTCCCAATTCATCTTCGATTCGCAGGAGCTGGTTATATTTTGCGACACGATCCGTTCTGCTTAAGGATCCTGTCTTGATTTGACCGGCATTAGAAGCGACTGCAATATCGGCAATGGTGGTATCTTCTGTTTCCCCCGAGCGGTGGGAGATAACGTTAGTATATGAAGCCTCTTTCGCCATTTCAATGGCGTCAAAAGTTTCCGTTAAAGTTCCGATCTGGTTAATTTTGATCAAAATAGAGTTGGCAATTCCTTGATTGATGCCCTCTTTCAGACGTGTCGTATTTGTTACGAAGAGGTCATCTCCCACAATCTGTAAACGATCCCCTAGACGTTCTGTCATCAGAGAGAACCCTTCCCAATCGTCTTCATCCAAGCCGTCTTCAATACTTATAATCGGATACTTATCGACCAAGTCTTCATACATTCCAACGAGTTCTTCTGCTTCTAACTCGCGGCTTTCTGAAGCGAGATTATAAGTTTTACTTTCAGCATCATAGAATTCAGAAGCTGCTACATCAAGCGCAAGGAGGATATCTTCTCTCGGCACGTATCCCGCCGCTTCTATCGCTTCCATAATAACCTGCAGAGCTTCTTCATTACTATCAAGGTCGGGAGCAAAGCCGCCTTCGTCCCCAACATTGGTATTCAAGTTTCTATCTGACAAGACTCGTTCTAAGTGATGGAAAATTTCTGTTCCCATACGAAGCGCTTCGCTGAAACTCTCAGCACCGACTGGCATAATCATAAATTCTTGAAAGTCGACATTATTCGCCGCGTGAGAACCTCCATTTAAAATGTTCATCATAGGAGTCGGCAAAACGCGGGCGTTAAAACCGCCGAGATATTGATACAGAGGCAGACCCAGGTAGTCACTGGCCGCTTTGGCAACAGCGATCGAGACAGCCAGAATAGCATTCGCGCCCAGCTTTGATTTGTTCGGCGTCCCATCCAGCTCTCTCATGACTTGGTCAATACCTGCTTGATCTCTTGCGTCCATTCCGATAATTTCTGGCGCAATCACTTCTTCTACCTTGTCGACGGCTTCTAAAACACCTTTGCCAAGATAGCGTTCTCTGTCACCGTCTCTGAGCTCAACGGCTTCATATTCTCCAGTTGATGCGCCAGAAGGAACAATCCCGCGGCCCATTGCACCAGATTCTGTATAAACCTCTGCTTCGACTGTAGGATTCCCTCTTGAATCTAAGACTTCACGTGCAATAATATCTGTAATAATTGGCATTTTTATATCTCCTTTTCAATCAATAATGAACGTCCGGTCATCTCAACGGGCTTTTCTATATCAAGTATATCTAGAAGAGTAGCCGCGATATCTGCTAGTCTTCCACCTTCTGAAAGCTTCCATTTTTTATCGGTCACAATCAAGGGGACAGGGACTGTCGTGTGGGCAGTATGCGCTGTGCCTTTTGGAGTTTTCATCGTCTCTGCATTCCCATGATCTGCAAGGATGAGCGCCGTCCCTTTCTTCTCAAAGAGAGCTTCCATGACCCTCTGTAAGGCTTTATCCACTGCTTCCACTGCTTGTATCGCAGCTTTTAAGTTCCCTGAGTGCCCCACCATATCTGCATTAGCAAAGTTCATGATGATTGCGTCGTATTTATCTTTGTTCAGCTCATTTACAAATTGCTCGGCCACTTCAAAAGCACTCATTTCCGGTTGCAGGTCATACGTCAAGACTTTGGGAGAAGGGACCAAGATTTGGTCCTCATTGACAAATGGCTCGCGTCGCCCCCCATTCATAAAGTAGGTGACATGGGGATATTTTTCTGTTTCTGCCAGCCGCAATTGGTTTAAGCCTGCATCGGCTAAAACTTGTCCCAAAACATGCTCTAAATCCTTCTCCTCAAACAAAACATCGGCTGGGATTTCCGGCGCATACTCTGTCATCGTTGTAAACTGCAAGTCTTTCGCATAATGCGGTCTCTCAAAGGCATCAAATTCAGGTGAGATAATAGCTTGAGAGAGCTGAATCACACGATCAGGTCGGAAATTCCATATCAAAAAAGCATCATTTTCATTCAAAATTCCGACAGGCTTTCCGTCTTCTACCATGACCTTCGGCACAACGAATTCGTCACTTATCCCTTCGTTATAGCTCTGTTCAATCGCTTCTAAGGGACTAGTAAATTGTTCACCAGATCCGTCAACGATAGCCCGATAAGCTTTTTCAATTCTTTCCCATCGGTTATCGCGATCCATGGCAAAGAAGCGGCCAGAGATACTAGCAATTTTCCCGTATTGAATGGCTTCTATCTTTTCTTCTAATCTTTGGATAAAACCTTTACCTGTATAGGGTCCGACATCTCGGCCGTCTGTGGCGATATGAATGTAGGTTTCTTTAATTCCACCGAAGTCTTTCACGAGATCGAGAATATTAAAAAGATGATTCATATGGCTGTGGACTCCGCCATCTGATAAGAGGCCAAAGAGATGTAAATTGCCATTCTTATCCCTTGCTTTTTGGAGCGTTTTTCTAAAATTGTCGTTTTTAGAAAAATCTCCCTTTTGAAAACTTTTATCGATTCGTGTGATCATCTGATCGACGACTCGGCCAGCACCGATGTTCATATGGCCCACTTCAGAGTTACCCATCTGCCCTTCAGGCAGTCCCACTGATCTGCCAGAAGCTGTGAGCGTTTGGTGCGGGTATTCTTTCCATAAGGCGTCAAAGTATGGCGTGTCGGCTTGCTTTACAGCGTTCCCTTCTTCTTCTTCCCGCAGCCCATAACCGTCTAATATAATGAGTGCGACGGGGTGTTTACTCATCTGCATCAATTCCCGCTGCTAGAGCCAGAAAGGAATCGACTTCAAGGCTTGCTCCTCCAACCAGAGCACCATCGATATGAGGCTGCTCCATCAGTGCTTTAATATTGTCCGGTTTCACACTGCCACCGTACTGAATACGTACAGAGTCGGCAATTTCTTTTGAATAGAGCGCTTGAACTTTGTCTCGAATCAGACCAATCGTCTCGTTGGCTTCTTCTGGAGTCGCTGTTTTACCTGTACCGATGGCCCAGATCGGTTCATAAGCGAGGACAAGTTTTTCAACAGCAGAAGCTTCTAAATTGGCTAAAGCTTTTTCGACTTGGTTTTCAACGACTGCTCGTGTTTCTCCCGCCTCACGTTCTGCTTCGCTTTCTCCAACACAGAGGATGGGCACCATGCCTTCTTTGAAGACTGCATGAGCTTTTTTATTGATTTCTTCATCACTCTCCTCGAATAGTTCGCGGCGCTCCGAGTGACCGATAATAACATACGCAACACCGAGTTCTGCTAGAGCGTGTGGGCTTGTTTCTCCTGTATAAGCTCCTTCACTTTCATAAAAAGCATTTTGAGCGCCGAGCTCTATAGAAGAACCTTGAGCTAGATTGACCAGATTCTGTATGAATAAAGCAGGGGGCGCTATCGCCAGCTCAATATTTTCATTTTCTGAAACTTTTTCTATTAATTCGTTCATAAACTCACGTGCTTCTTCTGCTGTCTTATTCATTTTCCAGTTACCTACAATAATTGGTTTTCTCATTTTTCACAAGCCTTTCTCTCTTTCATTGGATTATGCTTCGTCAATAATTTCAATACCTGGCAGTTCCTCACCCGCGAAAACTGCAAGTGAAGCTCCGCCGCCTGTTGAGATATGCGTGAAATCTTCTTCATTTGAAAACCTTTTTGCTGCAGTCGCTGAATCGCCGCCTCCGACAATCGTGCGAGCATCCTCCAACTGAGCCACCGCTTCACTGAGACCTCTCGTTCCTTCCGAAAAATTGTCGTATTCAAAGACACCGACTGGGCCATTCCAGATAACAGTTTTAGCATCGCGGAGATGTTCCACGAATAGTTCCAAAGTACGCGGTCCAATATCTAGGCCTTCTTTTCCGGCAGGGATATCCCCCTCAACGTGTTCAGGTACAGCGTCTTCTGAAAACTCTGAAGCCACCACATTGTCGACAGGCAGCACGATTTTATCCCCGGCTTGTTCTAACATTTCTTTCGCAAAATCTAAACTCTCTTCATCGAGCAAAGAATTGCCAATTTCTTGGCCACGCGCTTGCATAAAGGTATAGGCCATGCCGCCACCGATTAAAATTTGTTCTGCTTGCTCTAGTAAAGTTTCGATCAGACGTATTTTATCCTTTACTTTAGAGCCTCCCAGAATAGCGATGAAGGGTCTGTCAGGTGAGTCTATCGCTTTGTGCAGCTCTCTGAGCTCTTTTTCAACCAGGAAGCCGATCGCTGTTTCTTCGATGTGCTGTGAAATTCCTACATTGGAAGCATGGGCCCGGTGCGAAGTACCGAAAGCATCATTGACAAAGACCTCCCCTAAGCTCGCCCAGTATCTGCCTAACTCTTCGTCATTAGAACTTTCCTTCTTCCCCTCTACATCCTCGAATCGAGTATTTTCGACGAGGAGAACCTGGCCTTCTTCCATATCTTTTATAGCGTCTTCCAGTTCTTTGCCTCGTGTTTTGGAAGAAAAGAACACTTCTTGTCCCAAGAGTTCCGCAAGATGTGCTGCTACGGGAGCCAGTGATTTTCCCTTCTTGTCTTCTTCAGTTTTTATGCGGCCCAGATGCGAGAAGAGAACAATTTTCGCTCCATTCTCAATCAGATATTTAATCGAAGGGAGACTGGCTTGCATCCGTGTATCATCGGTAATATTCCTATCAGCCGTCAAAGGCACATTATAATCCACGCGCATCAATACTACTTTTCCATGAACGTCAAGATTTTCTAAGCTTTTTTTAGTCACGTTAAATCCTCCTGATATTAAAAAATGAGAGTCATCAAAATCGGTCTGAATAGACACTGATCATTTTGATTATCTCTCATCTCTTTGGTTATTTCCATTCTTTTATCACTTTTTGTGAAAGCGCTTAATTTTTCTCTGCTAATTTGAGTAAAGTTCTGAGCATTTGAGCGACATAACTCATTTCATTATCATACCAAGCAACGACACGAACGAGCTGTTCGCCTCCGGCTTCCATGACTTTTGTCTGCCCGGCATCAAAGAGAGAACCGTAGCGGATGCCGATAATATCTCTGGAAACAATAGGATCTTCTGTGTAGCCGAAAACTTCACTCTGTCTACTTTTCATGAGTGCATTGATCTCTTCTTCACTCACCTTTTCTTCAAGAACAACAGTCAGTTCAGTTAAAGAACCCGCGATGACTGGAACACGCTGTGCCGATCCGTCCAATTTTCCATCAAGTTCTGGAATAACTTTTCCAATCGAGGCAGCTGCTCCAGTAGAAGTAGGCACAATATTCTCGGCGGCAGCACGGGCACGTGTCAATTTCGAGTGAGGGGCATCGTGTAGGTTTTGATCATTGGTATAAGCATGAACAGTTGTCATAAGACCCCGTTCAATGGTGTACTTTTCATGCAGAGGCGCAGCCATTAATGCTAAAGAATTTGTAGTACAGGATGCCGTAGAAATGATATCTTCACTGCCGTCTATGATATCTTCGTTGATTCCATAGACCACCATCTTCATGTCCCCTGAGCCTGGAGCAGTAACGACTACTTTGTCTGCCCCGGCTTCCAAGTGCTGTCCTGCCCCTTCCCTATCTGTGAAGAGTCCGGTAGCTTCTAAAACCAGTTCCACACCATTCTCTTGCCAAGGAATATGGCGCGGTTCTTTTTCAGCGTAAACTTTGACCTCTTTTCCATTCACTCGGATAGTATCTTCCGCTGTTGCTTCGATTTCTCCGTTAAATCTTCCATAGACGCTGTCATATTTTAAGAGATGAGCGAGAGTCTTAGCATCTGTCAAATCATTGATAGCTACTACTTCCATATCTTCATACTCTTCCATTAACCGAAGTGCCAAGCGTCCGATGCGTCCAAATCCGTTAATACCAACTTTAAAAGTCATATTTTTCCTCCCGTTTGATCTTTCTTTATTGAAAATCCATGAGCCGTAATATTTCATTGACTGCCCCTTCGTCAGTCACAAGGTGGATGTCTTTGGGCACATTCTTTAAGAATGCGAGAATAGCTTTGGCTTTTTCTTTCCCACCTGCTATCGCTAAAGGAACCTTGATATGTTCTAAGTCTTCCACATCTAAACCTATTTTGGATAATTCGTGAACACGCTCGCCCTCTTCATCAAAATATTGGCCTAAAGCTTCACCGACTGCTCCATTTTCACGCAGTTTTTCTTCGATTTCAGGAGATACATTCCGTCGGTGCGCCATTTTATGAGCGTCTCCTATGCCTAACAATAAAACTTCTGCTTCGTTTAATAAGTTGAGAACCTGATTGACGCTTGGTTCTGCCGCAAGATAACTGTAGGTTTCTGGAGTAATTTGATCTGGAGTGTAGAGAGCATGGCTCTCTCCTCCGGTCTTTTCAGCCATCAAAGAACAGATCGTATTGGCCTGAATAGCTAGAGCTTCTCCGATGCCTCCACGCCCGGGAACAAAAATGAGGTCGCGTCCTTCAGAGAAATCCCTGGTCATTTTATTGGCCATCGCGGCAAGAGAAGTTCCGCCCATTGTGGCAATAATTAACCGTTCACGCGGCAAGAGGGTGTCTAAAACTTCAATCGCTTTATTCCCCATCTTACCTAAAATACTCTTGTCTCGGTCAGAATCTCCTGGCAGAATATGAAGGGATTCGATATTTAACTGATTTACCAAGAGCTCTATTTTTTCATCCGCTGTTTGTTGTTCGGAGTAATAGGATCCGTACATTTCTAAAATGTGACGTCCCTTTGAAGTCAGTGTCATACCTCTGTGAGTAGAATAAACAAAGCCTTCTTTCTTAAAAAAAGAGAGTTCTTGTCGTAACTTACTCTCTGACAAACCTGTTTTTTTAGCTAAGAGCCGTCTCCCGATAGGTGCCTTATCATCAATCACCTTTAAGATTTGCGCTCGTTCTTTTAAAACAGGAAAAGCTTGAGGATTCAATTGTGTCATTAATTCATTCAAAACATCCATAGCTTCCCCCTTCCTTTTGACTACTTAATTCTATTTTAGCATACACAGGGTGGTATACAAACCCTTTGTTTTTATTTTAGGGATTAAAAATAACCCGCTATGGATTTGGACAAAAAAGAGAGCGACACATAAAGGCGCTCTCTTGCTCGTAGTTTAGTTTCATTGCATTTTAGTTGAGGTCTTGGCTGTTCTCCATGACATCGTCGATTAACCCGTAGTCTTTCGCTTCTTCGGCGGTGAGGTAGTAGTCGCGGTCTGTGTCACGTTCAATGACTTCCAGAGGCTGTCCTGTCTCATTCGCTAAGATTTTGTTCAGACGTTCTCTCGTTTCTAAGATGTGCTCTGCAGCAATCTGAATTTCTGTTGCTTGCCCTTGTGCGCCGCCTAATGGCTGGTGAATCATAACTTCTGAGTTTGGAAGAGCAAATCTTTTGCCTTCTTCCCCGGCAGCCAACAAGACAGAACCCATTGATGCCGCCATCCCGATTACAATAGTTTGGACATCAGCGTTGATGAACTTCATGGTATCGTAGATAGCAAGACCTGCGGAGACACTTCCTCCGGGTGAGTTGATGTAAAGATAGATATCTTTATCTGGGTCTTGTGCATCTAAGAATAAAAGCTGGGCGATAATAGAGTTTGAAACATTGTCGTCGATTGCGCCGCTCAGCATAATAATACGGTCTTTTAAGAGACGTGAGTAAATATCATAAGCGCGCTCACCACGAGGCGATTGTTCAATAACTGTAGGTACTAAATTCATATTATTTCCTCCTTGGAATATCCTGGTTTTGGGACTACCAAACTGTCATCTCTCCTATTTTAACTGTTTGGTCAATGTTGGTCAAACAAAAACTTTCATTTTAATCTTCTTTTACATTACAGAGACTATCACACTTCTACTGTTTTTTCTCTTATTTCATCTGCCATCTCATTAATCTTTCTCATACGATGGTTGACACCAGATTTACTGATCTTGCCGCTCGGTAATAACTCTCCTAATTCCTTTAGAGAGGCATCTGGGTTTTCTAAACGCACCTCTGCAATTTCACGAAGCTTTTCTGGAATATTTTCCAACCCGTACTCAGAGTCCACCAACATGATGTTTTTACATTGTTTGGAAGAAGCATCTGCTGTTTTATTCAAATTCGCGTTTTCGCAATTCACTAAGCGATTCACTGAGTTGCGCATGTCTCTGACAATACGTGTATCTTCAAATTTTAAGACAGATTGTGAGGCTCCGATTAAGGCCAGAAAATCTGAAATTTTTTCAGATTCCTTCAGATAAACAATATCATTATTGCGGCGCTCTAAAGTCCTCGCATTCAATCCAAAGGAATTAATCATCTCGCACAAATCTTCATTATGTTCTTTGTGGTTTGAACGAATCTCAAGATGATAACGGCTCGTTTCTGGACTATTAACAGAACCGCCCGCTAGAAAGGCCCCCCGCAGGTAAGACCGTTTCTTTTGGTCGTCCTGCATGATATCTTCTGGAACAGAGCGAGGATGCTTTCCATTATCTATCATACCCAGTTCTTTTAAAATTGTTTCAACTCCTGAGTGAAGACGTACAATATAGACATTGTTTTTATCGAGTTTCATTTTACGGCGGACCACGAGGTTGCTCGCTACTTCAAAATATTTTTTAATCAGTCCATACATTCTCCGGGCAATCGCAGCATTCTCCGTTTTAAATATAAGCTCTTTATTATCATCTTCTGTTATATACACACC
>JBHWPB010000064.1:0-9116 GCA_043424675.1 Carnobacteriaceae bacterium | reverse complement strand
AGAGAATTTTATCGATGAAATTAAAAAAGAAGAAAGGAAGTCAAAAAATGAAAAAATATTTTTATCCTTGCCTAGAGTAGTAGTTTTAACGGGATGTTCTGGAGAATCTGAGGGAGCACAGAATATTAAAAACTCAACAGAGACCCTAGAAACAACCAGTACGTCATCGGAAGTTTCTTCTAATAGTGAAGTTACTTCTGAAAGTGAAGAAAATTCTGAACAAGTTGTCGACAGTTCTCAGCCAGAGACCGATATTACAAGTTATGAAGAATTAGATGCACAGAATTACTTTAATCCAGCAGACTATGAAACTCACTTAGCCACTGATAATCCGAACACACGAGTTTTTATTTTCCGTAAGGGAGATAAGTCTGCTTACAAAACTGTTTTCATCAAACATGATAATCGTCTGAAAGTTATAGATATTGCGAATGATGAATTATTGATGAATAAAAGAATTTAATTTTTGAGAGAAATAACTAAAAAATAATTCACGTCATATACAAGTCGGCTACTCCTTGGTCGGCTTTTTTACTAGAGTTAACACTTATACTGTTCAAAAGCGTTATTAGAGATGTAATAGTACAATTTGTACCCACCGGGAAGTTCGAATGGTATTTGGTGTCAATTGTACCAGAGACAAGAAAAGGAGCAGATACAACATGGTAGATAAGCAAGAATATATTGAAAAAGTAGGGGGACTGGCAGTTGCGAATTATTCAGCTAGTAGTCTCCTGCCATCTCTAGTGATGGCCCAAGCTATTTTAGAATCAGACTGGGGTCGAAGTGAGCTAGCTCAGCAAGCTCACAATCATTTTGGCATCAAAGACAAACCCGAATGGAAAGGCGATATTTACGTCAAAGGAACTTGGGAAGTGATTGACGGAAGCGATACCTCCGTGGAAGCAGCTTTCAGAGCTTATAAGAGCTTGGCAGAAGGTGTCAAAGATCATGGACGCTTTCTCACTACTGGCTGGCGGCAAGATCATTACAAGGTCAAAGGAGTAACAGATTACAAGCAAGCCGTCCAAAATATTGCGTCCGGGGGTTACGCTACAGATCCAAATTATGCCTCGAAATTAATCAGTTTAATTGAAAAATATCGACTGAAAAAATTTGATGAAAAAGCGGGCATCAGGAATCAAAAGATAAAAGGATTAGTTGCAGTGGATGCTGGACATGGCGGAACTGACTATGGTGCTCAGGCCAATGGCTTAACAGAAAAAATATGGAACTTAGAAACCGCTTATCTTCTCAAAGAGAAATTGGAAGCTCTCGGTCTCGATGTATTGATGGTTCGTCAGACCGATGCCTTTATCGATTTAACTAGACGTGCTGAGATCGCCAATAAAAACAAAGCGGATCTCTTTATCAGTATTCACTTCAACGCCTTCAATGGTCATGCCAAGGGCTGGGAAGATTTTATCTACAACG
Organism: Carnobacteriaceae bacterium; assembly: GCA_043424675.1. Taxonomy (GTDB): domain Bacteria; phylum Bacillota; class Bacilli; order Lactobacillales; family Carnobacteriaceae_A; genus JBHWPB01. Next base: position 7,682 of record JBHWPB010000064.1, on the reverse strand, counting down.
GGACTGTTCAGACCACGACTCAGAAGCTCCAAAATGATCTCCATCAGGAAATTTTGCCTCTACTCAGTCACTATGGTCTGGCTGACAGGGGCAAGAAACGTGCCAACTTCGCTGTCTTGCGTGACACTAAGATGTCTGCTATTTTAATTGAAGCAGCTTTTGCTGACAATGTTGATGATGCTAAAGTTCTAAAGGAAAAGCAATATCAAGAGGACTTAGCCACCGCCTTAGCAAAGGGCATTCGAGTCCACTTAAACAATCAAAAGTCCGTAACGACAGATCCTCTTCCCAAGCCAACTGCTGACTCAACTTACACTGTTCAACCTGGAGACACTTTAAGTAGAATCGCGCAAAAGTTTCATGTCACTGTCGATAATTTAGCAACCTGGAATGGAATTGTCGACAAAAATTTAATTCATGTCGGGCAAAGACTTGAAGTGACTAGACCAACTTCCCAAGAAACCTGTGTTTACACCGTCAAAGCAGGCGATACGCTCTCGGGGATCGCTGTTAAGCTGGGAGTCAGTCAAAAATATTTGGAACAGAAAAACCAAATTAAAAATCCTCACCTGATTCATCCTGGACAAAAGCTGAAATGTGATAAAATGAAGTAATATTAAAAGCACCTCCCGTTGAATTTATCGGCAAATAAATTCATTGGAGGTGCTTTTGTAACTTTCGATTCTAGGATAGACAGCTCTGAAGGTATCTGATTTATGACAATGACTCGTCTTTTTCTTGTTCGACTCCTGGTGCTCCCATTTCAGTATCTAAGACAAATTTGCCGACCACCGCAGCTAAAGCACCACCTAAAAGAGGAGCTAGAGTATAAAGCCATAATTGTGCTAAAGCCTCTCCGCCTTCAAAAATAGCTGGACCGAAACTACGTGCTGGGTTTACAGATACTCCGGTTGTTGTGCCGCCCATCAAAATGAGAGCAATTAAAGTCAATCCGATAACCATACCCGCTAAATGAGGATCTCCGTGTTCTCCTGTCGCAGTGAGAATAACAAGTACGAAGACGAAAGTAAGCAGGAACTCAATCGCAAATCCTCCGGTCATACTCAATCCTTCTGCTAAAACAGTGGATCCAAGATTAGCTGTACTTTCACCTGCTTCCGAGAGGAAAAACAACAAGATCCCCGAACCTGCTGCAGCGCCGATCAATTGAGCGATGACATAAATTATAAATTCCTTGAAATCTATACGCCCGTTGATGAGCATAGCGAAACTGACTGCTGGATTTATATGAGCGCCTGAAACTGTACCAATACTATAAGCCATAGCCACAACAACGAAACCAAAGGCCAGCGCAGTAGAGAGCAGACTGTCTCCCAAGACTGCTGCTCCTGGTCCGATTAATACTAAAAATAAGGTACCAATTAATTCTGCAACCGCTTTCTTAACCATTCTATCAACTTCCTTTCTTCTTTAGATTCAGTATAGCATGAGAATAAGATTTACTGTAGTGATTGCAAATATATTTTCAGCAAAAATTAAAAATGAAAAAAGAACTTTAGAAAATTTAGTAAAGATCTGATGGTTATATCAAAATATTCCATAAAAAATGAAGCGACCTCTAACAGGTGCTTCATTTTTTAATTTTTTCTTACTTATTATTAAGCTACAAAGCTTCTGCATGCTTCCGCACATTCACGGCAAGCTTCTGCGCATTCGCGGCAGTGGTCAGCGTGGTCGGCATGTTTCTCGCATTCTTCTGCACAGGCCTCGCAACTTTTAGCACAGACTTCCAGTAAGTCCTCAAAAGCAGCTCCCTCGCGGTAAGCGAATGAACGAGTGATAGCACAGATATCGGCGCATTCTCGATCTAAACGAATACATTCCGCCATCATTTTCACATCATCTTCTTTAAGACAAGCATCAAAGCACATGTTGCACGCTCTTTCGCACATCGCAATGGTTTCTACAAGGGTTTCTTTATCCATCGTTTGAGCCATTTTATTTTCCTCCCAATTTTTATTAATTTCTGTCATCATCGTAGAATAGGTAAAAGAAAAAGACAAGCGAAACCCTATTCTGTTTCACCTGTCCAACCTTGCATGCCGTCTGTAACAACTTTGTCCTTGTAACCTTTACGGTTCAACTCTTCCACGATCGCAGAGGATCGTCGACTGGTTCGACAGACGACATAATATTCTAAGTCTTTATTAAGTTCGTTAACTCTTTCAGAAAATTGACTGACTGGCAGGTTGAGAACCCCAGGGATTTTACCATGCAGGACCTCCTCTTCTTCTCGGACATCTAGGACACAAACTTCTTCATTTTGATATATTTTTTCTAATTATTTTGTGGTCAAAGATCGCATTTTGGTCTCCCCATTCCTCTTGTTTCAGCTTTATTATAAAGCATCCTCTAATTGACCTGCAATAGATAAGTCTGCTTCGTGCTGTGCTTCAAGAGACAGACGGAGAACAAGAGGGATTGTGTTATACTTTAGAGAGGATCTTATCTCATATATAAAAGTGTGAGAACAAAACTATCAGGAGGACTTTAAAGATGATATTACTTGAAGAAAAGTATCAAGATTTAACTGTGCAAGCAGTTTTTGAAGAAGCAGACAATAAAATCGTGAACCAACTGAAAGACCGCGGGCTATTTGAAGGAGAAGCAAAATCTGTCTACGCTATGTTAGATGAGACGGGGCAAGGTACAATCTATTATGGATTGGGTAAAGAGGAAGACCTCAACGCTTACCAAACGACAGTCTCTTTCTATGCTTTAGCTAAATACTTACAGAAAGCAAAACTCACTCACATCCATTTAGAGCTGCCTCAAGCGATCGAAGAAGACAGCGAATTACTTTCTAAAGTCTTTGAAGGCTTATATCAGGCAGAATACGAGTTCAATGAATACAAAAAGGATGCCGAAGAAACAGAGGAATTGTATGTTTCAGTTGATGCGAGAGAAGCGAAAGACGTCTTTGAAACAGTCGAGCATGTCGCAGAAGGGATCTTCCACGCACGCGATCTGGTGAACCAGCCGGCTAACGTGATCTATCCAGAGAGCTTAGCAGAAAAAGTTCAAGAGCTCTTTCGAGGGAGCGAGGTAGAAGTAGAAGTTTACGGTCAAGAAGAAATTGAAGAGTTAGATATGCAAGCTTATCTAGCAGTAAATCAGGGCTCTGATCGCGAACCACGTTTGATTGTCATGAAATACATGCCAACAGACGCAACAGACCATGTGTCTTTAGTTGGTAAAGGAATGACTTATGACTCCGGCGGGTATGCGCTTAAATCGGCAGGTGGGATGAAAACCATGAAATCTGACATGGCAGGTGCCGCTGCTGTCATCGGGACGCTCTACGCCTTATCTCAAAACAAGGTTCAAGAAAATGTGGTCGGGGTCGTAGCAGCAGCTGAAAATATGATCGATGGCAAAGCTTTCAAAAATGGGGATATTATCTCTTCGATGAAAGGGACAAGTATTGAGGTAAATAATACAGATGCAGAAGGGCGTTTAACTTTAGCGGATGCTATCTATTACGCAGCCACCGCATTATCTTCTAGTGAAATTGTCGATGTCGCCACATTAACTGGAGCGGCGATTTCAGCTTTAGGCCCTCACACGACAGCGATGCTTTCAAATAATAATGAACTAGCCGACGAGGTGCTTGCAGCGAGTGAAAAAGCGTGTGAGCCGACCCACCGTCTACCATCTTTCCCAAGTCACTACAAAAAGATTAAAGGGCAGTTTGCGGATCTGGACAATGCACCAACAGGAGGCGGAGGAGCCATTACAGCCGGGCTCTTCCTCGAACACTTTACAGAAGATATCCCGTGGGCGCACTTAGATATTGCAGGGACTTCTTATTCATCAAAAGGCTACGACTACTTACCGGCAGGAGCGAGCGGGACAGGCGTCAAAACTCTTTACCGCTGGATTGCTGAACGCTAAAAGAACTTCCTAGAAAATAATTGATCATAAAAAGGAACTTAAGACGGATTTTCTCTTGACTTTTTTCTCTTTTGTCTTAAGGTAATAGTACAAGGATATTCGTGAAAGGAACTTGTGTCTTCCTCACGATGAAATGATAGGAAGATACAGAGAAAGAACACTCTTAATTGAGTGTTCTTTTTTTATTATCAAGGGATAAGGTTCAGCTGCTTCACGAGAAGACTGCTCCAGACAGCAAAAATAAGGACAGGGAGAATAAACAGATAACCGGCAGGATTTCCGTAACCGAAGGCAAGCATTGTAAAAAGTTGAAAGCAGAGGACCGTCAAGGAAGAGAGCACGGCAAGTAAAATCGCTTTATACTTTGTCTTTGAGTTATGGAAGGCTTTTTGAAACCGAGAAAGAGAGAACAAAATGGCGAGGACGAAAAAGGTGCCGGCGGGTAAAATTAACAGATCGCCCAAGAGAGTACCGGTACTGAACTGAATGAATTTAGAAGCAGCGGAAAACAGAATTCCTAAAAGCAAAAAAAGATTGCGAAATTTCATATTCTTCCTCCCTATATCTAGTGTATGGCCGAGGCAAGCTGAAGAAATATTCTGGGCGGGGATTTACCGTTAATTATATAACAACAAGCTCCTATCTGAAAGCAGCTCTTCTCATCAAAAGTCTTCGTGACTTTCTCTTTTTGAATCTGAATGAACTATGGTAGAATTATGCATAATCTAATCGCATAAAAATAAGAAATGAAAGATAGGTGTCAGGGCCAGTGACAAAACAATACTTGGATTTAGCAAAGACGATTTTAGAAGAAGGAACTGTCAAAGAAGACCGGACCGGGGTAGGAACCAAGAGTATGTTCGGCTACCAGATGCGCTTTAATTTACAAGAAGGGTTTCCTTTATTGACTACGAAGAAAGTGCCTTTCGGTCTCATTAAAAGTGAGCTGCTGTGGTTCTTAAAAGGTGATACCAATATTCGCTATTTGTTGGAGCACAATAACCGTATTTGGGATGAGTGGGCCTTTGAAAAATACGTGGCAAGTGACGATTATCAAGGGCCTGATATGACAGACTTTGGACTGCGGGCGGAAGAAGATGCTGCCTTTAACGAGGTCTATAAGGAAGAAATGAAAAATTCCAAGACCTCATTCTCAGAGATGATGAGTTTGCCGAACAATACGGTGAGCTTGGGAATGTTTACGGAGCGCAATGGCGTCGCTGGGAAACGCGGCAAGGCGATACTATTGACCAAATCGCTCATGTCATTGATCTCATTAAGAACAACCCGGATTCTCGTCGCATGATGGTATCGGCTTGGAACCCGGAAGATGTGCCGCATATGGCGCTGCCGCCTTGTCACACACTCTTCCAGTTTTATGTCGCTGACGGTAAGTTATCTTGTCAGCTCTACCAGCGGTCTGCTGATGTTTTTCTGGGCGTTCCTTTCAACATTGCTTCTTATGCCTTGTTAACCCACTTGGTCGCACATGAATGTGGCCTTGAAGTAGGAGACTTTGTTCATACTCTAGGGGACGCTCATCTTTACTCCAACCATATGGACCAAATCCAGACGCAGTTAGAAAGGGAACCATTTGAACTGCCGACTCTGAAACTCAATACGGATAAAGACAGCATCTTTGATTTTGAAATGGAAGATATCGAGTTAGAAAACTATAATTCTCATCAATCGATTAAAGCCCCCGTGGCTGTTTAAGATATCCTCCCTCGTTGCTAATTGAATTAGTTGCTATTAGAGAGAGGGTTTCCTAAACTAAAAGTGACACAGAACCCCTGCTAGCAAAAGGAGGACATTCAGATGGCGAAAAGGTATAGAGCCAAGATTAAGTCAGTAAATGAAGATGTGATTGGTACTTCAGTCTCCGGAAAAGCAGAATTTGTAGAAGAGAATGATACGCTCAAAATTAAAATTGAAGCGACAGGCACGCCTCCTGACATGATGCATTGGAGCCACTTTCACGGGTTTCCAGATGGAAAAAAAGGGCGGATCCCTGGCAAAGACGCGGATACTAATGGTGATGGTGTGATTGATTTACCTGAACTTTATGCTGTTGCTGGACAAACGATGGTGCCTTTCGATGATGCCCCTCATGATATGCACATCCCCCACGATGATTACCCGCATGCGGATTCAAAAGGCAACTGGACCTATGAAGCGGAGGTTCCGCTGGCTGATTTGAGAAAGAAATTTAAGGAGAAATTTGGCACAGAAGATCTGCAGTTAGACAAACGGACAGTTCTGATCCACGGCGTGCCGGAAACGGTGGCTCTTCCAGACACCGTAGAAGGTACCGTTCAAGATTACGGCCCTCATACGACACTGCCTATTGGCGTCGGGGAAATCGAAGCGGTTTGATCTTTAACAGAAAAAGTCACGTGTCTAAGAAAATTTGAAAAATAGTAAGCAAAGCTCAGCTACAACTACTTTTATTGAAAAAATGATAGAAGCTTGTTTTTAAGATCTAATAACTTGAGAAAAAAATAACCTCCAGACAGAATGAATCTTCTGTCTGGAGGTTATTTTACAGTTTAAAAACTAAATCGATAATTGAAAATCAACCTACCAATGAAGTGATAATACTGCCTATTATCAAGATAATTGCTCCTCCTATACGAGTCGCAATAGTTGCAAAGGGTAGCAACTCCATTCTATCAGAGGCACCCAAGATGCCTAAGTCACCAGTCCTGCCCATATCAGCAGCCCATAAACCGGCACTTATACCAGACTCGACAGGGTATAACTCTAAACTCCTGCCTACTGCTGCAGCGCCTATAAAAGCTCCCGACACACACAGAATAATTATAAGAAAGAATGCCGGGGCTTAAGAGAGCAGGTATTTCTCTCAGGTCAATCATTGTAACGCCAATAGCGGTCAACATAACGACACGGAGAACAGGAACAATTGATTCATGAACTACACACCGACTAAAGTCGGCGGTTTCTAGGAACAACAGTGCGTGAGAGAGATATCCATCCTTGAAAGGCGGGTAATCTACCAGCACGTCTTACGTGTCTATATTACTAAGGTCCGTCCCAGACCAGTTGGTTGAACGTTTGGTTTTGTAAGAAGCAAGCTTGGTTTTCGCAAGCTTCATTACAGTTAGTTTAGCTCAATATGAGAGATTTTTCCACAGAAAACCTTTAAGTTTTTGGTCGCTCATTTCGTGATTCTTCCGACGACTAAAGTCATCGGTTTTCTCACGAGCGACCTTTATAAAAAATTCCTATGGAATCTTCATTTTCTTCTCCTAGCATCCCTCATAATCATCGGTGAGATAATCTTCTGGGTTGCTTTCCATAATACGTGGGATGATGCGTTTATGAATAATACCACTAGGAGCATGCCGGCTATTCGAATGGAAACCGTATCCAATAACTGGCTCCCCATCAATTACAATATCTGTGGCAAGTGCTACAGTAGAGACATCCATTTTCGAAAAATCAATAAATGCATTTTTCATACTTGAACTAATCGACACTGGTTTCCCTAAGATCTATATAATCTTCATTCTATTCCTCCTATTATAAAGGGGTAGTCTTGTTTTTTATAGTTTTTTTGGTAATACGTCTCACAATATCTGTACTTTCTAACATTTGAAAAAGATTGATGAATTTTATTTCTTATTACTATATTTGAAATGCAGCAGGTGAATAGTTTGTCTAGTCGAATAAATCACTTAAAACGTTATTTCTCTATTGTGTTAGTCATTGTGTGATACACTCAGATTAAATAAATATGAGAGTTG
>JBHWPB010000063.1:0-30004 GCA_043424675.1 Carnobacteriaceae bacterium | reverse complement strand
TTTATTTTTTTATTTATGGCTTCCTTTAATGTTTTTCAAATATTTTTTGAGACCATGATACTCGCTTTCCTTTTTTAATTACCACTACCCTTGGAAGATTCGCTATCCCTCTCATATAAGCTGACACACAGTCATAAACTCATGAAAGTTTGTCAAATAAAGATTGGAACATTCCTACGGACAGTTGAGTTAAATCCACGCATGCTCCCGCAGGCTGATATAATCTTTATCGCCGATTATAAAATGGTCAAGCAGTTCAATTCCCATTAAATCTCCGAGTTCGATCATTCTAGTAGTGAATTCATAGTCTGCTTGTGAAGGTTCCGGATTGCCACTAGGATGGTTATGGGCAATGATAATCCGTGCCGCAGAATACTTTACGGCCCCCTTAAAAATTTCTCTAGGATGCGCAATACTACTGTTTAGAGAACCGATAAAAACGGTCTCTTGTTTGATGATCTCATTTTTTGTATTCAGATAAAGAGCGATAACATGTTCTTGTTCTAAACCATGCATAAGCTTTACAAGCTGCCTTCCCGTCTGTTCACTTGATTGAATAACTCCTATTTTTTCGAGACTCGATAAAGAAATGCGTTCTCCTAATTCTACAACAGCTTGTATTTCAATCGCTTTTGCTTTTCCTATACCTGAGATAGATGTGAGTTCTTCTAAGGAAGCATTCTTTAAGTAATAGAGACTGCCAAATGTCGAAATAACTTCTAATGCTAAATCAACGACGTTTTTATTTTTCGTACCTGTTCTTAAAATAATGGCAAGCAACTCATGATCACTTAAGGCTTTCGAACCATAATTCCATAATCTTTCTCGAGGTCGGCTTTCTTCTGGGTACTTTTCAGCAATAGTTAAAGATGAATCAGTCAATAAGATAACCTCCTTCAAGTATCTCTAACAACATACCCAAAGGAGGTCTCCTTTATTTATTTAATTGTTGAAAGAATTGTTTAACATCGTGTAAATTTTCAAGCTCTTGATAAGACAGAGCTCGTGATTCATCGCTAGGAGGCTCTAAATCAGGAATGTGCAAGGCTTTAATCCCTGCCGCATATGCCGCTTTCAATCCATTAGTAGAGTCTTCAAGTATCCACGTGTCTTCTTTAGATGCATCAGTTTTTTTCCACGCTTCTAGATAGAGATCAGGATAGGGTTTTCCATACCTCACATCATCTGCTCCCACAATATCTTCAAAGTAGTGATCTAATTCTGTCTTTCTTAAGAGTCGGTGGATCATTCCTCTATCAGAGTTTGAAGCTACAACACACTGTACTTCTTTTTCATCCAGATAATCGAGCAGCTCGATCAGACCGCTTTTTATTCCAATTTCTTCTGTCTGCGTAATATCAAAGAGCGCTTCATTACTATATTCCATAAATAGGTCGGCTGTCTCTTTTTCTCCATCAAAAAGTTCCTGAATGTAGTCGATAAAATTCTCTGTGGAAGTTCCGACAGTCTTTTCGTGTTCTGCCATTGTAAAAGAATAGCCTAATCGTTCTGCGCCTGCTTTATTAGCTAGGTAATACATATATTCTGTGTCAAACATTAAACCATCCATATCAAACAATACGGCATATTGAGTTATCATTTTATTATTCTCCAGATTCTAAGTTTTTCATTTCTTCAATCTGTGCTTTAACAGATTCTAAACGATTTTTATAAGTTTCAAGTTTTTCACGTTCTTCATTTACAATATTTTCTGGAGCTTTACTGACAAAGTTTTCATTCGCTAACTTGCCTTCTGCTCGTTTTACTTCCGATTTCCATTTCTCTTGTTCGTCTCTCAGGCGTTTGATTTCTTCTTCTATGTCTATTAAACCTTCAAGCGGAACGAATATTTCCACATCTGGAACGACTGCTGTTTTGGCTTCCACCAAACGTTCGCTATCAGTATCTATTACTAGATCACCTGGGTTAGTGAAACGTTTGATATAGTCTTTGTTTTCAATCAAGAAGTTTTGGAGTTCTACATTTCCTGGTTTAAGAACAAGTGAGATTTCTTCAGACAAAGGGCGTCCTGCTTCTGTACGGATCGTACGGACAGAACGTATCACGTCGATAAGCGTATTCATATTTCGTACAGCGGCCGGATTATAAAAAGTCTCATTGGGTACGGGATATTCAGAAACCATAATCGATGTCTCATTATCTTTTGGCAGATATTCCCATATTTCTTCTGTCACAAAAGGCATGATGGGATGTAAGAGTCTGAGCGTCTGATCGAGGACATATAGCAGCACACTTTTCGTCATCCGCTTCTGTTCTTCTGTTCCTTCGTTCAATGTTTCTTTACTCATCTCGATATACCAGTCACAGTAATCGTCCCATACAAAGTGGTAAAGTACTTTCCCTGCTTCTCCGAATTCGAATTTCTCAAAGAGTTCTGTCACTTGCTGGATCGTTTCATTGAGGCTTGCTAGAATCCATTCGTCAGCTACTGTTTTTTCGCCTTCGAAATCGATATCCTCATAATGGAAGTCGTCAAGATTCATAAGAACATAGCGGCTAGCATTCCAAATTTTATTAATAAAATTCCAAGCAGCATCCATCTTTTCTGTACTATAGCGGACATCTTGTCCTGGAGAGGTTCCATTCATCAAGAACCAGCGCAGAGCATCTGCTCCGTATTCTTCCACTACGTCCATCGGGTCAATCCCATTACCTAAAGACTTGCTCATTTTACGGCCATCCTCAGCACGGATTAAACCATGCAGGAGAACATTTTTAAACGGTCTCTCTCCTGTAAATTCTAAGGATTGGAAAATCATACGTGAAACCCAGAAGAAAATAATATCATAGCCCGTAACTAAAGTATCTGTAGGGAAGTAACGCTTGTAATCTTCCGCATCAGTATCTGGCCAGCCCATCGTTGAAAAAGGCCATAAAGCAGATGAGAACCAGGTATCTAAAACGTCTTCATCTTGTGTCCAATTTTCGATATCTTCCGGCTCTTTCATTCCGACATAAACTTCTCCCGTTTCGTTATGATACCAAGCTGGGATGCGGTGTCCCCACCAGAGTTGGCGCGAGATCACCCAATCATGAACATTTTCCATCCAGTTTAAGTAAGTCTTTTCAAAGCGTTCTGGATAGAAATCGATACGATTTTCAGTTTTTTGGTTGTCAATCGCTTGCTCAGCTAAGGGATCCATTTTAACAAACCATTGTGTGGAAAGTCTTGGCTCAACGACTACTCCCGTACGTTCTGAGTGTCCTACACTGTGGACTATTTCTTCTACTTCTAACAGATAGCCTTGCTCTTTTAAGTCTTGAACAACAGCTTCTCTTGCTTCGAAGCGGTCCATGTCTTCGTATTTTCCACCATTCGCATTGATAGAGCCGTCTTCATGCATGACATTGATACGCGGTAGATCGTGGCGATTTCCTACTTCAAAGTCATTCGGATCATGAGCAGGTGTGATTTTTACAATACCTGTTCCAAAATCTTGTTCCACATAGGTATCGGCAACCACTGGGATTTCTCTATCCAACAAGGGAAGGATAACAGTTTCCCCTATTAAATCTGAATACCTTTCATCATCAGGATGTACAGCTAGAGCCGTATCCCCCAACATCGTTTCTGGCCGAGTGGTTGCAATTTCTACATAACCTGATCCATCAGTTAAAGGATATTTAATATGGTAAAAAGCTCCCTGATCATCTTGATACTCCACTTCCATGTCAGATAAAGCAGTTTTAGCCTGCGGGTCCCAGTTGATAATATATTCTCCGCGATAGATGATATCTTTTTCATATAAATCAACAAAGACTTTGCGCACAGCCTCGTTTAGGCCTTGATCTAAAGTAAAGCGCTCACGAGAATAATCAACGGAAAGTCCGATTTTCCCCCACTGTTGTCGAATATTATCTGCATACTCTTCTTTCCAATTCCAAACCTCTTCCAAGAATTTTTCACGTCCAAGATCATAACGAGAAACGCCCTCTTCTCTGAGTTTTTCTTCTACCTTTGTTTGTGTTGCAATCCCTGCGTGGTCCATTCCAGGAAGGTAGAGGGTATCATATCCCTGCATTCTTTTTTGACGGATAATCATGTCTTGCAAGCTTGTATCCCAAGCGTGACCTAAGTGAAGTCTGCCTGTGACGTTTGGAGGAGGAATAACGATAGAGTATGCCTCGGCATCTGTATCTCCGCTTGGTTCAAAAAGCCCTTCCTCTTTCCACTTCTCATATCTGCCTTCTTCTATTTTATGAGGTTCAAATTTAGTCGACATTGTAAAATTTTTATCCATATACGTCGGTCCTTTCTTCATTAAAATAATAGTTTAAATTAAAAGATACGCATCCTAGAGAATAGGACGCGTATACGTGGTACCACCTAAATTACTTATATTAATAAGTCACTTCTACACGATAATGGTGTGCCGGCCAGATACTTCTACTTTTTTCAAAATATCAGTTCACAAGCTACATCATCTCTGTTTCCGTTACGGTGTCTCATCTTGACCGCTTTCTGTAAACGAATAACAAAGAGATTTCTTGATCCATACTTTTCTCATATGCTGTTTTATTATAACATACTTGGCTCAATTTAGAGTAATTCTGAGAAAATATTTTCTTCTTGTATTGAAGAATCAGAATGTGGCATGATTTCTTCTACTGTTATGTTTTCAATTGCACGTTCAATCAGTCCTGCAACATCTAATGCTTCTTCAAACTTTTTAACTTTATCTAATTCAGGACGAGTTTTTGGTTTGGCGGGCGCAAATACCGTACAGCAATCTTCATAAGGTTGAACAGAGAGTTCGAAAGTATCGATATCTTTCGCAATATCGATAATCTCATTTTTATCCATTGTAACGAGCGGACGTAAAACAGGAGTCGTTGTCACTTCATTGATAGCCGCCATACTTTCTAGAGTCTGAGAAGCAACTTGACCGATGCTCTCTCCGTTTACAATAGCGAGCCCCTGGCGCTGTTCGCGGATAATATCAGTTATTGCCATCATAAAGCGACGGTTCACGGTCATACTGTATTCATCAGGGACCTTCTTTTTAATTTCTTCTTGGATTTCTGTAAAAGGGACCCCAATGAAAGGGATGGAGCCTGAGTATTTCGAGAGCTTCGCAGTTAAATCTTTCGCTTTCTGTAAAGCTTGCGGGCTGGTGTAAGGAGCACTGTGGAAGTGCACTGCCTCTATTTCGACTCCACGTTTTTGGGTGAGATACCCTGCTACAGGCGAATCGATACCCCCTGATAACATCAGCATCGCTTTACCACCAGTGCCGACAGGGAGCCCTCCCAACCCTTCATATTTTTTAGTAAATAAATACATGCCGTCTTGGCGTACTTCAAGAGTCACATTGATGTCGGGGTCTACCATCTGTGCCTCAATACTAGGAAAAGCATCGATTACTGCTGCCCCCACCACACGGTTGAGCTCCATAGAGTCATACTCATAGGTATGATCCGCACGATTAGTCGTTATTTTAAAAGTGACACCCTCGCGGTAATCTTCTGCGACTAATTCGCGCGCTACCTCATACACCGCTTCTAATCTTTTATCCGTCTTAACTACTGGGGAAACATTCTGAATCCCAAAAACTTGGGTCAAACGGTCGACAACTTCTAGACCCTCTTCGCCCTGTAAATAGACATACATGCGATCGTGGTTGAAATCTACTTTGATCTCGTCCAAATCAGCTAAAATTTTTTTAACATTATTTTTCAATCTGTTGATGAAGAACTTTTTATTTTTGCCTTTGGTTGATAATTCGGCATAGCGAATCATAATTTCTGAATATTCCATATTACCTCCTGCTTTCTTACACTAAACAACTTTACTAAACTTCGTGTATACTTCGTCAAAAACTTGTAAAAATTGATCAATTTCTTCTTTTGTATTCTCACCATTAAAACTTAAGCGAATGGCAGAAGTCGCATAATTTTTTGATACTTGCATTGCCGATAATGTACTTGAAATATCTTGACTGCGGGAAGAACAAGCACTCGTTGTAGAGACATAGATTTCTTGATCCTCTAAAGCATGCACTAAGACTTCGCCGCGGATTCCTTCAATGCCAAAGCAAAGAATAAAAGGAGTCGCATCGGCAGGTGAGAAAACCGTTACCCCTTCTTTAGCAGCTAAACTTTCTCTCACTTTACTGTTGAGCTGTGACCAGCGAATTTCATTTTCTTCAAAGGTTTCCATGGTCAATCGAAGAGCTTTAGCCATGGCTGCGATGCCAGGAACATTTTCGGTTCCGCTGCGTCTGTTACTTTCTTGCCCTCCGCCAGAAAGAAGTGGTTGGATACGTCTTCCTTCTTTAATATACATAAATCCTACCCCTTTAGGTCCTTGGAATTTATGTGAAGAAAAGACGGCCAGATCAATGCGGTCTAATTTATCTAAAGAAAATGAAATTTTTCCCGGCGTTTGCACAGCATCAACATGAAAATGTATTTGGGGATGGTCTTCTAGCACATGACAAATTCCCTCTAGTGGCTGAACAGCGCCTACTTCATTGTTAACAGCCATGATGGATACTAGAATGGTGTCCGAACGAATTTCTTTTTTCAGATCTTCAGGATTAACCTGGCCCGCTGCATTGACCGGAAGATAAGTTACTTCAAACCCCATTCTTTCGAGTTGTTTCATCCCATTCGTCACCGCTGAATGCTCGATAGAACTCGTTATAATATGTTTACCATATTCTGACTTTTCTAAAGCTGTCCCTTTGATCGCCCAATTGTCGCCTTCCGTTCCTCCACTTGTAAAGTATATTTCACTCACTTTAGAGTCAATGAGTTCCGCAATCTGCTTTCTTGATTGGGTGAGTAAAGCTTGGGCATTCTCCCCTACTTTATGCAGACTAGATGGATTTCCAAATATTGTTTTAGAGACGGTATTGTAAGTTTCTAGAGCATCAGGGTGGATGCGTGTTGTTGCACTGTTATCAAAATATATCATGTTTTCACTAACTTTCTATTTATTTCCGTTCCAATTTTAGCAAATTTATGCTGTAAAACAAAAAAATAAACATGAAGAAATCTTCATCTTGCTATAAAAGATGAAGATTTCTATGTTTGCCTTATTTAATGTAATCCACATTCAGTTTCTCTTCAACTTCTTCGATATGTCCGGGAGCAATCTCTTCCACTATATCTTTCAAAGTTTCATACGATTTTTCATAATCATGTTCTATTCCAAAGTAATACTCACTGGTTTTAATGGCCTCCCTTAATTCTGGATCTTCCTCTAAATTTTGGTTGAGAAAGGGGAGGAGTTCATCAATCATTGAAACATCATGGATATGTTGATTGGTGATACTCTTCAGTTCAGCAACCAGCTGCTGAATTTCGTTGTCTAGTTCTCTGACCAACCTTATATCTAGCCGGAGACGGTTCAATTGAGTAGCGATTCCTTTAATCTCTGAAGTAGTATAGTCATATAAATCTTGATATTGTTTTTTGACGCCCGGAAGATTGAGTTTTTCCATCTCTCTCTTCATCACTCTCATATCAGACACATACTGGTTAACGGAGTCTTTAATCTCCTGCTCTTCATCTGGTAAACTTGTTAATGACTCTAGAAAATCGTTTTGAAGTTCATATAAACTCTTCGCTTTGTCGAAGACATCATTAATCGACTGATCTGCTTTACTGTAAATGACTTCACTGTTATTCAGATTGGAAACGACCTTTTCATAATGCGCTTTTAACTTTTTAACATCCTCTTCATTTTGACCGCCAAAACTTAAAACTTCGTCAGTTAAAAAATAGCTCTGGCTCAAACGATCTGTTTCGATTTTTATTTTATGATTCTTTTCATTTAAATAGTTGAATGCCGAACGCAGACGACCGATATCTTTCTTAACGTTTTGGTAAGCTTGATATTCCTCTTCTATTTCACCGAAGAGATCGTTAATATGATCATCTATTTGATCAATGCGATGGTTCGCTTCCTCTAATTCCAGTTTTTCTATCTCATCTTTCGCTGTATCGAGCGACTCATGCAAGTTTTCGACATCTTCTAAAATAGTATCGTCTTCAAAGGAGAGGCGCATATCTTTTAATTCTTTATAGCCCGTTTCGATATCTTCTAAATCTAAACGTAGAAAATCATCTATTCTTTCGAGCAGTTGCGGGATAATGTTAATATCCTCTTTTATATCCTTTATTTTTTTCTCTAATTCTTCGAGGATCATTTCTCCTTTAACATGGTTTCCTCTCTGAGAAGTTTCGAAAAAATCATGGAATTGATTTTCTATTATTGAAAGCTTTTCTTCTAAAGCTGCTATTGCCGGCTCAAAAGAAAAACTGTGAGTCAATAACTTTTTTCTTACAGCTTCGTATTGTTTTTTCAGTAATTGAACGCGCTTGCTATTCTCTGTTTCATAAATCATGAAATTTTCAATCCTATTGGAAAGACGGTCCATTTCACTTTCAATAAACTCTATCTCATCTTCTGCTTCTTCCATCTTATGAGAAGCTTGGATAAATTTCCATTTGTCTGTTGATTTTTCTGCATCGTAAAGGTAATTCTCTATCAATGGGAAATGATCGGTCTGAACATCATCCCATTCTTTTACTAAGTCTTGATATTGTGCTTGGTATTCTCCTGACATATTAAGCCGACTCGCTTTGAGATAATCCTCGTCTATAGAATCTTCGAATAGATTAACTTTTGATTCATTTAAGCTATCGATCTTATTATAATTATAACGTTTTAAGATAAAGACAGTTATCGCTATCAGCGCTACTATGATGATAAATAAAATAATTGGTTCAGGCACCGACTTATCCCTCCCTTTTAAATAAAGTCAACACTTCAACTATATCAAAAATACTCTACTTTATGTTACCATAGATTCAATATATAATAAATCTGAGGAATATGGTGATATTATGAATTTATTGATAAAACAGCTTGAAGCTTTAATCGAAGGGGAAGAAAACTTTACTGCTAATGCAAGTAATGCCAGCGCTTTGTTGAATCAGTATTTTGATGAAATTAATTGGGTGGGCTTCTATTTTTATGAAGAAGAGAGAGACCAACTTATCTTAGGTCCTTTCCAAGGGAAGCCTGCCTGTCTCCGTATCGACCCAGGCAAAGGCGTCTGCGGAACAGCATTTGTCAACCAAGAAAGTATTATAGTTGAAGATGTGAACAAATTTCCCGGTCATATTGTATGTGATGCGGCAAGTCAATCTGAAATCGTCATCCCTCTGATTCAAGAAGGTGAGGTCATCGGCGTCTTAGACGTAGATGCTCCAGTAAAAAATAGATTTAATGAAGAGGATAGAGCCTTACTTGAAGAGTTCGCTGATGTCTTTACAAAACATCACTTTGCTCTCAAAAATGAAATTTAAATTATTAAATAATTTAAGACGTAAAACGAGTGGCTTGCCTTCAGAGACAAGCCACTCCCTTTTTTATTTTTTTAGCATACACAATGATTCCGATAAATTTTATGAGGCTCCCAGATTAACCGAAAGTATTTCTTAATGTTCCGACACCTTCAATATATACCTCCAGCTCTTCTCCCTCGCTTAACCAATTGCGATCTTCCTCAGGATAACCTAGTATGACTCCTTCTGGGGTGCCTGTCAAAATTAAATCTCCTGGTTTCAAGGTCATGTGTTTTGAAAGATAACTGACAATCGTGGCACAATCAAAAATCATATATTTTGTATTAGAAGATTGGACTGTTTTTCTATTGCGCTTCAAAGAAATATCCAAATGAGTGGGGTCTATACTCTCAGCTGTTACGAGATAAGGACCTACGGGAGCAAACTTATCAGGTGTTTTCCCTAAAAGCCATTGACGTCCTGATTTGAATTGTAAGTCTCTGACGGATAAATCGTTGCTCACGCTGTATCCAAATACATAGTCCAGAGCCTCTTCTTCAGATACATCTTTTGCTTCCCTCCCAATGACAAGCGCTAGTTCCGCTTCATAGTCGAACTGCTCTCCTCTGGTTGGGATAGGAATAGTTTCCTTATGTGCAGCTAACGTGTTATTAAATTTACTGAAAATAACTGGTTCATCCGGTACCTCTTCGGTCTGCGCTTCTTCTACATGTTCTAAATAGTTGAGGCCGACACATAGAATCTTTTCGGGATCAATCACAGCTGGTGCAAATGAAACTTCTTCTTCTGCTAGAAAGTCGAACTGATGTGGATTTTGTACAGCTTGTTCTAATATATCCTTGATCTCGTGCATTCTATTTTCTCGAATTAATTGCTCCATGCTCGCTGGAGCAGGTTGAGACAACTGATCTCCTGCTGTTTGCACATCTAAGATCCCTTTTTCAGTTTTAATACCAACTCTGATTTCTCCATTCTGTTTCAGATTTACTAATTTCATTTCTTTTCTCCTTTACTACTATACAATCAAGCTTAAGCATAGGGGTTATCACGTAAAGTAGTACTTTTGATGTCTTCAATATTTTTAGTTCCAGCTAGGTACATCACCATTTCTAACTCTTTTTTGAAGTAATCAAAAACTGATTTGACACCTTGAGCTCCTCCTAAAGCCAACCCATAGATGGCAGGTCGCCCTATAGCAACTAAATCAGCACCTTCTGCCAGTGCTTTGAAGACATGTTGACCTCTCCGAACTCCACTGTCGAAAATGACTGGTACACGGTTATTCACCTCTTCTGCAACATAAGGTAATGAGTCAAATGCTGAGGGACCTCCATCTAATTGACGTCCACCGTGATTTGTAACCCAAACAGCATCGGCTCCAGATTCAATTGCAATGTGTGCGCTTTCCGCAGATTGGATCCCTTTAATAATCACAGGCAACCCAGTATGCGAAGCGATTAATTCGATGTCTTTGGGACCTAAATCCTTTTTAAATGGATCTGAGAGGTTTGCCATCGAATGGCCTTCTCTAGACTGATAAGCTTTCACAATAGGTCTTTCGAGTGGGAAAGTAAATTTATTGCGAATATCTGCTTCTCGATTCCCACTTACGATGGCATCAGCTGTAAGCACTACAGCTTTCATCTCGTTTTCTACAGCCTCATCTAGAATTTTTTGTGTGATCCCATCATCCGGCGACATGTAGAACTGGAACCACTGTGGAGATTCCGGAGCAGCATCTGTTATCTCTGAAAGGGTGCGATTAGCAGATGAACTAATCGTCATGATAGTGTCCGATTCAGCAACTCCTCTAGCTGTAGCCGTCTCCGCTTGTGTTGTTCGCTAAGCCATGTGAGGCTGTGGGCGCCATGATGATAGGAGTAGAGATAGTTTCACCTAGAATGGATGTGGTTTGATCTACAGATTTCATCCCTTGTAATGCTTCTGGTACGATCAACTTATGGTTGAATGCCTTTATATTTTCTTCTAGTGTCCATAAATCACCTGCTCCGCTTGCGATATAATCGTATCCACCTTTGGGAATAACCTTTTTAGCTTCTTCTTCCAGGTCATAAGCATTCAAAAAGGAAAGGGGCTGTTCAGCCCTACTAGCTTCGTAACCATTTACGTAATTTGCTTCTTCTTTAGACACATTACTCCTCCTCAAAATTTCTTCAGTAATTTCTGTTGTGTTTGTTTATCTGTGAAGCTGGGGCCGTCTTATCTGCCAAACAGTTCTTTAACACAACGATATTATATATTAGTTTTATATTGCATAAAACCGATTTTTCCTATGCTACTATCGAGCCAGGGGATTGTCAAGCGTTTGCAACTCCTCGTTCACTGAAGATAGGCGGTTCGCTCGAAGATTTGTATAAAATCAAAAAACCTCTGATTATATGTGTTATAGTCAGAGGTTTTCTATGTATTAAGTTATTTCAGCGAGGTAAATCTTATGCCTTGAGAATCTTATTTAGCTCGAGCTGCTTCTGAAACTTCTCTCTGTGCTTCTGCCGCTTCAGGGTCATACTTTAGAACTGGCATACGAGAAGCAGTTGTTTCATCTAGGCGTCTCACAGAAGTGTTGTGTGGAGCGCTTTGAACAAGTTCTGGCTGCTCTTTAGCTTCTTTAGCAATTTGAATGTATGCATCTGCAACTTTATCTAAATCAGCTTTTGATTCAGTCTCAGTCGGCTCAATCATGAGCGCTTCATCAACGATCAGTGGGAAGTAAGTTGTTGGTGCGTGTACACCGTAGTCCAACAAGCGTTTACCAATGTCTTTTGTATTAACATTGCTTTCTTCAACTTGCCAGTTAGCTGTCGCTACAAATTCGTGCTTACAGTACTGATCTCTGAATGGAACCTCATAATAATCTTGAATTCTCGCTTTGAGATAGTTCGCATTGAGTACAGCATCTTGAGATACTTGACGTAAACCATCTGATCCGTATGCTCTGATGTAGTAGTATGCACGAACGTTAACACCGAAGTTTCCAAATCCACCTTTAACGCGTCCGATTGATTGTGGGTAGTCTTCGCTATTTAGAACGAATTTGTCCCCTTCTTTTTCAATACGTGGGTTTGGTAAGAATGGTTTCAATTCATCAATTACTCCGATTGGTCCAGATCCAGGTCCGCCCCCACCGTGAGGACCAGAGAATGTTTTATGCAAGTTCAAGTGAACGGCATCGAATCCCATTGTTCCTGGGTTAGAGATGCCTAGGATTGCGTTAGAGTTTGCTCCGTCGTAGAATAATAATCCACCTGCATCGTGAACAATTTCTGCAATCTCTGTGATATCTTTTTCGTAAAGACCAACCGTGTTAGGGTTTGTTAACATAATTGCAGCTGTATCTTCACCGACGGCAGCTCTTAATGCTTCTACGTCTACGGTTCCCTCTTCGTTTGATGGAATTTCAATTGTATCGTAACCTGCAACCATAGCAGTTGCTGGGTTTGTACCGTGAGCAGAGTCTGGAACGATTACTTTCGTACGTGTTTCTCCGTCTCCATTTGCTTCATGGTATGCTTTGAAGGTTAATAGAGCAGCTAATTCACCTTGCGCTCCTGCAGCGGATTGTAAGGAGAAGTGATCCATCCCATTGATGTTTGCTAAGTAGTCTTCAAGTTCAAATAGCAACTGAAGAGCTCCTTGCGCTGTTTCTGCAGGTTGACTTGGGTGGATATTAGCAAACCCGTCCATTGCAGCAATATCCTCATTTACTTTAGGGTTGTACTTCATCGTACATGAACCTAGCGGGTAAGGACCAGATTCAATTCCAAAGTTTTTATGAGATAGGGCTGTATAGTGACGTAATAACTGTAACTCAGAAACTTCTGGAAGTTCAGCTGGTTCTTCACGAACTAAGTGACTCTCCAATTCCGCATCTAAATCATAGTCTTCAATTTCATTTTTAGGCAAGTCGTAAGCTGTGTGTCCTTCAGATGAAATTTCAAAAATCAAAGAATTATATTCATTTAATTCAGTTAAATTCATTTATTTTGCCACCTCCGCTAAAGCTTCAGCAAATTGATCCATTTCTTCTTTTGTACGTTTTTCAGTCGCACATACTAACATAACATTGTCTTCTCCATATGCTTCTGATGCATCAAAACCACCCATGAATTCATGGTCTAAGAGAGCTTTATTCACTTCAGCAACCGGCTTGTTTAACTTAACAAGGAATTCGTTGAAGTATGGAGATTTGTTTACTACTTCAAAACCTTTGTCTTCTACTTGCTGAGCTAAGTAGTGCGTATTTGTAATATTACGCTGTGCTAAGTCTTGTACACCCTGTTTTCCATAGGCTGAGAAAGCAATGGCAGAAGATAAGGCATAAAGTGCTTGGTTTGAAGAGTAGTTTGAAGTCGCTTTTTCACGACGGATGTGCTGCTCTCTGGTAGATAAAGCCATTACAAAACCACGTTTACCATCTTCGTCATATGTTTGACCAACAATACGTGAAGGTAATTTACGTTTTAGTTTATCTGTTACAGCCAGATACCCATTGTGTGGACCTCCAAATGACATCGGAATACCAAATGGCTGAGTGTCTCCTACCACTATGTCAGCACCTAATTTCCCTGGAGCTTCTAATTTAGCAAGAGCTAATGGGTTTGAAGATACAATAAGCAAAGCTTTTGAGTCTTCTAGAATTTCTTTAATCTCTTTTAGATCTTCTACTGATCCAAAGAAGTTAGGGTATTGAACGATCACAGCAGCTGTTTCGTCATCTAACATCTCTTTTAATTCTTCAAGATCAGTAACATCGTTGTCTAGACCGATAGTCTCAATGTCATACTCTTTACTAAATCCGTATGTATCTAAAATCTCGCGTGCTTGTGGGTTAACTGCTTGAGATACTAAAACTTTAGTCGACTTTCTCACTTGCCCTATTGCAAGGTTTGCTGCTTCTGCTAAAGCGTTGTAGCCATCATACATACCAGAGTTGGAAACATCCATACCTGTGAGTTCACAGATCATAGACTGCCATTCAAAGAGAGCTTGTAATTCCCCTTGAGAAATTTCAGGCTGGTAAGGCACGTATGCAGTTAAAAATTCTTGTCGCATAATGATGTGATTTACTACAGACGGAATATGGTGGTCGTATGTGCCAGCGCCTAGGAAGTAAGGTACGTCTGTTGCTGTAACGTTTTTACTGGACAATTCACCTGCGTGTTTTAATAATTCAAACTCACTGAGAGCCTCTGGGAGACCCATATCTCCAGTCGTCCATACCTCTTCAGGAACGTCTTCAAAAAGCTCTTTAACGCTTTCTGCTCCAATAGTTTCGAGCATGTCTTTTCTATCTTGTTCTGTGTTCGGTAAATATCTATAATTTTCCATGTTTACATCCTTTCCTTTCGGAATATTTTATGTGGAAAACGCTTCCATAGACAAAAATAAACAGTAATAACTCGAGACACAATTGGTCTCGAGCGATTACTGATGTTTAGATTAGTCTAACGTATCTTCGTATTCTTCTTTTGTAAGAAGTGATGACGTATCAACATCTTCATCTGCTTCAATCTCGATGAACCAACCTTCTCCAGTTGCATCTTCGTTAACAAGTTCTGGAGCATCTTCAAGTTCTTCGTTTACTGCACTAATTGTACCAGCAACTGGTGCATAAACTTCTGATACTGATTTTACAGATTCAACAGTACCAAATTCTTCGTCTAAGTCGAATTCGTCTCCTACTTCTGGTAACTCAACGAATACAACGTCACCTAATTCGTCTTGTGCGTATTCAGAGATACCCACACGTACTTTGTTAGACTCTAAAATTTCTACCCATTCGTGATCTTCTGTATAAAATACTTCAGCCATTTTACATTCTCCTTTATTTTATATGTTTTTTAATTAAAGAATTTAATTAACGACGTAACCAGTCTTTACGTACAACCTCTGCTGGAACTAATTTGTTACGTACTTCAATGAAAACTTCATTACCAAAGTCAGAATGATTATTGTCAATTAGCATATTTCCTAATGCAATATCGAAAGTAGGACTTTTCGTTCCTGAAGTCACTTCTCCAATTTCAGTTCCATCTTCTAACTTAACTTTCATACCCGGGCGAGCAATTCCACGACCTTTTAATTCGAACCCACGTGATTGACGTTTGTGGTCTTTAGCACGGAATTCTTCTAGTGCTTGTTTACCAGGGTAATCTTCTTCTTTCTTATCTCCAGTTTTTACAGTGAAGCCGATTCCACCTTCAATTGGGTTGATATCTTCTGAAAGATCATTCCCGTATAAAGCAAGGCCTGCTTCTAGACGCAGGGTATCACGTGCTCCGAGTGCACATTCAGCAATATCATATTCTTCTCCCGCTTCAACGAGCTGTTTCCAAATATTTAATGTCTCATCCCATGGAATGTAAAGTTCGAATCCATCTTCACCAGTATATCCTGTACGTGAAATTACAACATTGTCAACTCCACCGACAGTGGTACCTGTTTCAAAGCGGTAAGATTTGATTGCAGATAAGTCTGTATCTGTAAGTTTAGATAGAACTTTTTCACTGTTTGGACCTTGAATAGCGATGAGACCATAATCTGCAGTTTCGTTAGTGATTTCTACGTCACCGTCATTGTGGTCTTGTAACCATTCGTAGATTTTTTCATAGTTCCCTGAGTTAGGTGTTAACATGAGATTGTCATCACTTAGTTTATAAATGATAAGGTCGTCTAAAGTTCCGCCTTCTTCATTTGTAACTGCTGTGTAAACACCTTGATTGTCATCTGTCCCTAAGATATTGTTTGTCACAATACCATTCAACCACTCAAGCGCACCTTCTCCAGCGACACGAACTTCTCCCATGTGAGATGCATCGAATAAACCTACGCTGTTACGTACCGCATCGTGCTCTTCCTGGATTTTTGTAATCTGAATCGGAAGTGCCCAACCACCAAAGTCTGTGATTTTCGCTCCTAATTCATCTACATAATAATCATATAATGGTGTTTTCTTTAATCCATTACTGTCTGTTTGAATCATTTAATCCATACCTCCGTCTTAACTTCAATATTTATCCAATTCTTCCTTACATATCGTATCATTCTATTGATTGGAATTCAAATAGATTTAGTCTTATTAAGAAGATTTTAATATCCTTTGCTTGGATTATAGAAGGATGTCTTTTATCTCTTCATAATATCCATCTATCGCACCAATCGATTCTTCTAATACCTTGTCCGCTTTTTCAATGTACTCTTTCTGGCGTTCACTGTTCTTCATAGAATTCGCATTAATATAAATATTCAAGGAACTCGATAAAAGAGCAGCTCTTAAGTGCTGGAGTCCAACTCCAATATCACTTATGATCGATTTTTTAATCAGCGGCAAAATACCATCTAAACCCTCGACTACTTTTTGAGCTTCGTTTAATAAATCAATAGGAGTCTGACTTGCAGTGACAAGACCTTCTTCTATGGCTGCTTGA
Organism: Carnobacteriaceae bacterium; assembly: GCA_043424675.1. Lineage (GTDB taxonomy): Bacteria > Bacillota > Bacilli > Lactobacillales > Carnobacteriaceae_A > JBHWPB01. The sequence continues at coordinate 13,214 of JBHWPB010000063.1, read as the reverse complement.
CGCTCTTCTTTTTCTTCGTCTGTAGCTCTTGGGAGTTGGTAAGCATTAGAGAGCGGCTCAAATTCAGTCGCATCTCTCTCGACTAACGTAAAGAAAAGATTTTTACTTTCTTCGAATTCATCGATTCGTTCTAACAACATTTCGTTTTCAGATTCTGTCATTTTTTTGTTTGTTGAAAAACGCATAGCCATTAAGAGTGCCCCTACACCCATTGCACCTGTTACAGCTGCTGCTGCGCCTCCGCCTGGTGTCGGGTCATCAGACGCTAGACGGTTTACGAATTCTGTAATCGGTAAGTTTTCTAAATTCTCCACACTAGTTCTCCTCTCTATCTTTACTTTCCAGTTACTATTTTAGTTGCTTTAATAACTTGAGAAGAAAGAACTGAAGTAGTCACGCTTCCTACTCCACCTGGAACCGGCGTGATCGCTGATACATGAGGCTCTACAGCATCGAACTGAACGTCTCCCATTACTTCTCCGTCTTTTTTACCATAGCCTACGTCTATAACTGTTGCGTCTTCTTTAACGTAAGATTCATCAACTAATCCTAAAGCTCCTGTAGCAGAGATTAAAATATCTGCGTTTTTAGAATATTGTGTATTATCTTTTGTGAATTCGTGCAAGTTTGCAACTGTTGCGTTTTCGTTCAATAACATAATAGTTACGGGTTTCCCGATAACTGGACTGCTTCCAATAACCACGACGTCTGCGCCTTCCAATTCATAGTCATAGTAGTCTAGAATTTCCATGACAGCTTGTGCTGTTCCTGGGGCCATTGCATCTTTATCCCCTTCAACAAGACGGCCCATGTTTGCTGGGTTCAATGCGTCTACGTCTTTACGCGGATCTAACTTGCTTGATACTGCACTTCTAGAGATGTGCTCTGGAAGCGGCTGCATAAGGATCATCGCGTGGATAGAGTCATCCTCATTGACCTTTTCGATCTCTTCAATTAACTCTTCTGTTGTTGTTTCTTCTGGTAAAGTAATAGTTGTCGCATCGATGCTTACTTTTTCCATATTTTTAACTAGAGCGTTCTCATAAGAAATTGACGCGCTGTCTTCCCCCACACGCATAATAGCAAGTTGAGGAACAACACCTTCTTCTCTTAACTTTTCTGCTTCTTCTTTGGAACGCTCACGTATAGCTTTTCCTACCTCTTTACCATCTAAAATCTTAGCCATTTCGGCTCCTCCTCTTTTCTTTCCTAATAATTTTTATTCATTCTTATTAATCATTACACATTTTTACAAAAAAATAAAGGACCAAAATATAATCATTTTGGCCCTTATCCTTTACTACTTGGCTTTTGACCAGTTGTAAATTATCGGCTGATTAGAATAATCCGCTGATTACTCCATCTGCATCTACATCAATGTTTAATGCCGCTGGTTTCTTACCTAATCCAGGCATCTTCATGATTGATCCAGCTTGAAGAACAACGAATCCAGCTCCTGCTGAAAGCGTGACTTCATCAAATGTAACATCAAAATCGGTTGGCGCTCCAACTACTGAACCATCATCACTGAATGAAGATTGTGTCTTAGCCACACATACTGGAAGATCTCCGTATCCTTGATCTTCAATACGTTTGATAGCTCTTTTCGCTTTGCTTGTGAAAACTGCTTTGTCTCCTCGGTAGATTTCTTGAACAATTGTGTTTGCTTTTTCTTCAATTGATTTATCAAGATCGTATACGAATTTGAAGTTGTCTTCTTTATCAGCTAATTCCACAACTTTTTCTGCTAGATCAGTAGCTCCTGCTCCACCATCAGCGAAGTGAGTTGCTGTAACAACGTCAACACCATACTTATTAACTTCTTCTGTAAGTGCATCCACTTCAGCTTGTGTATCAGAAGGGAATTCGTTAATCGCAACAACAACGTTAAGTCCAAATTTATCTTGAACGTTTTCAATGTGTCTGATTAAGTTTGGTAGACCTGCTCTTAATGCTTCTACGTTCTCTTCTTCTAAGTTATCTTTTGCAACTCCACCGTGCATTTTTAACGCACGAATTGTAGCTACTAAAACAACCGCGTCTGGTTGGAATCCAGCTTGACGTGAAACGATGTCAACGAATTTTTCCGCACCTAAATCAGCACCGAAACCAGCTTCAGTAACAGTGTAGTCAGCATTGTTCATTGCCATTTTTGTAGCAATTACTGAGTTTGTACCGTGAGCGATGTTAGCGAATGGTCCACCGTGTACAAAGACTGGTGTTCCTTCTAGTGTTTGAACTAAGTTAGGTTTCATAGCATCTCTTAATAGAGCTGCTGCTGCTCCTGCTGCTCCGATATCATCAACAGTAACTGGTTCGAAGTCGTATGTATAAGCAACAACCATACGTCCCAATCTTTCTTTTAGATCTGTAATGTCGCTTGCCATACATAGAACAGCCATAACTTCTGAAGCTGCTGTGATGTTAAATCCATCTTCTCTTGGAACTCCGTTAGGACGTGCACCGATTCCGTTGATCATCACACGTAATTGACGGTCGTTCATGTCAATGGCACGTTTCCATTCAACACGTCTTACGTCAATATTGTTTGGGTTACCGTGGTAGATGTTTGCATCTAACATAGCTGCAATTAAGTTGTTTGCTGCTGAAACAGCGTGGATGTCTCCAGTGAAGTGGAAGTTAATTTCTTCCATTGGAATAACTTGAGCATATCCTCCACCTGCGGCTCCACCTTTAACTCCAAAGACTGGTCCTAAGGATGGTTCACGGATAGCAACCGCTGTTTTCTTACCAATTTTTGATAAAGCGTCCCCTAAACCGATAGAAGTTGTAGTTTTTCCTTCTCCTGCAGGTGTTGGTGTAATTGCAGTAACTAAGATAAGTTTACCTTCGTTACCTTCAGTAGCTACTTTTGTGTAGTCTACTTTAGCGATGTTATCACCATAATTTTCGATTTGATCTGCAGTAATATCTAATTTAGCAGCAATATCTTCGATTGGTTCTAACGTCGCGGCCTGTGCAATTTCAATATCTGATTTCATTCTTCCAATTCCTCCTAATATATATGTGTAATGTTCATCGTACAGCATCTCATGGCGAGAAACAAGCCATGGATATGATACTCAAGCTGTTTCCGACCTTTTATTAACGATGCTTAATAGAGTATAGCATAGTTTTTTTACAAACCCAATGAATTAATGTTATAAATTAAAATAATCTTATCCTTAATAATTTCTTAACCTTTTTGCTTTATTTTATGGTCGCAATAGGGTTAGTATGAAGTTAAGTTTCTAAATTAAAAGAGAACTAGAAGGAAAGGGAGTAAAACGATGAATGAGGATATTAATGAGCGAAAAAAAGAATTGAGAAAAGAAGTCTTTGAGAAGAGAGCCAATCTCCCGGAAAGTTATGCTAAAGCCGCAAATCAAACCATTACTAATAAAGTCCTAGAACACCCTTATTATAAAGAGAGTCAAAATATTTTTGTTTTTTACAGTGTAGAAGATGAATTCAATACCCATCCTCTTATTAAGCAAGCCTTAGCAGATGGTAAAAATGTAAGTATTCCTCGTGTGGCTGACGGAAAAAAAGGAATTATGAAAGCTCACAAATACGAAGAGGGAAATGACTTAGTTGAAAGTTCCTTTGGAATTCCAGAACCTTCGCCCGAACAACCGGAGATGGAACCTAGCGAGATCGATCTAATTATCATGCCATGTGTCACTTGCAATAACAAAGGTGAACGTCTAGGATATGGGGGCGGATTTTACGATCGCTTCTTGACCAATTTCTCTGGAAAAACCATCCTTCCTTTCTATTCTGAGTTACAGACTGATAATATCCCTACAGAACCTCACGATAGAAAACCAGATGTTATTGTTACAGAAAAGACTACAACTTATATTGATGAAGTATAAGGTATAGAGTGTAAATTTCCTTTCTATATCATCTCTTATAGATTAAAATAGAAAAATACAATAATAACATTCTCCTCTAAAATAGTCGCTGGAAAGCTTAAAACTATTTGAGAGGAGTTTTTTTATATCATTTCACACATCTTGTTGACTTCATTCCTAAAAAAGAGTATGATAGTCATTGTGTAAAATAATGCAGCAAGAAACGATAAGTGCGTCAACATTCTTTTGCCTACAAAATTTCTTGTAGTTGTGTATGATCGGTAACCCGCGGCTGCACTGGGCGAAGATTAAACAAAGGAATGCACGTATATTGAGTTTCTACTATTATTTTACTCCAAAAAATATATATTGGAGGAAGAAAAAATGGCAAGATATACAGGACCTTCTTGGAAAAAATCCCGTCGGTTAGGGATTTCACTTTCAGGAACAGGTAAAGAACTAGACCGTCGTCCGTACCCACCAGGAGAACATGGACAAGGTAGACGTTCTAACCTTTCAGAATATGGTTTACAGTTGAGAGAAAAACAAAAACTACGTTACTTATATGGCTTAAACGAAAGACAATTCTACAATCTTTTCCAAAGAGCTGGTAAGATTCGCGAAGGACTACACGGTGAAAACTTTATGGTTCTTCTTGAAAAACGCTTAGACAATGTGGTATACCGTCTCGGTCTGGCTACTACACGCCGTCAAGCTCGTCAGCTTGTTAACCACGGTCACGTTACAGTAGATGGAAATAGAGTAGACATTCCTTCTTACTCTGTAGAAGTAGGACAAGTTGTTGGTATCCGTGAAAAATCTCAAGATTTAGATGTTATCAACGATGCAGTTGAAGCTGTAATGGGACGCCCTGACTTTGTAACTTTCAATGAAGATAAACTTGAAGGTTCTCTCACGCGCAACCCTGCTCGTGAAGAAATGCCTCAAGAAGTTGAAGAATCTTACGTTGTTGAGTTCTACAGCAGATAAGATATCGATTAAAACATAACAAATATATCATTATACCCTTCAAAACTAGGAGTTTTCTTCTAACCTTTGAAGGGTATTTTTTATTTCAAAAAAGTGATCTATTCTGATAAGGAGAATAGATCACTTTAAATTAAGTAATTTATTGATATCCATCTTAAAAGCTTTAAGACGGGACCACTTTATACATCTTGTATTTTCCGAAACCAATGACAATTTGGTAGTATCCGCTTACCTTTTCATCAATTTCTCTATCCCCTGTATAGACTAATAAAGGGGCACCATCCAATGTTTGTAGTTTACCTGGTGTAGATACAATAGTAATATCTTCTTTGTCAATCTTCTCTAAAACTTCGGCTGACAGTTGTTGGTTTCCTCGACCGAATAAATAACCTTGACCTCCCATCGGAGTAACGATTAGTTTCGTCGGTTCATCTCCAATAATATCTAATATTTCTTTGTCATAGACATCCTTAGCGACCAATTCCCCGTCTTTTATAATGTCTACGCCAAGCATGGTCACTGGCAGGCCTAGTTCTGTTGCAACACGGCTGGTTGTAGAGCCTGATCCTAAGATATAGTAATAGCCATCTTCCATATCATCAATCACTGTCAATGCAGCTGAAGTCTGTGCTTCTTCATCAGACTGAGGAGAAGGACTTTTTAAATTCTGAAGATGAGTCGCGTCGTATGGAACAGTCATATACCCATATACTTTCGTGATGATTTCATCGCGACGGAAAGCTTCTTCTTCAATATCGATCACTTCTTCTTCTCTTAAATTCAATAAGGCATCCTGAACAAATTTTAACGCGAGTTCACCTGCATCTTCCGGTGTGACAGCATAAACAGGCGAATGAATTTTGACTCCCGCAGGAATACCTATGACTGGTATATCTGTTCTTATGACTTCCGTCACATCACGCGCTGTCCCATCTCCGCCTGAGAATAAGATTAAATCGACATCTTCTTCTTTAATAGCTTCTAAAGTTTCGTGTGTATCTTCCTTACTACTGTCACCTTCAACTTCATGTACAATCTCATAATCAAAACCCGCTTCTTTAGCAGCGATTTCTCCCATATCCCCTTCTGCCACATATAATTTTACTTTATCTTGGACGGGTTTTAATTCATTCAATGCTTTCACTGTTTTGGAGAGGCTTTCTGGTTCTGCACCACGTTTTTTAGCTTCTTCTAACACCTCTTCTCCATCTGTTCCTTTTAAACCTACTTTTCCACCCATGCCTGCGATGGGATTGACGATAAGGCCTATCTTTTTCATTAATGTTCCCTCCATGTTTGTATTAAATAAAAAATCATATTTTTGAATAAATTTACGCTATATTTATTTTAACAGCTATCTGTAATAATACAAACCATTCTTAGTTGAATTTCAAAAAAAGAGCCACACCTTTCCCTTACTAGCTGAATGCTATTAAACAGAAAGGCTGTCGCTCTTCTATAACAAATAATTGGTTTATTAAATTACTTTCACGCCTAGGGAATCTCTGAAATGGCCAAGCGCCCACTTATGACCTTCTGGATTAAAGCTTGCTACACCATTTTCAGGAATTACAATATCATAGTTGTAATTATACGCATCGACTGCAGTGTGCAAGACACATATATCGGTAGCCACCCCCACAATCCAAACTTCTTTAATATCACGTTCGCGTAAACGAATATCAAGATCTGTTCCTGCGAAAGCAGAATAACGACGTTTGTCGGTGAAATAAACATTCTCTAGATCTGTTATTTCCTGGTATTTTTCTCCGACTTTGCCAAAGAGTGCTCGTCCCGTTGTTCCTTCTACATTATGAGGCGGGAAAAGACTGGTTTCAGGGTGGTATTTATCTCCCTCTGCATGCAGATCATTAGCAAAGACAATGTACTCTTGGTTTTCTACAAATTTGTCAATCAGCTTGACAATGTTCTCTTCTAAAGCTTGTCCTGATTCTCCACTCGTTAAAGCGCCATCTTCGGCAACGAAATCATTAGAATAGTCCACAACCAATAAAGCTCTTTTCATTATTTTGGTTCTCCCTTCTTAAGTTTGCTCAGTAAAGAAAATATAAACTCAGCTGAATTATGACTCGCTTCTTCTAAGAACTCCTCATAAGTTAGTGTTGCCTCTTGATCAGCATTGTCTGAGACTGCACGGATCACTAGGAATGGAACAGAAAATTGATAGCTCGTCTGCCCTACAGCAGCCCCTTCCATTTCGGTAACTAAGGCATGAGGAAATTGATTTTTTATCTCTTCGCCCATCTCTCTGTCCATGACAAAGGAATCACCGCTTACAATATCACCGAAATAAAAAGTAGGACTGGTTTCGCTGATTGTATCTTTAATGAGAGCGATAAGGCTCGGACTTGACTCATAGAACAGTGGCATCTGAGGAAGTTGCCCTAATCTATAACCAAAATTTGTCACATTTACATCGTGATAAGCTAAGCGCTCTCCGACAACAATGTCGCCTACTTCCAGTTTCTGATCAATGGCACCTGCTACTCCGGTATTGATAACAGCATCTACTTCAAACTCTGAAATAAGAAGCGATACTGCAATGGAAGCATTAACCTTCCCAATTCCCGATAAAACAAGAACGACTTGGACCCCTTCTAAAGACCCTGTATAAAAAGACATATTGGCGATTGTATATTCTTTTTGATTTTCAAGACCTTCCAGTAAAAGTTCTAACTCTTCTGACATTGCACAAATTAATCCAATTTTCTCCATTTTACTTCCTTTACACAAAAAATACGAAGATAAGTTCAATTATTAAAATAAAGACAGCGATGCCAATTGCTATGTTCAATTTCCGCCCTGTTTCTCTCACCGAACCGTATTCTTTTTGGCGGCTGCGACTCGTACGACCTTCTTTTGCTAACTCTTTTTCATAACGTTGTTCATTTCTTTTTCGCTGCCACTGGCGTATTGCTTTTTTGAAGAAGTTATTGTTATTTTCTTCGCTCCGGCTTGTTTTTTCCTGATTATTTTTACTCATCTCATAAAGTACTCCAATGTAATAAAGCTAAAACAGTCTTAGCGTCACATATCTCTCCGGTTTGATATAAATCCATAGCTTCTTCATAAGACAAAAGATGAAGTTCAATGAATTCATCCTCATCCTGTGCTAATGGTTCCTGCCCCTTCTCTAAATTTTCAGCTTGATAAATATAACAATATTCATCGCTGAATCCCGGGCTCGAGTAAAAGCTATATAATTCTTTCCAGTCCTCAGCTCGATAACCTGTCTCTTCTTCTAGCTCTCTTTTAGCAGTTTCCAAAGGACCATCATCTTCTGGGTCAATGAGACCTGCCGGAATTTCATAAATCATCTTCTCCAGGGCTTTGCGATATTGTTTTACAAAAAGAGCTTTTTTATCTTCCGTTAAAGCGAGAATTGAAGCAGCGTCATCATGGAATACCAATTCACGTTTTGATTGTTCGCCATTCGGAAGCTCGACTATATCTTCTACGAGATGAACAATTTTACCTTCGAAAATTTCTTTTCTTGATAGAGTTTTTTCCTCCACAGGCCTCACCTTTCTATCTTTTAATCTTCGAGTGCTTCTGGAAAATCTTCTTTGACAATAGGGTAGCAACGCTCACATAAAGTAGGTGCTTCGTCAAATGTTCCTACATATTCACTTGTGATCCAGCAGCGCTCACACACTTCGCCTTCTTTTTCTTCGACAAGTACAGCTAATCTGTCAAACTCTACGGCATCTTCACTTGGTTCTGATTCTACATCAACAACTAATTCTGACACGATGAGAACTTGTTGTAAGTTAGTGTCTAAACGATCGAAGAGTGCTGCTACTTCTTCATTAGGATAAATTGTTACTTTAGCTTCAAAAGATTTACCGATCAGTTCATTATCACGAGCTTGTTCAAGCGCTCTATTTACATCGCGGCGGACAGTCATAAAGTCATCCCAGTCGTTTAAAATTTGATCACTATTTGCGTAATCGACAACTTCTGGCATATCAGTCAGCTGGATATATTCTGCATCTTCTTTCAGATAAGACCATACTTCTTCAGCGGTGTGTGGAATGATGGGTGTTAATAATTTAGCTAAGTTAACTAATACTTTGTAAAAGACAGTCTGCATGCTGCGGCGCGGATGAGCATTTTCCGCTTCAATGTAAACGACATCTTTAGCGAAATCAACATAGAAGTTTGATAGTTCTGTGATGGAAAAAAGATTGATTTGACGGTAAACAGTCTGGAAGTCATAGTTTTCGTATGCTTCTAGAACATTTTCTGTAACTTCTTGGAGACGATTGAGGATATACTGGTCTACTGAACGTAAGTCTTCGTAAGCTACACTATTTTCACTCGGATCGAAATCCTCTGTGTTTGCGATCATATAACGTAGAGTGTTACGAATTTTTTTGTAACTGTCTGCAACTTGTTCGAGAATGTCGTGACTCACGCGTACGTCTTGGCTGTAATCTACACTTGATACCCAGAGACGTATGATATCTGCCCCTTTTTGTTGAATCACTTTATTAGGAACAATAACGTTCCCAAGTGACTTACTCATTTTGTGGCCTTTCCCATCTAACACAAAACCTTGCGATAATACACTCTTGTAAGGTGCTTCGTCGTTGATAGCCACGCTTGTAGTCAAACTGGAGTTGAACCAGCCGCGGTATTGGTCAGAACCTTCGAGATACATGTCTGCAGGGAAAGTCAGGTAATCTCTCTGTCTGAGAACTGCTTCGTGAGAGGAACCAGAGTCAAACCATACGTCCATAATATCTGTCTCTTTGGCGAATTCACCATTCGGACTGGATGGGTGAGTGAATCCTTCTGGAAGTAAGTCTTTCGCTTCGCGAGCAAACCAAACATCAGAACCTTCTTCTTCAAATAATTCGGAAACATGTTCGATCGTTTCTTCTGTAATAATAGCTTCTCCATTTTCACCATAGAATATCGGAAGCGGAACTCCCCAGACACGCTGACGGGAGATCACCCAGTCTCCTCTATTCTCGACCATATCTGTAATTCTATTTTCTCCCCATGGCAGGATCCAGTCTACATCTTTGATAGCCTCTAGAATATTCTCTCTAAAGTCTTCAATAGATGCAAACCACTGCGGAGTTGCACGGAAAATGACTGGTTTTTTTGTACGCCAATCATGCGGATAGCTGTGTGTAAAGAATTCTAATTTCAGAAGGTGATCATTTTCTTCTAACTTTTCTGATACCATCGGATTCGCATCATCATAAAAGACACCTTCGAATCCTGGTGCTTCTTCTGTAAAGTTCCCTTGGTCGTCAACAGGAGAAAGAATGTCGAGATCATATTCAAGTCCGATTAAGTAGTCATCATCCCCGTGTCCAGGAGCTGTGTGGACGAGACCCGTTCCTTCATCTAATGTAACGTATTCTCCCAAGACAAGAAGTGATTCACGGTCGTAAAACGGATGCTGAGCTGTCATATACTCCATCTCTGACCCTTGTAACTCTTGAACCACTTCATATTCTTCCCACTCTAAAGTTTTCGTTAATTTTTCAATGAGATCTGTTGCAACAACATAGCTCTCTTCTCCAACTTGAACGACTGAATAACTATAAGTTGGATTGACAGCAATAGCTAAGTTAGCCGGTATAGTCCAAGGAGTTGTCGTCCAGATAACAAATTTACTGTCTTCTAAGATACCTTTGCCATCTTTCACATCAAAACTGACATAAATGGATGGTCCACGTACGTCTTGATATTCTATTTCAGCCTCAGCTAGAGCTGACTCACTAGAAGGCGACCAATAAACAGGCTTTTTACCGCGATAGATGTATCCTTCTTGCGCCATTTTTCCAAAAACTCTGATCTGAGCCGCTTCATATCCTTTAGATAAAGTAACATAAGGGTCTTCCCATTCCCCAGCGACACCCAGACGTTTAAAATCTTTTCTTTGTTTGTTGATTTGATCCCAAGCATACTGGCGGCACATTTCTCTGAATTCAACATCTGACATCGACTTACGATCTACACCCTGGTTTGCAAGCGCCTGTTCTACAGGAAGACCGTGCGTATCCCACCCAGGTACATAAGGGGATCTAAAGCCCATCATAGATTTCGAGCGGACAATAATATCTTTACTGATTTTATTAAGTGCATGTCCGATGTGAATATTCCCGTTTGCAAAAGGCGGACCATCGTGTAATACAAAACTAGGTTTCCCTTCGTTTTGCTTCTGTCTCTTTTCATATACCTTATTTTCTTCCCAGTCTTTTAAGCTTTCTAATTCTTTGTTTGGCAAATTAGCTCGCATAGGAAATTCTGTACGGCCAATTTGAAGTGTATCCTTCATTTCCATTATCTACTCTACCTCCGAATTATTTGTAATGTTCAATCTGTTTTTATTTAAAATAGAAAAAGATTTCGTGCAAAGGGACGAAATCTTCGTGGTACCACCCAACTTTAAACATGACTATGTTTGCTCAGCACTTTAACGCAGATGGGCGGATAGTATTACTCGGTTTCATACCATCGATTCAAATAAGTGATAGAAAAAAGCAAGGATCTTACTAGACTTTCACCATTTTCTAGCTCGCTCTAAGAGATGCATTTTTCTGTGTCTTATCTATTATCTTTAATAATTTTTAATCTGTCTTTATATTGAAATCCTTCATTCCTCTGCAGGGCGGTGTTCGTCTTCAACTTCTTCATCTGTATTCACGCTGTAGACGACATCAACTGTATTGCTTTCATCAGACTCAGTTTCATTTGTTTCTGCTTCTTCCTTAAGACCCGATTCATCTTCTAAATCTTTTGAAACCTTTTGTATGTTTTCTAATTTAGCTTCAGGGATTTCTTGAACAGCTAAAACATTTTCCCACTGATCATCTGTGATGAGTTCAAGCTGTGATTCTACCATGAGCTGTAATCTTTGTCTGAATACACGGCTCTGTTTTCTTAACTCTTCCGTTTCTTGCTCAATTTTTTGTGCTTGCTCCACTGCTTTTTTCAAAAGTGTATCAGCGTTATTTTGAGCATCTTGTATAATCTTATCTGCTTTATTTTGAGCTTCTTGCACAATATTATCAGATTCTTTTTGGGAATTTTCTTTTAGTTTGTCAGCTGCTTCTTGTGCGACCACAATTGATTTGTTGAGACTTTCTTCAATGTTTTCGAACTGAGCAAGACGTTTTTTTTGCTCTTCCAGTTCATTTTTTGTTTCTTTTCTTTCTGTTAACAATTGTTCAAAATCAGTGATAATTTCGTTAAGAAATTCATTGACTTCGTCTTCATCGTAACCACGCATTTTTTTCTTAAATTGTTTATTATGAATATCCATTGGAGTCAGCACCGATGGAACACCTCCTGAAGTTTTCCAGATCAATACAGTTAGTATAAATTAAAGAATAGAGACTTACAAATTTTTTATTAACTTCTACGGCTGTTCAACACCCCGAGCTGGACGATCTCTTTTCCTTTTTTAGACTGTCCTAAGATATCTTGGAGCTGTAACCTACCATAGCCGCCGACTGATAAAACATCATTAACTTCTATTGCAATATCAGGTCTGGCTATAACCTTCCAGTTCAGTTTAACTTTCTCTTTTGAAATCAGGTCTTTTGCACTTTTTCTTGACAAATTAAACGCTGCTGAAATAAGAGCATCTACACGAAGGGAAGTGACTGTCGTTTCTTTGTATTCCCATTCATCTTCAATTACAAATGCTTCATCCAATGGAATTTCATCCATTCGAATATTGATTTTGCCAATCTGATGGATATTGTATCTCACATATTCACCCATATTTGCTTGAGTAAAAAACTGCCACTCATCTCCCTGATTTTGGATGTCGCCGAAAACTTTTCGATCCAATCCTGAAGATGTTAAAGTACCTAATATCTGACCATGGGAAAAATTAGCGAACTGGCTGGGATAATTAATATTATACAAGACAATTTCAAAGTCGCTTATTTGTGGAGTAAAATATTCGGGATACAGAAGAGCTCGTTTTCTTTCAGCATTTTCTACACCGCCATAGAATGCGAGACGAATGTTCTCTCTCTCTCCTATAAGCGTTTCGACAATGTATTGTTCCCGCGGATCAAGAAAGTCTGTAAGATGAGGTCTGTATTGATCTTCTACCTTCTTGATCCAATCACTCACATTGTCAATAAATGGTTGTTCTTCTTCTCTAAAATGTTGGTAAATCGGCTTCATTGGTTATTCATCCTAAATAAATAATACATAGAGAAAATCGAATATAGCGCTAACGCCCATTTGGATAAATGACAGGGCTATAAGTGAGATTAAGCCTGCGAAACTTATAAAACCTATAGGAGGTATAAATTGTCTAAAAAAGCCAACGTAAGGTTCACACAGCTGAGCAAGAATCTGCTACGG
>JBHWPB010000062.1:0-14102 GCA_043424675.1 Carnobacteriaceae bacterium | reverse complement strand
CTTCTATATTCTTTTATAAAAAGAAGCTGAGCGGTTCCACGAGGGCCACTACGATTTTTTTCGATGATCACTTCAACGATGTTATTATCTTCATGGTCTTCTTCGTCTCCATCACGATCGTAATAATCTTCACGATACAAGAAGCTTACAATATCCGCATCTTGTTCGATCGAACCCGACTCTCTGAGATCACTTAAAATCGGTCGTTTATCTTGACGCTGTTCTACTCCACGAGAAAGCTGTGAAAGAGCGATGACTGGAACGTTCAGCTCTTTAGCCAGTTTCTTCAGCTGTCGAGAAATTTCTGAAACTTCTTGCTGTCTGTTCTCTCGGTTTGAACCTTCAATCAATTGCAGATAATCGATGATTATTAGACCAAGGTTCCCACCCTGCTCTTGTTTTAGTCGGCGACACTTTGCTCGAATTTCAGAAGTGCGGATGCCCGGTGTATCATCAATAAAGATATTGGCGCTGGCCAAGCTTCCCATGGCGACCACAAGTTTTTTCCATTCTTCTTCACTGAGATTCCCCGTTCTGAGATTGTTGGCATCAATCGTCCCCTCTGCACAAAGCATACGATTAACGAGCTGTGGAGCCCCCATCTCTAAGCTAAATACAGCAACCGTTTCATCCGTTTTTGTCCCGATATTTTGAGCGATATTTAGGGCGAAGGCCGTCTTACCTACTCCGGGCCGCGCTGCTAAAATAATAAGCTCATCAGCGTGCAGACCCGCTGTCATTTCATCTAAAGCATGATAGCCTGAAGAAAGCCCTGTAATTTCTTCATCATTATGATAGAGATAATCGATGTGGTCCATATTAGAATGGAGCACATCTGCGATATGTGTAAAACCACTCTGATTCTTTTTCTCTGATACTTCTAGAATACTTGATTCGGCTCCATCTAAAATGTCTGCGACATCTTCACTGGCTTCATAACTTTTTTCGATGATTCCTTGAGAAGTTTGAATCAAGCGTCTCAAAAGTGCTTTTTCTTCAACAATTTTTGCATAATAACTGATGTGAGCTGAACTCGGTACGTTGGTTGCAAGTTCAGCTAAATATTGGCGGCCACCAACATCTTCAAGCTGATTTTTATTTTCGAGCTCATTACTTACTGCTAAAGCATCTATTGGTTCATTTTTATCATTTAAATCAACCATTGTTTGGAAAATAAGCTGATGGCTTCTGCGATAGAAGTCTTCTGATTGAATATGTTCTAATGCTTCAATCAGTACATCCGGCGCACGGAAAACAGACCCTAACACCGCTTGTTCGGCTTCTATATTTTGTGGTGGTAAATAATCTTGAAACTGTTCTTGAGCCAAAAGTGCTCCCTCTCTTCTTTACTTACTTATATAAAAATATTCTACTTACCTAGCTATTGTCTCACATTCAATTTTTTTTGTTTAAAAAATTGGCTAAAGAAAGACCCCGCCCTTATCAAGCTAGAACGGAGTCTATTAAAATTTTTTTACTAAAACTTATGCTTATTCATTGGCTTCTAAAACATGAACAGTAACTGTTGCTGTTACATCAGGGTGTAACTTCACTGTCATTTTTTGAGAGCCTAAAGCACGCATAGGAACTTTCATTTCAATTTTTCTTTTATCCACTTTAATGCCCAATTGGTCTTCTATTTCATCAGCAACCTGCATAGTCGTTACAGAGCCGAATAAACGTCCATCATCGGCTGCTTTTTCGTAAATCTTAATGTCATTACCATCTTTTTCTAAAATCTCTTTTTGTTTTTCAGCTTCGGCACGTTCAGCTTGTTCTTCTTCACGCTCTGCTTCTTGCTGAGCCTTGAGCTGTTTTATGTTTCCTGCTGTTGCCGGTTCTGCAAGATTATTTTTGATAAGGTAATTGTTTGCATAACCGTCGGCGACTTCGACCACATCACCTTTTTTACCTTGCTTTTTCACATCTTCTAATAAAATAACTTTCATATCATAAGCCTCCTATGTTTTTTATTTCATGCGTTTGTTCAAAGTTTCGATAAGCATCTCTTTTACTTCAGCGATTGACTTCCCTTCAATCTGAGTGGCAGCATTGGACAAGTGGCCTCCTCCGCCCATATCCTCCATTACAAGTTGCACATTCAACTGACCTAAACTTCTCGCACTTACTCCTACTTTACCATCAGGACGCAAGGTAATAACGAAGGACGCCTCAATATTTGTAAAAGAAAGCATAGTGTCTGCTGTTTGAGCGGTCACAACTGCACTGTAGATTTCATTCTCTTCTCCAGTTGCAATAGCAAAGCGATTCTTATAAATTTCCATGTTTTCAATCAAATGACTTCTTTTAAGATAAACTTCCCTGTCCTCTTCTAAAAGCTGTTGAATCAACATATTATTGGCTCCAACAGATTGAAGATAACTTGCCGCATTAAAAGTTCTGGAGCCGGTTCGTAAAGAAAAATTGTTCGTGTCCACTATTATACCACCTAAGAGGCCTGTCGCTTCAAGTTTATTGATTGGAGGTCCTTCTCCCGTAACAAACTCAAACATTTCCGTTACAAGTTCTCCCGCTGACGAAGCATAAGGTTCAATGTAAACAAGCAGAGGGTCCTCTGGGAAATCATTTCCTCTACGGTGGTGGTCGATAATCGCCACGTTGTCTGAGCGTTCGACTAACTTCGGAACGATGCTCATGCTCGGTTTATGGTGGTCGACTAAGATCACTAGGCTATCTTTGGTTACCTTATTCTTAGCTTCTTCTGGTTCAATGATGTAGGGGCCAATATGTTCATCTTCGTTTGCGATAGCAATTAACATGCCAACATCTTTATTCAAATCGTCAGAATCAACAACCACCCAGGCTTCTCTTTCGTTCATTTCAGCAATACGACGGACTCCTAATGAAGAGCCGATTGCGTCTAAATCAGGCCGTTGGTGCCCCATGATGAATATTTGCTCGCTCTCTTTCATCAAATCTTCTAGGACTTGAGTTACGACGCGGGCCCGAACACGCGTTCTCTTCACCATAGGATTGCTGGTACCTCCATAGTAGCGTTGTTCTTCATCTATTTCTCCAACAATCGCCTGGTCTCCTCCTCTTCCTAAAGCGAGGTCTACATTGTCTTGTGCATGAGCAGCAAGTTCTGAAAATGTTTTCTCTCCATAGGCAAGTCCGATACTGATAGTGAGGGGCATATTTCGCTTAGAAGTTTTTTCACGGATATTGTCAATAAACTTGAAGCCTTCTTCTTCCAATTTTTCGCTTTCCTTCAAATTCATTAATAAAAGGTAACGATCATTTTCAAGCCTTTTGTAGTAAATGCTTCTTTCATTAAAAAATGTAGAAAAATAAGAAGTCAACATACTGTCTAATCGGGACATTTCTTTATCATCCATCTCACCAGCGAGCTCGTCATAATTATCTAAGATCATAAATCCAATGACGGGCTGCGTTTGTTGAGCTTTCTTCTCTATATTCGCATATTTCGTTATATCTAGGAAATATATAGATCGAACTTCTTTTTGAATTAAAACGTCATATGTTTTATCATTCCATTCAATCACGAATTCATTATCTTCTTCATTAACGATCTCTTCATCTGAAAGCTCAGGAATTACATCCCATACTTTATTTCCTAAGATGTCATCATCAGAGATTTGAGATATCAGATAGGGGTTTGCCCATTCAACATCTTTGTCTTCATCATACAAAAGAATGCCAATCGGCATCTTTATAAGCGATTCTTGTTCTCCTTTTTTAATTCGATGAGAAAGTGTTTCGATATAATATAATATTCTTTCTGAATTTTTCACTCTCATCCGGTACATGAGAATACCAATACCAGCAGCCAGTGCGGTAATGATAATCCCAAAAGTAAGATCCTCAACAAATGACAATACCACTATGAAAAACAAGATAGCTATAATAGCTAAAGTCATCCAGTTAGATTGTAAATTTAATTGAGGAGGAGAATATTGTTGATCATTATTATCCATTTTATCTCCTTTTAAATACGATATTTAGATCAAAGGTATTTTATCATTTATCTTCATTATTTACCACATTTTGAAAAAAGCTCTCTTCGTCTAAAAATTGTTTCACGTGAAACAATTCTATAAATAAGCTAACCTCTTTTCTGAAAGCTAGGTCCTATGTAGTGCTATGAAGTAAAAAGGACCAGGTGGAAAGTTATAATAGCTTTCTCCGCCTAGTCCTTAAATATTTTTATTTAGCACAGGGTAAACTGTGTGCTATTTATAGTCTTACTTAGTCTTCTTTTATCACGTAAGGAAGCAGTCCCATAAAACGAGCACGTTTCACTGCAGTTGCCAATTTACGTTGGTTTTTTGCATACGTTCCTGTTGCACGACGTGGTAAAATTTTACCGCGATCAGACATAAAACGATTTAGCAAATTCGTATCTTTGTAGTCAATATATTCAATGTGGTTAGCAGCAAAGAAATCTACTTTGCGGCGTCTTCCTCCACCTCTACGAGCCATAATTTATCCTCCTATCTTTTTTTAGATTAAAATGGTAGATCGTCTTCAGAAATATCTACTTTGTCGCTGCTTTCTTTGAAAGGATCATCAAAATCTGCAAAAGGATCTTGAGTTGAGGAAGGAGCTTGATTTTGATTAGTATTGTATGATTGTTGTCCTCCACCAGTAGCAGGAGCGGTGCTTCCTTGCTCTTGGGCTCGTCGTTCTGTAACAGATTTCGGCTCAAGCAATTGAAAGTTTTCTGTTACGATTTCTGTAACATATACTGTTTGCCCTTGATTATTTTCATAATTTCGGGTCTGTATACGCCCTGTTACACCAATAAGAGAACCTTTTCTTGAGAAATTCGCTAAAGTTTCAGCAGACTTTCTCCAGATCACACAGTTGATAAAATCCGTGTCTCGTTCGCCTTGGCTATTCGTGAATGGTCGATCAATAGCTAAAGAAAAATTACCTACTGCTGTTCCATTTGAAGTATAACGAAGGTCAACATCACGTGTTAAGCGTCCGACTAATACAACATTGTTAATCATTATTGGACTCCTCTCTCTTCAAAATGTTTCACGTGAAACATTTACTCTCTGTCTTCGCGACGTACAATCATATGGCGTAGGATATCATCGTTAATACTAGCTAAACGATCAAACTCGTTTAAAGCGTCTTGGTTGCTTGTAGAAAAGTTGACGAGATAATAAATACCCTCATTATAATCTTCAATTTCATAAGCAAAACGACGTGTACTCCATACTTTTGACTCAGAAATTTCTCCACCGTTATCTTCAATAACTTTATTGAAACGTTCAGTTAGAGCATCTCTATCATTCTCATCTAAATCAGGACGGATAATGTATAAAAGTTCATATTCTCTTACTTCGTTCATCTTGCATCCACCTCCTCATGGTCTTGTGGCTCTTCTTTTACTATGAAGAGCAAGGAGAGTAACTATATATATTTAGATACTCACATCTAAAGATGATATCATGTCTTTATGCTTTTAGCAAGTCTTTTCATACTTTTACTTTTTGAAGCGACTGATATAGAAAGACGACAAGGGAGATTGGAACGAAAAATAAAAAAATCCACAGAATGTTTCACGTGAAACATTCTGTGGATTTTCCAATGAACTGTATATAGAAAACATCAGATGAGTTTCTGCATTCCCTCATCAGTAGTGACCCCGATAAATAGCTCACCTTTTTGAATGATAGTGTTGGGACCGAACTCAATAGTATAATCATTTTCATGCTCATGTTGCACCGCGATGATGTTGAGATCGAAATCTCTTCTAAAATCAATTGACGCCACACTCTTCCCAACCCATGCCTCTTTAGCGAGAAATTCAATCACATTATAGTGACTGTCTAGTTTGATCAGCTCGTGAACGGAAGGGTTAGCTAACATCATTCCTACTTGATAACCCATTTCAACCTCAGGCAAAATGACCCGTGTTGCTCCGACCTTTAAAAGAACCTCTTGATAAGCCTCATTTTTTGTTTTTACCGTAATTTTAGGGACATCTAATTTCTGCAAATTCAAAATAGCTAAAATAGAGTCTTCTAGTTTTTGAGAAGCCGCGACAATAACTTCATCGCATTCTCCGAAACCAGCTTCAGCCAACTGATCTAAACGAGTAAAGTCTCCCTGTACGCCTAACGTTATCTCATCAACGAGCTCTTCCAAGTGATCAATATTCTTGTCCATCGCTATAACATCTACATTATTCTTGGAGAGGGTGCGTGCAACAGAAGTTCCAAATAGTCCCAGTCCCAATACACCGATTGTTTTTTTCATTATACTTTCCCTCTTTTTCAAAGTAATTTAGTTAGCCAACTAAAATATTCATATCTACATATTTTATTCTTGAGTCATGTTTCTTGCCAGCGAATGACCATAAGAAAGTGATGATCCCTACCCGGCCGATCAACATCAACATAATGAGGACTATTTTTCCTATTGCCGTTAAATCTGGAGTCAGCCCCATCGTCAAGCCGACTGTTCCTAAACAAGAGAAAACTTCAACCATGATATACTCGATACCAAAGTTTGCCGGAATTGTTTCTGTGTTTAATAAAATAAAAGTCGCCACGCCTGCAATCATAATCCCAGACCCGAAAATAAAGAAGGCGCGACGGACCGTATCTTGGGATATAGAACGATTGACGACACGGTAAGGTTCACGATTCGCTGAACGATAGAGGACGACTAACATAACAACTAGTGTGGTAACCTTTATCCCGCCCCCTGTCGATGCTGACGATGCACCTATAAACATCAATAAAATAGTCAAAAAGATGCTGCCTAGGCTTAGAGTTGAATAATCAATATTGACATAGCCAGCTGTTCTCGGTGTAACGGATAAGAAAAAATAATTTACAAGTTGTTCCCACCAAGACAGATGGTCGAAAGTTCCGTTACCACTTTCCATAACTGCAAATAGGATTGTCCCTATAATCCAGATAGAGATTGTCGTAATCAAGACAATTTTAGAATATTTTCTAATCTTACGTGTTCTAGGAAAATTGATGATGTCTTCCCAAACGATGAATCCCAGTCCTCCAGCCATAATCAATCCAGCAATAACTAATAGAATAAAGGGATTATTATTGTAACTGATTAAACTGTCTCCAATAATATCAAATCCTGCATTACAAAATGCTGAGATACTGTGAAAGAAGGAAAAATAGATTCCCTCTGTCAAACCATAATCGGGAATAAAAATGAAAGAGAGTAAGACAGCTCCAATCAATTGAATGGACAAAGCAATTTTTATAATAGATCCGACTTGAACTTCCAACTTATCGCCGCCACTTAACGAAAGAGATTCTGCAACGACCTGCCTTTGTTTTAGATTGGGGCGGCCCACGATATAATTGTAAAGCATCGCCCATACCGTCATAAATCCAAGTCCGCCAATCTCTATCAACGTAATAATAATAGTCTTGCCCACATAGTTCCAGTGTTCGGCAGTGTTCAGCGTCACTTGACCTGTCACTGCTGTAGCGGAAGTCGCTGTAAACAAAGCATCAAGAAAAGCAGTAGCTTCTCCGTTCGCTGACGAAAAGGGGAAACTTAGTAAAACTCCTCCTGTCAAAATCAAACTTGCATAAGCTAACATAATAATTTGAGGGATAGACATTTTGTCTAAAATTTTTGACATATTAACACCTTATTTTCTTTATATTTACACCATAAGTTGCCTTATTATGATTAACATACCTCAAAAACCAACTAGAATCAGTGATTGAGCACTTTCAACTCAATACATAATATTCCCCCTTTAGTCAGTTGTCAACAAAAAAGACAACTCCAAGAATAGACTCTGAGCTTGTCTTTCCAAATATTTGAATTGACTTTCTGTTAGTTTTGCTCTTTTCAAGAATAATAAATTTTCCATATCAAGTTTGTCATAAACTTCTCCACAGTTCTTTACCCAAGAATGCTGTATATCGCTTCTTTTCCGCGACCTCTACACATGTTTATGAAAGTCATTTTAATATATTTTATCCAATAAAAAAGGAATGTTTCACGTGAAACATTCCTTTCGTCTGGAATTGCAGCTTATCTAAGCAAGAAGAGCTTAGTTATTCTACTTCGTTTGCCGAATTTTCCTCGTCATCCTCACTAGATTCAATGAGCTTTTCAGCTGTTGTAACGTAAACACCCTCGTCCATTCTCACTAAGCGAACACCTTGGGTCGCACGTCCCGTAGTTGAGACATTTCCAACTTCAAAGCGAATCATAATTCCTTCTGAAGTCATCAAGAGGATATCTTCTTCTCCTTCTACAGTCATCAAAGCTTTGAGAGGTCCATTTTTATCTGTAACATTTAACGTAATAATACCTTTTCCGCCCCGGCCACGAACAGGATACTCTTCAGCTTTGGTACGTTTTCCATATCCCTTTTCACTTACTACGAGGACATCAGAAGCTTCGGGCAGGGTAGAAGCTCCAATGACTTGATCGCCTTCACGTAAGTTGGCACCTCTTACCCCTGTGGTATTACGTCCCATACTGCGGACATCTGTCTCGCTAAAACTTACAGCATAGCCTTGCTGGGTTCCAATAATAATATTATCATCGCCTTGTGTGACAAATACATCTATGAGCTCATCATCTTCATTCAGTTTAATTGCGATAATCCCACTTGTTCTAATATTACGGAATTCTTCGAGCAAGGTTCTCTTTACTGTTCCGTTTTTTGTTACAAAGAATAAGTGTTCATCTCCTTGAGGTTTATCTTCGAGACTGACCATTGCTTCAATAGATTCATCAGATCCAATATTCATAATGTTGATGATAGGAAGCCCTTTAGCTGAACGACCATACTCCGGTATCTCATATCCTTTCACACGATAAATTTTTCCTTTATTAGTAAAGGACAAAATAAGATCATGCGTAGAGCATGTCAGGATTTGGCTCACGTAATCTTCATCATGTGTGCTTATACCTTTTACTCCACGGCCGCCACGATGTTGTGATTTGAACTCTTCACTAGGCATGCGCTTCACATAACCATCTTCTGTCAGAAGAATAGTGATCTCTTCTTCCTCAATCAAGTCTTCGTCTTCAAGGCTTAATACTTCACCTACCATGAGCTCTGTACGACGCTCATCGCCATATTTTTGCTTAACTTCTGTGAGTTCTTCATCAATAATCTGATCGATTCGTTCTGGACGATTAAGAATATCAGTTAAATCTCTGATCAATTCCATTTTTTCATCATATTCATTATTTATTTTATCACGTTCTAAACCCGTCAAGCGCACTAATCTCATATCGAGTATAGATTGCGCTTGCTTATCAGAGAGCTCGAAACGCTCAATCAGAGTCTGTTTAGCTACACTTGATTCTTCCGAGCTGCGAATAATACGAATAATTTCATTAATATTATCAAGTGCTATGCGCAGCCCAGCGAGAATGTGAGCACGATTTTCTGCTTTTTGTTTATCAAAGCGTGTACGACGTTCGACTACTTGGCGCTGATGTTTGAGGTACTCTTCTAAAATTTGTTTGAGCGACAGTGTTTTTGGAACGCCATCCACAATAGCAAGCATGTTGAAGCCAAAAGAAGTTTGCATTTGTGTCTGTTTATATAAATTATTTAAGACAACACCAGCAGATGTATCACGTCGTACGCCGATAACGATTCTCATTCCATTTTGGTCAGATTCATCCCGTAACTCCGTGATGCCATCAATCATTTTATCTCGAACGAGCTCGGCAATTTTTTCAATCATTTTTGCTTTATTCACTTGGTAAGGTATTTCATCAACAATGATGAGTTCTCTACCAGTTTCGAGAACTTCAATTCTTGCTTTTGCACGTAATATGATGCTTCCGCGTCCTGTTTCATAAGCCTTACGGATCCCAGACTTGCCAAGTACAGTTCCGCCAGTAGGGAAGTCTGGTCCAGGTACGGCTTCCATTAGGTCTTGAATCTCTGCATCTGGATTATGGAGCAACATAATCGCTGCATCGATTGTCTCTCCTAAATTGTGAGGAGGAATATTAGTAGCCATCCCCACAGCAATGCCGGATGCTCCGTTGACGAGTAAGTTAGGAAAACGAGCAGGAAGTACCTCAGGTTCTCTTTCTTCTCCATCATAGTTATCTTGAAAATCTACCGTATTTTTATTGATATCACGCAGCATCTCTAAAGAAATTTTGCTCATACGCGCTTCTGTATAACGCATGGCAGCAGCGCCATCGCCATCGACTGAGCCAAAGTTTCCGTGGCCGTCAATCAGTTCATAGCGGAAAGAGAAATCTTGTGCCATCCTTACCATCGATTCATAAATTGCCGAGTCTCCATGAGGGTGGTATTTCCCCATAACGTCCCCAACGATACGTGCAGATTTCTTGTAACCTTTATCAGGTGTTATACCTAACTCATTCATTCCATATAAAATACGGCGGTGAACAGGTTTCAATCCATCCCGGACATCGGGAAGGGCACGCGAAACAATAACACTCATCGCATAATCTAGGAAAGAATTCCGCATCTCTTGAGACAGTTCAGCATATTGTATATTTTCATTATAATGATCAACCATTTATTATAGGAACCTCCTTTTGTTCTATTATCATAAGTCAATATTGTCCACGTATTGGGCATTTTCTTCAATAAATTCACGACGCGGTGGGACTTCATCGCCCATGAGCATCTCTATCACTCTGTTAGATTCTTCAGCATCGTCAATCGTCATACGTATCAAGGTTCGATTTTCAGGATTCATTGTCGTTTCCCACAATTCATTGGCATCCATCTCTCCTAAACCTTTGTAGCGTTGGATCTCTGGTTTAGGTGATTCTGGGATATGTGCCAGATATGTTTCTAATTCTCGGTCGGTTTGAATAAATTCTCGTTTTTTACCTTGTCTTACGGAATATAGAGGAGGCTGTGCAAGATAGACGTAACCTTCTTCAATCATTGGACGCATATATCGGTAGAGCAGGGTGAGCAGCAAGGTGTTAATATGAGCGCCGTCTACATCTGCATCTGTCATGATAATAAGCTTGTGGTAGCGTACTTCTGACGCGTCAAAGTTCTCTCCAAATCCTGTCCCGAGCGCTGTGAACATGGTGCGGATCTCTTCATTGGCTGTAATGCGGTCCAGAGTTGCTTTTTCAACGTTTAAAATCTTACCTCGGATAGGAAGGATAGCTTGGTATTCACGATTACGTGCTTGTTTAGCAGAACCGCCGGCTGAATCTCCCTCCACAATAAAGAGTTCATTGATTTCAGGATCTTTAGAAGATGAGTCGGCGAGCTTTCCTGGAAGATTACTGATTTCTAACCCACTCTTCTTACGTGTGGCATCACGCGCTCTTTTGGCTGCCATACGCGAATCATAAGCTACTTTAGCTTTCTGTAGAATTTTCTTCGCAGGTGTAGGATTTTCTAATAAGAATTTTGCAAAGTTAGTAGAAAAGAGTCGGTCTGTAATGCCTCTTACCTCAGAGTTTCCCAGCTTGGTCTTTGTCTGTCCTTCAAATTGAGGATTCGTGTGTTTAACAGAAAGTACAACTGTTAATCCTTCCCGCACATCTTCTCCAGAAAAGTTTTCATCATTGTCTTTTAAGAAATTAGTGCTTCGGGCATAATCATTGATGGTACGCGTCAAAGCAGTACGAAGACCGACTTCATGTGTGCCACCTTCCACTGTATGAATATTGTTAGCAAAACTTTTGATCGTTCCTACGTGTTTTGTAGAATGCATCATCGCGACTTCAACAGTAATATCATCTTGCTCGTCTTCAAAGTAGATAGGGTCAGGATAGATGAGATTTTCACCTTCTGTTAAATAGCGAGCGTAGCTTTTTATCCCCCCTTCGTAGTGATAACTTCTTTCTTCTTTTTCTTCAGGTCGGTGGTCGATTAAGGTAATATTCAATCCTTTGTTTAAAAAGGCTAGTTCCTGAATGCGCTCATTCATTGTCTCAAAACTGTAGGTAAGCGGCTCTTCGAAGATCTGATCGTCTGCGAGGAAAGTGATGACTGTTCCTTGCTTGTCTGTTTCGCCGACTATCTTAAGATCATATTTTGGTGTGCCTCTTTCATATTCCTGTTCATAAATAGTACCGTCCTTGTAGATTGTCACCTTAAACCATTCTGATAAAGCATTGACAACAGCAGATCCTACCCCATGAAGACCTCCAGATACTTTATAACCTCCACCGCCAAATTTTCCTCCAGCGTGGAGAACGGTTAAAACAGTCTCTACGGCAGGGCGCCCAGTTTTTTCTTGAATATCCACCGGAATCCCGCGCCCATCATCTGTGACTGTAATAGATTCATCTTCATTGACTTCCACTACGATATTCTCTGCAAAGCCTGCCATCGCTTCGTCAATCGAGTTGTCCACAATCTCCCATACCAAATGGTGTAAACCGACAGAGCTCGTTGACCCAATATACATACCTGGTCGCTTACGGACAGCTTCGAGACCCTCTAACACCTCAATTTGACTCGCGTTATATTCACTCTGCTTGTTTGTATTGTTTTCTGCCATGTTTACTCATCATTCTCCGTTTCTATATTTCCATCCTTAATTCTATAAAGTGTGGGATTGTCAATCACTTGTCTTTCAATACCTTCAATACTTGTCGTCGTTAAAAAAGTTTGAACTTTAGACTGAGTTGCTTTAAGCAGATGAGTTTGTCTATGATCGTCTAGTTCTGAAAGGACATCATCTAATAATAAAACAGGATAAAAACCAGTTGTTTCTTTAATCAAGTCAATTTCTGCCAATTTAGTACTTAAAGCAGTGGTCCGCTGTTGGCCTTGGGAACCATAAGTCTGGACATTTTTATCATTAATATAAAAAGAAATATCATCACGATGAGGGCCTATGAAGGTATTTCCCTGTTCTCTATCTCTTTTTTTATTTCTTTTATAATGGTCCATTAATAAAACAAATAAAGCCTCTGTATCAATGTAATCTTCTGCTTTGATGGAGGTCTGATACGAAATATGAAGTTTTTCTTCTCCCTGAGTAATTTCTTCATGTATAGTTTTGGCCCATTTGTTCAAGTTTTCAATGAACCAAACTCGCTCTTTGATCACTTCGCTTGCTTCCACAGCTAATTGTTCCGTTAAGACCTCTAAATAAATTTCATCACTTTTGCCAGGTTGTCTGCGTATATCTTTTAAATATTGATTACGTTGTTTGAGAATTCGATTATATTGAGTGATATGGTAAAGATAAACTGCGTCAATTTGCCCTAGTTCTCGGTCAATAAAACCTCTTCGTTCAGAAGGAGCTCCTTTGACTAGAGACAGATCTTCCGGCGCAAATAAGACGACCTTCAAGTGCCCGATATAGTCACTTAAAGAGCGTTGGAGCAAGTGGTTTACTTTTGCTTTTTTTCCTTGTTTGGAAAGAATAATTTCTAAAGGAAACTGCGACCGCTCTGTTTTTACTACACCGCTGATGCGACTCGCTTCTTCTCCAAAACGAATCATCTCGTTATCTTTTGATGTTCGGTGACTGCGTGCTAAAGCAAGCACATAGATACTTTCCAGTAAATTCGTCTTACCTTGAGCATTATTGCCGATTAAGATATTGATTCCTTTGGAAAAAGAGATATCCACATCTTGATAGTTTCTGAAGTTTTTAAGCTGTAATGATTCAAGAATCATCGCTTTTAATTTCCAGTATCTTTTATAATTTCATATCGTGCTGCCTCTGGAAATTCAACAATTGTTCCAGGATAAAGTTTTTTTCCGCGGCGCTCTTCTTCTTCTCCATCCACTAAGACATAATAATTCTCTAGAAAATGCTTAGCCATACCGCCACTCTCAATCATATCGATACTTTTTAAAAATTGTCCTAAGGTAATGTATTCCGTGTTTATAGGGAAACTATGTTCGTCTATCATTTTACTCACACTCCATCTCACAAAATTAGCGTGGCTTCCTGCCACGCCAAGGTTTCACTATAGTGTATTATACTCTAATTTTAACTAAACTTCAAATTTAATCGCCTTTATAAGCAGTTTTAGTCTGTTTGAGGCTATTCATACATATTATCCAAAAAGATGAAAACGTCTGAGAACTTATTTTTTTAACTTACAACATGTACAAACAAAACAGCAGCTGGAGCTATGGAAATTAATCCATAGCTCCAGCTGAGTCA